>JBBQNO010000085.1:0-9720 GCA_038330045.1 Actinomycetales bacterium | reverse complement strand
CGGGCCGTGCGGCTATTCCCTGACGCCGACCTCCACTGGTTCGACAGGTGCGGACATTTCCCGATGTGGGACCAGCCCGCGCAGACGGTCGACCTCATCCTCGCCCAGACCGGACGGGGTGGGCGCGCCGCCTGAGAGTGGATGCGTCACACCGCGCGGCGGCCAAAGTAGACCGTCGCGGACCACTCTGACCTCCAGCGCGCCAATTTCTGCCCGGACACCGGCACCTCCAGAGGTCCGCAATGGGCCAGCCAGCATCGACGAATCTCGGCAGACCCGCAGGACTGTACGCGGCGGATTGACACACTTTCGGCGCGCATTTCGGATTCGGATTCGCCTCCGAGTTCGTGACGGACATCAAAATCCTGGGCCTTTCATCCCAGTCAGAGACGGTGTCCGTTTCCCGTCTTAGCGCAGTTGCGCGGGAAGCGTGTCCATGAAGGCCATCAGGTCATTCGCGATGCGTTCGGGTTGCTCCCAAAGGACGAGGTGGCCGGTTCCGGCTTAGACGATCATTTGTGAGCAGGGAATGGCACGGACAAGGTCGTTTTGATGTTCGCGGGTCAGCAACTCATCTCGGTCGCCCCAGATGATGAGAGTGGGCGCGGTGATTCTTGCGGCGTCGCTGGGGGGTGTCGCGTCGCAGAGCCCGTTAAAGGTTTCGCGCCAGACGTGAGCGGGTATGCGGGCTCCGTCACGGACGCGATCCTGCAGGTACCACTGCGGCACGGGATGGAAGCGCGGGAACCAGGTTAAGGAGTCTCGGACCCACTTTTCATCCAGCGGATCGGCAAGCTGGTCGACTTCGTCGGCAAAGGGTGGTCGCCCGTGCAGGCTGCGCGGCGACCCGACCAAAACAAGCCCGGCTACGCGGTGCGGACTAATGGCCGCAAACTTGCTGGGCGAGGTAACCGCCGCTCGATGAGCCCAGTAACACGGCCGAGGAGATGCCGAGGGCGTCCAAGAGCGCAAGGATGTCCTGCGCCAACGATGCAAGGGAGTACCCGTTTGTCGGCCTGTCGGCGTCCCCATGACCTCGTTGGTCGGGGGCCACAGCGTGGACGGTATTGGCGAGCATGGGCATGAGCCGATCGAAGGATCGACGCGACTCTGCCCATGCGTGTAGCAATATCACTGGCGTCGCGGAACGGGGACCGACCGACACGTAAGGCAGTCTCACGCTGGTCGCGACCTCAGCCCACCGGACGCCCTGGTTCATCCCCCAACCATATTCACTCCCCTGAGAGGTTGAGCCATGTTCACTCAAACACTCCAGACTGGGTAGCGATTGGCGCACTCTCAAAGCGGAAGGACGCAGTCCAAGCTGCGCTGGCCCACTTCGCTGTCTGAAGATCCACCCGAGCGCGCTCAAGCGCGGCGTCTCAACGGAGGACGTTCTACTGGCAGCAGCGTGGTCGCTGTGGATCGATCCGCTGGACGAGAACGGCCCGCTCGACCGGGAGTTGCGCTCGGGTTTCGACACGAGCGCCCGCCTGCTGGAGACGGTAGTCCTGGTCTTCGAAAGTGGCGATGAGATGGTCATGTCCGGCGAATCGTCAGCCCTTTAAGCGGAGGGGGCGCGCAACTCCACCAACTGGGCTGCGAGGTCAGTCACCGAGCTGACCTCCAGATCAGGCTTAGAGAAGTGACCCGGGTAGCGGCGACCGCCGCGGTTGATCCAGGCCGTACGCAGCCCGGCCCGGTGCGCACCATCGATATCCCACGGATGGACGGCGACGAGCATCACCTCGTTTGCGGGGAGACCGCTTATCTGCAGCGCGTGGGCGTAGGCCGTCCTCGCGGGCTTCCATAGGTCGGCGTCTTGTACGGATAGGAGATGTTCGAACTCCGACCGGATCCCGCTGCGACTCAAAAGTGCGTCCGCCACGGACGTGCTCCCGTTGCTCAAGGTCATCAACCGCACGCCCAACCCAGCTAGGTCGCGGATGCCTGGCACGACGTCGGCGTGGACCGGGAGCTCGCCGAAGCCGGCCATGATGTGCTCGACTCCGGCCACAGGGTCGTCCACCTCGCCGGCCAGATGGTGCTGTAGGAGCTCTTGGGCAATATCGGCGAAAACGGGGTTGACGCCCGCGGCGGTGAGCGCAAACCCGTCCCGCAGGAGCGAGGCGAACCAGGTGGCAGCCAGGTGCTCCGCGGCCCCGACGTCGGCGAATCTCTGGGCCAAGGGCGACATGTCGGAGAGGGTTTCGTTGACGTCGAAGACGAGCGCCACGGGCATGTCCCAGTCGTTCTCACGACGATCATCCACCGGGTCCGTCCTAGTGCCGCTCACAATGCCTCCTCTCGCTCGTTACCTGCCTACTTGACCACTGTACGGCTTCACTTCGGGCCGGAGGGAGGGATAGCAGCACCGCATCACACCTCTCCGCTTTCCCGCGGGGCCGTAGCCGTGGCCGTTGGCGCAGGGCCGCGGCGACTGGCGCGGCGCCGCGTGAGTCCGGCACCAACGACAACAAGGACCACCAGAACCCCGACCGCCACCCACACGGCCCACGGACGAGTCGTTCCGAAGGCACCGATCGCGGCATACGACAGCGTTCCCGGAAGCATGCCCAGCGCTGAGCCGAACACGTAGTCACGCAGGGCGACCCCGGTGACGCCGGCCCCGTAATTGATAGCCGTGAACGGCAAAACGGGCACGAGCCGCACCGTGAGCACCGCAAGGAACCCGCGTTCATTCAGCGTGGTGTCGACCTGACGCAGCCGACCGCGCAGGAGGGCATCGACGCTCTCCCGGCCCAACCGCCGCGCTACCCCGAACGCTGCCAGCGCACCCACCATGGCTCCGAGCCACGCCAGTAAAGCACCCGGCAGGAATCCGAAGAGCCCCCCGGCGAGCACGGTCACAACCGCCTTGGGCACCGGTAGCAATGACCAGAGCGCGTAGACCACGACGAACACGAAGGGTGCCCATAGTCCGGCTGCGTCCACCCGCGCCTGCAGCTGTGCAACGTCGGGGCTGCCCACGATCCACGCTGTCGCTCCTGCTGCGGAGAGGAGCACGACCAGCACCACCGTCCGGATCATCGGACCCCGGGACGCGTCCCGCTTCTGATCCGCACCATCGGGTGGGGGAGTGGTTGTCTTCACTTGTTCCTTGTCCGGAATGCCTCCGGCTAGACCTCGACTTGCGAGCGGTCGCCGGACCACAACGTGTGGAACGCGCCTTCGCGGTCGGTGCGCTTGTAGGTGTGCGCACCGAAGAAGTCCCGCTGCCCTTGAATCACCGCTGCCGGTAGACGCTCAGCTCGGAGTCCGTCGTAGTAACTCAGCGACGAGGCAAACACCGGGGTGGCAACGCCATTGAGCGCGGCCTGCGAGACGACCGAACGCCATGCGGGCAGCCCTTCATCCATCACGTCGGTGAAGAACGGGTCAGCCAACAGCAACGGCAGATCGGGCTGGCGCTCATAGGCTTCGGTGATCCGGTTCAAGAACACCGCCCGGATGATGCATCCACCACGCCAGATGCGAGCCATGGCTCCGCGGTCGATGTCCCAGCCGTACTCTTCGCTGGCTGCGGCGATCTGGTCGAAGCCTTGGGAGTAGGCGACGACCTTCGAGGCGTAGAGCGCCTGACGTACGCCCTCGATGAACGCGTCCCGGTCCTCGATGGCGAAACTGCTGGCCTGTGCGGGTAGCACGCCGACGGCAGCCTCACGCTGAGGTAGCGAGCTCGACAAAGCACGAGCGAAAGTGGCCTCCGCAATGCCGGTGATCGGGACGCCGAGGTCGAGCGCGTTCTGCACGGTCCAGCGACCGGTGCCCTTCTGGCTGGCCTGATCGACGATCACGTCGACCAGAAACTTGCCGGTGTCGGCATCGACCTGGGTCAACACCTCAGCGGTGATCTCGATGAGGAACGACCCCAGCTCGCCCTCGTTCCAGTCGGCGAAGATTGCCCCGATCTCGGCTGGGGTCGCATCCAAGCCCTGACGAAGCAACTCGTAGGCCTCCGCGATGAGCTGCATGTCGGCATACTCGATGCCGTTGTGGACCATCTTGACGAAGTGGCCCGCGCCGTCGGGGCCGACGTGGGTGCAGCACGGCACGCCATCGACGACCGCGGCGATGCTCTCAAGTAAGGGGCCCATGGATTCGTAGGACTTGGCCGGACCGCCAGGCATGATCGACGGGCCGTTGAGCGCGCCTTCCTCGCCGCCAGAGATACCGGCGCCGACGAACAGAATGCCGACCTCTTTGAGGTCAGCCTCGCGGCGGCGGGTGTCGGGGAAATGTGCGTTGCCACCATCCACCAGGATGTCGCCCTCTTCCAGGTGAGGCAGCAGGCTCTCAATGGTCGCGTCCGTAGGAGCGCCCGCCTGGACCATCATGACGATGCGGCGGGGGCGTTCAAGACTGGCGACGAAGTCTTCGATCTCTGCCGAGGGCACGAAGTTGCCGGTGTCACCAAACTCATCCACCATCGCGTCCGTGCGGGCCGTCGTCCGGTTGTACAACGCCACGGCGTGACCACGACTAGCGAAGTTGCGGGCAAGGTTGAGCCCCATCACGGCGAGGCCAACAACCCCAACTTGGGCCGAGGGGGTGGACTGCGAAGTGGAATCGGTCATCGGTGCTGCTCCTTGGTGGATCGGTGTATGAGCCTGCATACGAGCCTAGTGGGTTGTCGCAGGCGGGTGTCTAGACCGTTCAGCGAGGTGTGTTGGACTGATTGCATGGTTATCTCGCGTTCCTCCCCCCGGTATGCCGTCACGCGCAGGATCGGTCCGGCGCTCGCTGTGACGGTGCTCGTCCTCAGCGCGTGCGGTGGCGACGACGGCGAGCCTGCTCCCGCCGCGGATGCCGCGTCGACCTCATCCGGTGACGGGAATGGCGATGCCGCGGCTCAGGAGATGTTCCCGGACATCGTCGAAGTGGAGATGACCCGCGATGATGATCAGACGGCGACCTTCGATGTGACCGTTTCGTCGCCCTACGACTCACCGCAGCGGTATGCCGACGGCTGGCGCGTGCTGGATCAAGACGGCACCGTCTTGGGTGAGCACACGTTGGGCCACGATCACGCCAGGGAGCAGCCGTTCACCCGCACCCAGAGCGGGGTCAACATCCCTGCGGGCACGACGGAGATCACGATCGAGGGCCGCGACCAGGTCAGCGGCTACGGCGGAGAGACCAAAACCATCCAGTGGTGATGATGTTGTGTCTGAGGGTCTTGTGATGCGCGTCTTGTGACACTGGCGAGTCCTATGGCACAGTGACCATCACAGTTTCATAGCAGTGCATTCGCTTTGCTACGTTCATTTTGAGCCATTCACGAGGTCGTTGGGGAAGACGTCCCTCGTCAATAGGAGGCTCGGATGTCCGTTGTAATGCCACGTGTGATGACCCGCGGGGTGGTGTTCATACACTCCACACCCACTGCCCTGTGCCCGCATATCGGTTGGGCGCTCGAAGGTGTCCTTGACACCCGGGTGGCCCTTGACTGGACCCCGCAATCGGCCCAGCCGGGCACCATGCGCACGGAATTTTCGTGGACTGGTGAATCCGGTACGGGTGCATACCTTGCCAGCGCGATGCGCGGTTGGGACGGCCTGCGATACGAGGTCGTCGAGGAAGCCAGCCGAGGATCCGATGGCGCACGATGGACGCACACCCCAGCCCTCGGCATACATCACGCTCGGCTCTCAGCCAATGGCGACGTGATGGTGACCGAGGACCGGCTGCGCACCATCGTCGCTGAGTCCAACGGGGTGGCTGCCGTGCTGTCTGCTGAGGTCGACCGCACCCTGGGTGCCGCGTGGGACACCGAGTTGGAGCACTTCCGGTATGCCGGTGAGAACGCACCCGTGAAGTGGCTCCACAAAGTCAGTTGATCGCGACCAGCGCGCGTCAATCGACCCTTCGGCGTGCTGCTGGAGCCCACGAGTCGTGGCTGTGGGTCACATGTCGTGTGTGGTGCCGCATGACAGGTGTACCTCCCGCATGACATGTGACGGTCGCCGGGCGGCTAAGGGTTGCAGCTGATGGTCCAGGCGTGCAGTTCGAGCATGCGATCCGCTGAGGCGGCCCAGGTGAATTTTTCGGCCTGAGTTCGTGCCTGCGCTCGGGCATCGGGGCGCTCCGCAATGGTCATCACGGCATCCGCGAACGCCTGCGATGTCGACTCGGCGGCTATCCCGCCTGTGCCGACGACCTGACCAAGAGCCCCCTCGCTGGGGCAGACCGTCGGGACTCCGCAGGCCATGGCCTCCAGCGCGGCCAAGCCGAACGTCTCGACCGGCCCGGGGGCAATCGCGACATCGGCACCCGTCATGGCATCGGCCAGCTCACGACGATCGGTGATGTAGGGGTGAAATGCCACTGGCAGGTCAGCGGCTTCGCGCATCAGCGTCTCCCGCATAGGGCCGTGGCCCAGCACCGTCATGTGCACGTCGACACCCCGATGCCCCAGCTCGCGCACGGTGGCCAGCGACAGGCCGGGGTTCTTCTCTCGGGAGAGGCGCCCACAGTGGATGAGGTGCAGAGCTCGACCGTCACGGGCGGTCGGTGCTCGGTGCGGCGAAAAGGTCTCGAGGTCCACGCCCAGGGGCACCACCTGAGCGTTAACTCCGATGCGGACGAACTCCTCGGCCGCAAAGGCACTGGGACACGCGATGGTGTCGAAATCGCGCGCCGAACGGCGGTTGATCGCATCAGCAAGGTCCTGAGCACGCCCCACTGGCAACGGCGTTCGAGACGTCAACACACCCGTCATCACCTCGTGGCTCATCATGATCGACCCCACTCTTGGTGCCTGACGGGCCGCCCAGCGACCGGTCCATCGCAACGTGGAGCGATCCGAGACTTCAATACTGTCAGGGCTAATCGACTCCATCAGCTGGGCCAGCCCCGCTCGGCTGAAGATCAACGAATAGCCGGTGCCCGGAACCCGGCGGGCGGGCACGCGATAGACCACGCCTTGCGGCTCATGGGTCACCGACGGGTTGGCTGAGTCCTCGGGGATGATCAGGGAGACCCGGTGGCCGCGCTCGACATACCCCTGGCCCCAGTGGCGCAGCGCAGTCTTGATGCCGCCCGAGGTAGGGCTGATGAAGTTAGCGATCCTCAGGATGTGCATGGCACTACGCGGTTACAAGGGGATGTTGCCGTGACGGCCTCGGCGCTGAGGCGCGTCCAAGATGGCCTTGGCCAACGCCGTGCGCGTCTTCTTGGGCTCGACAACCTCATCGATGACGCCGATCTCGACCGCGCGATCCAGACCACCGGTGAGTTTGGCGTGCTCGGCCGCGATCTCGTTCTCGACGCGGGTGCGGTCCTGGTCAGGCACCTCGGCTAATTTGCGGCGGTGCAAGATGCGGATGGCCGCGACGTGTCCCATGACCGCGATCTCAGCAGTCGGCCAGGCGAACACGCGTGAGGCACCCAAGGAGCGAGCGTTCATCGCGATGTAGGCGCCGCCGTAGGTTTTGCGGGTCACCAGGGTCACGCGGGGCACGACGGCCTCCGCGAAGGCGTGCAGCAGCTTGGCGCCGCGGCGCACCACGCCGTCCCATTCCTGGCCTACGCCAGGCAGGTACCCCGGCACGTCGACCAGCACGATGAGCGGGACCCCGAAGGCGTCACACATCCGCACGAACCGAGACGCCTTCTCCGCGGAAATCGAATCTAAGCAGCCGCCCAGTCGCATTGGGTTGTTGGCAATGACACCCACAGTGCGACCACCGAAGCGGCCTAGAGTCGTCACAATGTTGGGGGCCCAGCGCGGGAAGAGCTCGACGGTGTCGGCGTTCTTGTCCAGCACGTTGGTGATCAGCGGGTGCACGTCATACGCACGCTTGGCTGACTCGGGGAACGTCGACGCGAGGTCCTTGTCTTTGACCTTCTTGAGCACGAGCTCACCCTGATCGGCGAGCAGTGAGCACAACAATCGGCCCTGCTCGAAGGCGTCGTCGGTGGTTTCGGTGACCACGTGCACGACCCCGGAGCGGCGGCCGTGCGGCTCGGGGCCACCGAGGCGAAGCGCGTCGACCGCTTCGCCGGTCACCGAGCGGACAACGTCGGGGCCAGTCACGAAGACCCGACCGTCGGGGCCGAGCACGACAACGTCAGTCAACGCCGGCCCGTATGCCGCACCACCAGCGGCCGCACCGAGCACCACGGAGATCTGGGGGACTACGCCGGACGCGCGAGTCATGATGGCGAAGACCTCGCCGACGGCGTGCAACGACACGACGCCCTCAGCTAGACGGGCCCCACCGGAATGCCACAACCCCACGACCGGCACCTGATCGGTCAGGGCCCGCTCGTAAGCGGCGACGATGACCTTGCAACCGTCGACGCCCATAGCGCCGCCCTGGATGGTGGGGTCAGACGCGAAGGCCACCACGGGGGTGCCCTTAATCAGCCCGATGGCGGCCAAGAAACCGGAGTCGTCGACCTCAGTCAACAACTCCATCGTGTCGTCGTCGAAGAAGAACTCGAGCCGCTTGGTGGGGTGGCGTGGGTCCTCGAGGCGAGGCAGTTTGGGCTTGGCGGCCTGGGAGGCCTGAGCTGAGGCTTCGCTGGGGGCATGTGAGGTCATCGGGCACTCCGGAAGGTAAGGGCGACGTTGGCCCCGCCAAAGCCGAACGAGTTGTTGACGGCGGCAATGTCGCCATCGGGCAGCGGCTGCGGGGTGTCTTTGACCACGAGCAGATCGATCGCCGGGTCCTGATCGGTCAAGTTAATCGTCGGCGGGATGACCCGGTGGTGCAGGCTCAACACCGTCAGCACGGCTTCAATCGCGCCAGCGGCACCCAGCAAGTGGCCCGTCATGGATTTGGTTGCGGTCACCGGGATCTTCGTGGCGCGATCACCGAAGGCGCGGTGGATGGCCCGGGTCTCGGCGACGTCGCCGACCGGCGTGGAGGTGGCGTGCGCGTTGAGGTGCACGATGTCATCGATGGTCAGTCCGGCGTCGGCAATCGACTCCAACATGGCGCGAGCGGCACCTTCACCCTCGGGGTGGCCTGCGGTGATGTGGTAGGCGTCAGACGACATACCGACACCGGACAGCTCGGCGTAGATCGTCGCGCCGCGAGCCTTGGCGTGCTCTTCGCTCTCCAGGACCATCACGGCTGCGCCCTCGCCCATCACGAATCCGTCGCGGGTGGTGTCGTAGGGACGGGAGGCGTGCTCGGGGTCGTCGTTGCGCGTCGACAATGCCTTCATCGCGGCGAAGGCGGCGACGGTCACCGGGTGGATCGCAGCTTCGGTGCCACCGGCGACCATCACGTCGGCGCGGCCGTCGCGGATCATCTGCATCGCCAGGCCCATACCTTCGGCACCACTGGCGCAAGCACTGACAGGGCAGTGGGCACCGGCGCGGGCCCCGAGGTCGAGGGACACCGCAGCAGCAGGGCCGTTGGGCATCAGCATCGGGACTGCGAGGGGGAAGACGCGACGCGCGCCGCGCTCGCGCAGGGTGTCCCACTGGTCAAGCAAGGTCCAGACCCCGCCGACTCCGGAGCCGATGGCCACGCCAAATCGCTCGGGATCAAAGTCGTCGGGAGTCAGGCCAGAGTCGGTCCAGGCGTCGCGGGCGGCGATCAGCGCGTACTGCCCGGCGGGGTCGTTGCGGCGGACTTCGACCTTGGTCAGCACGTCGGCTGCGGGGGTATGCAGCGTGGCAGCGAAGGTGACGGGGAGGTCGTACTCGGCGACCCAGTCGCGCTCAAGACGGCGCACGCCGCT
>JBBQNO010000084.1:0-9779 GCA_038330045.1 Actinomycetales bacterium | reverse complement strand
GAGCCGTAGGAACCGATGCCTGTGTTGGCCACCACGGAGTCCAGTCGGTCCCACGTGTCCAACGCCGCCTGCACGAGGCGGGCGTTGTCGGCGGGGTTACGCACGTCCATCTGCACCGGCACGACCCGGTCGCTGCCCAGTTCCTCCGCGAGCTCGGTGAGACGCTCGAGCCGGCGAGCCCCGACGATGACGTTGGCGCCCGCAGCGACCAGGGCCTCGGTGGTGGCACGGCCGATACCGGCGGAGGCACCGGTGACGGCGACGACGGTCCCACTTAGGTCACGGGGCTGCATAAGGGTCATGCTGACGAGGTTAGCCAACCGCGGCGGGTGATGCACGGCAGCGGTGCAGACCTGGCCCTACACGGCGCGCTCGACCGGAGCCCTGCGTGCGTCGCGAACGCAGTAGAGACGACGTACCGATTTTCCTAAACCGTGACATGCACCGCACGGTCAAGCCTCGATCAGTGCGTCATCTCACCGCCTGCGGACGCGGACGCGACCAGTGGAACGGGGGTAGCGTCGATGCGGTCCGGGTGTTTGGCCGCGCGGGCGGCGGGCGGGGTCTGGCCGGTTGTGAGGTCTCCGCGTGAGGTGATTCCCATGTCCGCTTCGTCTACCGTCTTGCCACCACCTCTGTCCACACACACGAAGCCCCCAGTTCCGCGTTGACCTGCGGAAACTGGGGGCTGACGTGCGACAACCTGTGTGATGTGGTCACGATGGTGGAGGTGGCGGGAATTGAACCCGCGTCCGCTGCCGGGGAATCAGGGCTTCTCCGGGCGCAGTGCGAAAATGGATTTTCTCAGCCCCAGGGCTCGAACGCACACGTTCCCTGACAGGCTCAGTTACGAAAGAGTCCCGTGTGATCCCGCAACGTGATCACACAGCAAGTTTCCTAGATGACGCCAGACACTGAGTCGGAAACTACCTCAGGCTGACGGACTCTAGACTCGCTTAAGCAGCGAGGGCGTAAGAGTCGGTGCGCTCGGAATCGGCACCTATTGGTTTTGCAAGGAGCGTTGACGAGATGACCTTGCATCCTCGACCCGCTTCCCCTGATTGGCCGAACAACGTCGAAACCGATCACCCCCATGGGGGCCACATCACACTGTTCAGTTGTCAAGAATGATCAGACTACGCGGTCAACGTCCAGGGCCGAAACTCAATTCCCGGCGAAACCCCACTGGCTCCACGCTCGTCTACCCTCAAGACACCAGGCAAGGAGTCGGTATGCAGCATCGAACGCGAGCAACTCGTGTGGGGTTGATCCCCATCCCCTACGAGGACCGGCCTAACGACATCTCGCTCGAGGACCTCGTCGCCTGGACCGATACGGGCTAACGACCTATCCGTGCTGGCGCACGTGGGCTGACATCGCCCGATCGGCTTCCATCCGGTCTTGGCGCTCGCGCAGGGTCTGCCGCTTATCGTGCAGCTTCTTGCCCTTGGCCAGCGCGATCTCGACCTTGACCCGGCCGTCCTTGAAGTAGAGCTTCAACGGGACGATGGTGTGACCGGCTTGGTCGGCCTTCGACGTCATCTTCTCGATCTGCTCGCGATGCAGGAGCAACTTCCGGCGCCTTTTTGCGCTGTGGTTGGTCCATGTGCCCTGTAGATACTCCGGGATGTGCACGTTCTCCAAATACAACTCGCCCCGGTAGTCGATGCAGTAGCCGTCCACCAAGGTGGCTCGCCCCATCCGCAGCGATTTCACCTCGGTGCCTGTGAGCACCAGTCCAGCCTCGACAGCATCTTCGATGTGGAACTCATGGCGGGCACGCTTGTTGCTCGCGATGAGCTTCTCGCCGTGTTCCTTAGCCATGTTTGTCCTCACCTTTGGCTCGATCACCGTGACCGGGCGAACCGACAATGCTACAACCAGGACGTCGGGTTAACCGGTATGCCATTCTCACGGGTTTCAAAGTGCAGGTGGCACCCCGTCGAGAAGCCAGTGTTGCCGATATAGCCGATGACCTGGCCGCGCTTCACCTTGCCGGAGCGGAGGGCATACCGAGACATGTGCTTGTAGGTCGTCGTGAGGTTGATGCCTCGTTGCACGCCGTGGTCCAGGACAATCTGGTTACCGCCACCGCGGGTCACGGGGGTCCCCACCACGGTGCCGTCGGCGGCTGCTCGTATCGGCGAGCCGCAGGCCCCGGCGTAGTCGATCCCCGCGTGCAGTTTCTGTATCCGCAGGATCGGATGGAAGCGGTAGCCGAATTTGCTGGTGCGGGGCCCTGTGGACGGGGCTGACAGAAATGCACCGCCCGCGGGGCGGGGGGTCGATCTCGTGGACGACTTGGACGAGGACGGGGAGCTCGATCCTGAACTGCTGCTCGTCTCCGCGTCGGCACGCTTGCGAGCCTCTTTTTGAGCGGCTCGCTGCTTAGCGGCTTCTTCCTCAGTCTTTAGGCCGTGCCTCTCTTCCGCCAGAAGCGCCAACTGAGCCTCAAGGTCGTCGGACTCGGTTTCCGCGTCGGCTAGCTGCCCCTCGAAAGCCTCTTTCTCGACCTCTAGAGCATCCCTATCTTCTTGCTGTTGGGTCTGTAACCGCTCAAGCTCTGCGGTGGTGTCTTCCGCGTCGTCGCTGGCCATCTGCTTGCGAATCACGTTGGTGTCAGCGTCAGCCTGAAGCACGGCAACGTCACGCCGTACACCCACGAGTCGGTCTTGCTCGGCGACTTCATCGGCTCGTTGGGTCGAGAGGCGACCAATCGCGTTGTCTTGCACGCGCAAAACCGTCCGGGCCATCGCCATGTCTTCCACGGCGTCCCCCTCTCCGGACAGGACGTCAAGCGTCAAGGACAAATTGCCTACGCCGCCGTTCTTGTAGCTCTCCCGTGCGATGGCCCCCACGGCTGCCTTGCTGTCGGCCTTCTCGTCAGCGATCTCTTTAAGCGACGTTTCGATTCTCTTTTCGTTGGCCTTCGCGACCTTCATCTCGCTAGCGATGCGCTCGGCCTCGTCCTCAGCGTCGATGAGTTCCTGCTTAGCGTCCTCTCCGTCCGCTTGGGCTTGCTCGACGGCGGCGTCGGTGTCATTCAGCTTGGCGTCGGCCGCGACCAACTCAGCCGATGTGTCGTCGAGGTCATGCCCTAAATCCTCGATCCGATCATCGACAGCGTCTTTGTCCTCCTGTGCGCTGCCCTGCTCTTGCTGCACCTCGTTGAGTCTGACTTGGCCATCCCCGGTCGCAAAGGCAGGGACGGAGAAAACCACGGAAGCGCTCAGGGCAACGAGCAAAGCGCCGCTGAGTCGGCGGCGTGGGCGGTCGACACATCGTGGTTCCGTCATCTCACACCTGCACATATCGTCGAAGGGCCAGCCACGAAGTGACTGTGGCCAGCGCAACAGCCCCGCCCACCAGCAGTGGGGCCATCAACCACACATCAGCAACCCCAACCAGAGCAACAAGGCCACTCTCCCCGGCCAGTAACTCGGTCAAAAATCCTGACACACCAAATTCCACCATTGAATATAGCAGCGCGATAGCCATACCTGAGCCAATCAAGGTCGCAATGACCGTCTCAGCGATAAAGGGCGCGTGGATGGTGAAGGCCGAGGCGCCGACGAGGCGCATAATGCCCGTTTCGCGACGGCGGGACCAGGCCGTGAGCCTGATGGTGGTGCTAATCAACAAAACCGAGCAAATGACCATGGCTGCAGCTAATGCCACTGAGGCCAAACTCACGACGTTAAGGAATGCAAAGAGTTTGTCGATGAGTTCTCGCTGGTCCTCCACGCTCTCCACCCCTGGCGCCCCTTCGAAGGCGGCCGAGACGACGTCATACTTTTGAGGGTCCGACAATTGCACCCGGAAGCTCTCTGGAATAGCCTCTCGCGGAACGTTATCGAGCACTGTCGAATTGCGGAACTGCTCCCGGAAGCGCTCGTATGCCTCCTCGTTCGATTCGAACCAATAGTTCGCCACCAAGGGGCTCAGACCGTCGAGGTCGCTGTCGATTTGATCGCGCTGAGCCTGCGTGACTCCCCCGCCGGCGCATGCGGCAATATCCGTACTGTCTGGCGTGCACAGATAAATTGACACCTGCACACGGTCGTACCAGTAGCCCTTGGCGGTGTCGACCTGTTGCTGAGCGAGCAAACCACTGCCTAGGAAAAACAGCGACACCATGGTGACGAGCACCACCGAAACGAACATCGAGGTGTTTCGTCGTAGACCATGAGCGACTTCGCCAAGAAGGAAAGTTGGTCTCATGACTTGCTCAACCCCTCAACCTCAATCGCAGCATACTCACCGTCGGCTTGGTCGCGCACGATCACCCCGTCGCGCAGTTGCACCACCCGTTTGCGGAACGTATCGACGATATGAGTGTCGTGCGTGGCCATGACTACCGTCGTTCCCGAGCGGTTGATCCGATCCAGAATCGTCACAATCTCTTGGCTGATCGCTGGGTCTAGGTTCCCTGTCGGCTCGTCAGCAAGCAGGATCGGCGGCTTGTTTACCATGGCGCGAGCGATGGCGACGCGTTGCTGCTCCCCACCAGATAGCTCATGCGGCAAACGCTTGCCCTTGTCTGCTAGGCCCACCAGATCGAGCGTTTGAGGCACGATATGCCGGACTTCGTGTCGCTTAGTGCCGAGCACATCCAAAACATATGCGACATTCTGATAGACCGTTTTGCCCGGCAGCAGCCGAAAGTCTTGAAATACCGTTC
The DNA here is from genome assembly GCA_038330045.1 of Actinomycetales bacterium. Classification (GTDB taxonomy): domain Bacteria; phylum Actinomycetota; class Actinomycetes; order Actinomycetales; family Dermatophilaceae; genus Ornithinicoccus. The sequence continues at coordinate 5,098 of JBBQNO010000084.1, read as the reverse complement.
CGACTTGACGTCGCAAAGAAGGAATCCGGCGCGCAGGCAGCCGCAGGAGATCATTGCCGGCGACTCGGACCCGACCGGAGGTCACTTGCTGCTCAAGGATGATGAGGCGCAGCATCGTCGATTTGCCGGAGCCTGAGGCGCCGACGACGAAGACGAACTCTCCCCGCTGAATATCGACGCTGACACTATTGAGAGCCCAAGGGTCGCTCTTGCCATAGCGCACGCTAACGTCTTCAAAAGTAATCATGGTTGGCTATTTCGTGTGGTGGTGTGTCGACCGGCCGCGCCGGCCAGCAAGCCGACGCGCATATCCCCACAATAGATGACACGGCAGGCCGTGGCGGCCTTTCCAGCCTTCGATGCGCGGCCTCATTTAGGACTCTGCGCGCTCCGCCGACCGCTTCCAGCGAATACCTGCCTCGACGAAAGCGTCGATGTCACCGTCGAGCACCGCGGCGGTGCTTCCCACTTCGTAGTTGGTGCGCAAATCTTTGACCATTTGGTAGGGGTGTAAAACGTACGAGCGCATCTGGTCGCCCCACGAGGCTTTGATATCCCCGGCCATTTCCTTCTTCGTCGCATCTTCTTCTTGCTTCTTCAGCAAAAGCAACCGCGATTGGAGGACTCGCAGCGCTGCCGCCCGGTTTTGGATCTGTGACTTTTCGTTCTGCATCGACACCACCACGCCGGTGGGAATGTGCGTCATACGGACCGCCGAGTCGGTGGTGTTGACCGACTGCCCTCCTGGCCCCGATGACCGGAAGACATCGACCTTCAGCTCCGCTTCGGGGATGTCGATGTGGTCGGTCTGCTCGATCAGCGGCACCACCTCGACGGCAGCAAAGCTGGTCTGCCGCCGTCCCTGGTTGTCGAAGGGGCTGATCCGCACGAGGCGGTGGGTACCGGCCTCGACGGACAAGGTGCCAAAGGCGTAGGGCATCTTGACCTCGAAGGTCGCCGACTTCAGGCCCGCCTCTTCGGCATACGAGGTATCCAGGATGGTCGTCGGGTAATCGTGGCGCTCCGCCCAGCGCAAGTACATCCGCATCAGCATTTCGGCAAAGTCGGCCGCGTCGACGCCGCCTGCCCCGGAGCGTATGGTCACGACGGCTTCCCGCTCGTCGTACTCGCCGTTCATCAGCGTGCGGACCTCTAGTAGCGAGACCGCCTTCTGCAGCGCGATGAGGTCGCGCTCCGCTTCGGCAAGAGCGCCCCGGCCGTCTTCTCCTCCTTCTTCATTGCCGAGTTGGACCAGCACCTCGAGCTCGTCGATGCGATCGTCCATACCGGTCACCCGGTCGTGCTCCGCCTTCAGGCGAGACATCTGCGAGGTCACCTGCTGGGCGTGCTCGACGTTGTCCCACAAATCCGGGACCGAGGCCTGCGCCTCGAGGTCAGCCACCTTGGCGGCGAGGGTGTCTAGATCCGTGACTTCACGCACCGTCGTCATCGTTGCGCGAAGAGTTTTTAGGTCGGAATCAAAATCAACAGACACGAGCCGCAGCCTACGGCAGGGAACCGATGCGCAACTCTCTCTTCATCAGGCCATCGACATCTCGGGCGCGCCTTGGTCCGTTCTCACCTGCGAGGTCAACCAGGTCACGGCCTCTTTTGCGGTCCACCCCTGCGGAAATTTCTCGATCAGCAGGTTCGCGCCGCCGAGGTCCTGGCCGAGCGTCACGATGCGTGTCTCGGCATACCCATCCTTACGTTTTTGCCCCAGCCCGATGTTCGCCATCAGCCCGTTGCACAGGCACTTACGTCCCTCGGTGGCCGCTTCGGTCCCGCCCTTCTTCAGATACATGTGGACCGGCTCGGAAGGGCAGCGATAGCCCACCTCACCATCGTCCTTCTCGTATGCCGAGCGAAGGTAGGACAGGTCGCACAGGCGGGGACGGTCCTCATAGACGGCGGTCTCACTCTGCGTACCCTGCAACGAGGCCACCTTGAAGGGGAAACCGGTCGGACTGGCGCGCGGGTCGTTCTTGACGGTCAAGTCACCGGAGCGCAACTCCTTGACCATCTGTTCCTGCGTCGCACGCTCAAGGCCACTGTCCCTCGACAGCGCGAACAACGTACCGACCTGCACGCCCGCGGCACCATCGGCCAACGCCTCGGCAACCTTGTCGGGCGTGCCGTAGGCGCCAGCCAGCCAGAACGGCAACGACAGGTCAGCCATCTTTTGCAAATTCACGATGTCCCGGACGCCGTAGATCGGCTCCCCCGCGTCGTCGAGTTGCATTTTTCCACGGGGAGGCGCGCTGTGACCGCCAGCCGACGGACCTTCGACAACGAACCCGTCGGGGCGAATGCTCTCGTCACGGTAGAGGTAGTTCGCCAGGGCGTCAGCAGAGACGATCGCCAAGAAGTCGGGGCGCTCGATTGGGGGGAGGTCATCACCGAGCAGATCTGCCGGGTCGACGGCGATGTAGCGCGTCATCGATCCACCGGCCACGTCGGCCACGATCTTGCCTTCGCGGCCTTCGGCGATGTCAGTCAAGAATTGCGGGATGTCTCGGGGTATGCCGGCACCCATGATCACGTAGTCGGCTCCGGCAAGCGCGGCACCGAGCAGGGCAGTCGGCGTGGCCATCTGCAATTTCTCGAGACAGTTGATGCCGACGACGCCGTCGTGGCCTTCCTTGGCGCACCAGACTTCGGCGAAGTTGCCGACGACGGCGAGCTCTTGGATCGCGCGACCGGTGTCGATGGTGAGTTTAGGCAGCGGCTTGTAGGGGGCGTCAGGGTCTTTTCCGCCCTCGACGAAGTACTTGTCCAGCACGCGCTGAGCCATCTCTTGCGAAGGGAAAGCGGCGAGCGCGCGGCGCATGTGGCCGCCCTGGTCCCCTGTTTGGAGACGGCGGGCCAACACGGCGTCCATGGCGGTGCCGGAGACTATGCCCATCTGGCCGCACATGGACACTTCACGGGCGAGCTGCCAAGACGAGACGGCAACCCCCATGCCACCTTGGATGATCACGGGGCGTGCTTTGGGAGCCACTTCGGCCTCCTAGGAAGTTCAGGGTGTAGACCCACGCCATCGAAAGTTCCGGAGCCGTAGGTTTCGCTTGCGTAACCTACGGTAGCGTAACTTTACGTCGTTGTCCCCTACTTGAGCCTGAGTCTGACCCCCTTCGCGCCGGCCACGAACTCGACGTGTGAGAGATCGGGCACGATCAGGTCAGCACTTAAGTCCTGTTCTTGGTGGGTGCTGACGACCGCGAGGGTGGCACATCCTGCTGCGCGCCCCGAGGCGAGCCCGCTAGGTGCGTCTTCGACCACGAGGCACTGGGCTGCGTCCACGCCGAGCCGGGCAGCTGCCAAGAGGTAGGGCTCAGGGTCGGGCTTGCCGTGGGTGATGTCATCGGCGCTGACCATGACCTCAGGTATGCCTATCCCGGCGGCCCGCAAGCGAGATTCGGCGAGATCCTTGGTGGCTGATGTGGCGATGGCCGCGCTGGAACCGAGTGCAGCCAACGCCTCGGCCGCCCCGGGCAAGGCCACAACCCCCTCGGTGTCAGACTCTTCGATCGCGACGATCCGCGCCAGCGCACACTCTTGGTCCCCGTCGGGCAACACGGCCGCCACGATGGCAGCGGCCGGAACGCCGTGAAACCCGGTCAGGCTGAACGGGTCTACGTCGTGCTCGATGGCCCACGTGTCCCATGAGCGCCGCACCGCTTCAGTCGAGTCGATGAGCGTGCCGTCGTTGTCAAAGAGCACAGCAGCGAAGGTCCGGTCGGTCAGTGCAGATGTCATGTCACCTAGTGTGACCGTCGTGAATCGTGAACCTCTACTCGACCAAGACATCGAGCGCGCCCTAGTAGTCGCTGCCCATCCTGACGATGCCGATTTTGGCGCGGCCGCCACGATAGCCGGATGGGTGCAGGCCGGCATACAGGTGACGTTGCTGTGCCTGACCCACGGTGAGCAGGGCGCGCGACCCGACGCTGACATCGCAAAAGTGCCGGAGCTGCGCGAGCGCGAGCAGCGCGTCGCGAGCGCCGAGTTGGGGGTCACCGACGTGCGGTTCCTCACTGGACACCGCGACGGGTGGCTCGAGCCGAGCTTCGACCTGCAACGCGAGATCGTCAAGGTCATCCGCGATGTGCAGCCCCAGCGCGTGCTGTGCCAGTCCCCCGAGCGCTGGTACGACCGGATCATGGCATCGCACCCCGACCACCTGGCCGCTGGCGAAGCGACGGTGCGGGCCTGCTACCCGGCCGCCGAGAATCCCTTCGCGTGGCCCGAGCTCGATATGGACTTTTGGCACGTCGGCGAGATCTGGTTGATGGCGCACCCGAACGCCGACCACCCGGTGGACGTAACCGACACCTTCGACGCCAAGGTGACGGCGCTGCGCCAACACTCTAGCCAGACTGGGCACCGTGAAGAGCTCGAAGAGATGTTGCGTGACTGGATGTCCTCGACCGCGCGCAGATTCGACCTGCCTGAAGGCCGACTGGCCGAGGCCTTCAAGTTCGTCCCGCTGAACTAAGAGCGGGGCATGGTCCAGTCAGTCGAATTGGTCCTCGATGGCCTTGCGGACGCCATGATCCGCGAGCAGTGGGCGGAACTAGCCGACGCTGGGCTGCCGAGCCAGGCTCACCATCGCTCACCTACCAACGCCCCCCACATCACCGTGGCCGAGGCTGCTTCCGTAGACGACAGCGTAGAAGTTCAGTTAAGCAGCATCCCGGCGCGGTTTCCCTTGCCCATCACTATCGGTCCGCTGCTGGTGTTCGGCTCGAGGCGTTTCGTCCTCGTACGCCTCGTGGTGCCTAACGCAGCCTTAGTCGAAGCGCACGCGGTGGTGGCTCATGCCTTTGCCCAGTCCCCGGGCCGATCCGAACTGCTGGCCCCAAGCCGTTGGGTGCCCCACGTCACGCTGGCCCACCGGCTCACGGCCGAGCAACTGAGCCAGGCTATCGAGCTACTCGCGAAGGGCCCCATGACCTATGAGGCGCAAGCCGTTGCGCCTCGCCGATTCGACAGCGAGGCACGGCGGACGTGGCTCATTGGGACATGACCCCGATCCACGAGCATCTGCATTCGTCCATCGCCGCCACCGCGACCGTGGTGGATGGGATCGGTTCCG
>JBBQNO010000083.1:0-9888 GCA_038330045.1 Actinomycetales bacterium | reverse complement strand
GGATGCCCCGCTCGCGGCACCATGCCACGAGCTCCACGAGGTCGGTATGCGGCCCGTCTGGCTGCGTCATGGCCAGGCGCCAGTCCCGGTCGTTGCCGGACCACGCGGACTCGACGAAGAGCATGTGTGGCTGCGCCTGTTCCAAGGCCGTCTGCCAGCCCTGGCGTGGCACCGGGACCTGACGCCACTCGAACTTCAGCGCCAGCGCCGAGTACGGATCCTGCACCACCGCGCCCCGCAGGTCGGGTCGAGCGACCGGACCGTCTGGGATCGCGTAGTCGGGCACCCGCACTGCCCCGGGCGCAGCCCGGAGCCGGCGTAGGCGCCCTCGCTCCTGTCCGGCCCGTCGGCGCAGGCGGTGGGTCAGGTCGGCTCGCGCGACTGGATCGGCGGCGGCGAGGCGCAGCTCGGAGCGCACCCGAGTACCGAGCGCCGCGGCGCGTCCGATCCACGGGCTCACCGCGCGGCCCGGAGGTAACCGACGATGACATCGGCGATTCGTGGCCCGGCCTGCCCATCCCACAGCGGTGGCACCGGCCAGTCGGCCAGCGGGCCGGCCTGCAACACCTCGCGGACGGCACCGGGCAGGGTGTCGCGCGCCACCAACCGGTTGGTGCCGTGCGTGATCGTGACCGGACGCTCGGTGTTGGGCCGCAACGTCAGGCAGGGCACGCCCAGGATCGTGGTCTCCTCCTGGACCCCGCCGGAGTCGGTGACCACGGCGGCGGCCCCGCTGACCAGGGCCATGAACTCCAGGTATCCGTAGGGTTCGACGACCTGCAGACCGTCGTGCTCGAACAGGCCCGCCGCGCGCAGTCGCTCCCGGCCGCGCGGATGCAGGGGGAGCACGACCCGGGCCTGGTCGGCCACCGCATGCATCGCTGCGACGAGCTCCTCGACGTCGCGGGGCCGGTCCACGTTGCCGGGACGGTGCAGCGTGGCCACGACATAGCGGTCCGGCAGGCCCAGTTCCTGGCGCACCCCGTCCGCGTCGAAGCGGTCCCGCAGACGCAGCAGCGTGTCGATCATCGGGTTGCCCACGAAATGGATGCGTTCGGAGCCGATGCCCTCGTTGCCCAGGTGCGCCACGGCGTCGACGCTGGTCACCAGGAGCAGGTCGGCTAAACGGTCGGTGACCAGGCGGTTGATCTCCTCGGGCATGGTCCGGTCAAACGAGCGCAGCCCGGCTTCGACGTGGGCCACGCCTATGCCCATCTTGGTGGCCACCAGCGCGGCGGCGACGGTAGAGTTGACATCCCCGTACACGACGACCAGGCCGGGACGGTGGGCGCCGAAGAGATTCTCCAGGCCGGTCATCATGGCGGCCGTCTGAGTGGCGTGCGAGCCCGAGCCCACGCCGAGGTTAAAGTCTGGCGCCGGGATTCCGAGTTGGGTGAAGAAGATGCCGCTCATCGCCGCGTCGTAATGCTGCCCCGTGTGCACCAGCAGCTGTGGGACCTCGGCCTCGTTCAGCGCCGCGATGACGGGCGCGGCCTTGGGAAAGTTGGGACGGGCCCCCGTGACGTGCAGGACGAGCTCGGGCATCGGTGTGACTTCCTCAGTCGAGTTGCGCGAGGGCTCCCCGGTCGGGTTGCCCGCGAGTTCCTGCAGCACAGTACCCGGTGGCACGACCGAGTCGCTGGCTCTCCTCGCGTCAGCACAGGACGGAACGAGGAAGCAGGTCCGGGCCTGCCGCGTACAGTACTGCACGAAGGAGACGCTGATGACTGGACCGATGGCCCTGGTGCGCAACCTGCCGTTGATAGCCTCGGTGCTCGGCAAGCACCTGGGCCAGCCGGGGCCGAAGGCCGCTTCCGTGACGCTGCGCAGGGGCCCGAGACAACTCCGCGCCCTGGTCGCCGGCGACCGGGCCCGGCGGTGGCGCCCAGACTTATCTGCGATGGCTCTGGCCGCCGACGGCAGCACGGGGCAGGCCCGCGCGGTCCTTGCCGAAGCGCTGGAGACGCTGGCGACTGACGAGCACGGACGTGGAGGCGGCAGTGCGTGGGAGGCCAGGGTGCTCCGACGGATAGCTCACGCGGCGGTGGTGCTTCACGACCTCCCGGCGGCCGACCGCGCCCTGAGCGCGGCGGGGGAGTCAGCGCTGACGCCCCGCCGGGCGACGTCGGTCGCGCACGCCGTGGTCGCCCTGGAGCAAGGCAACCTGAAGGCAGCGCTGGCCTATCTGGACGGCGTACCCGGCAAGGCGGCCCAACGGCTTCGGCGCCGGATCATCGGGCAGCGGGAGATCCTGCATACCGAGCTGTTGGAGCGGAGCCTGCGGGAGATCGTGGCGCCGGCGCGCGGCGCAGTCACCAGCACCGTCTCCGCAGTGCTACATGTGGTGAGTACCGCGTTGCCCGAGCAGCAGAGCGGTTACACGATCCGCACGCACGGGATGGTTGCTGCGCAGCGCGCTAGCGGCCTGCGTGCTGAGGTGGTGACCCGACTCGGTTTCCCGGTCGATGCCGGGACTTTAGGGGCTGAGCGTCGAGCCATTGTGGACGGGGTGCCCTATCACCATCTGCTCCCCCGTCGAGGCATCCCCGTTCCGGGGACCCAGCGTCAAGAGGTAGCCGTGGCCGAGTTGCGCGAACTGGTGCAGCGTCTGCGTCCCGACGTGCTGCACGCGCACAGCAAGCATGAGAACGCGCAGATTGCGCTGATCGTGGGTCGTGAGCTGGGGCTGCCGGTGGTCTACGAGGCCCGGGGCTTCCTGGAGGAGACGTGGGCCAGCACCGGCGGCGACCCCGACTCGGACTTCTACCGTTGGTCCCGGGCCGCCGAGACCAGGTGCATGGAGGTGGCGGACAGGGTCGTGACGCTCTCCGAGGCGATGGCCAGCAACATCGTTGAGCGTGGCATCGATGCCAGCCGAGTCGTCGTCGTCCCCAACGCCATACCCGTCGACTTCGCCGCCGGCCCTGGGTTTCCCGCTTCGTCTGGCGATCCCGTCAGCGCTGCGGTCTGGGACGAGTCCGTAGCGCGACGCACCCGCGATCGACTCGGTATACCCCGCGATGCCACGGTCTTCGGGTCGGTCAGCACCCTGAACGACTACGAGGGCTTCGACACGGTCATCGACGCGATGCGGCTGCTCGCGGACCCCTCGATCGTGCTGCTGCTGGTGGGCAGTGGCCCGGCACGGTCCCGGTTGCAGGAGGTTGCCGACGCCGCAGGGGTGGCGCAACAGCTTGTGCTGACCGGACGGGTGCCGCACGAGCACGTGCGGGACTACCTGTGCGTCATCGACGTATTCGTGGTCCCCCGCAAGCGGACGCCGGTGACGTCCCTGGTGCCGCCGATCAAGCCCCTGGAGGCCATGGCGCTCGGCGTGCCGATCTTGGTCAGCGACCTACCACCGCTGGTCGAGATCGCGCGACCCGGCGACTTCGGCGAGCTGGCCGTCCCCGACGATCCGAACTCGTGGGCCGAGCAGATGGCCGCGCTGAGATACGCTCCGGAGCACGCTCGCGACCTCGGCCAACGTGCCCGCGAGTTCGTGTCTCGGGAACGGACCTGGGCCCGCGCCGCTGACCGGTATGCTGAGATTTATGCCGCAGCGGTGCGCCGCTGACACACTGCGATAGCCCAGAGATGGCTACGATGGTCTCTCTCACCTACAAAGGAGTCTTACCTCGTGGCTGTGGATGCTGTCATAATCGGACTGGGATACGTCGGGCTGCCGTTGGCTCAAGAGGCTACGCGCGCCGGAAAGACCGTGCTTGGCGTCGACATTAACCAGGGAGTCGTGGACGCGCTGAATCGCGGCAGGTCCCATGTGGACGACTTGTCGGATGCCGACATCGCCGAGATGGTCGAGGGGGGCTTCCAGGCCACTACGGACGAGTCACGGATCAGCGAGGCGGCGGTTGCGGTGATCTGCGTCCCGACCCCGTTGTCCGAGGACGGTGGCCCGGATCTGCGAGCGGTGGAAAGCGCGGTGGACGCAATCGCCCGCAACCTCACACCCGGCATGACCGTCATCCTGGAGTCCACCACGTATCCAGGAACCACGGACGAGGTCGTCCGACCAAAGCTGGAGGCAGGAGGGTTGACTGCTGGCGACGACTTCTGCCTGGCCTTCTCCCCCGAACGGATCGACCCGGGCAACGCTACCTGGGGTTCCAAGAACACCCCTAAGGTCGTGGGCGGACATTCGCCGAAGTGCGCGGACGCGGCTGCCGAGTTCTACGGCTCCTTCGTCGACACCGTCGTCCGGGCCAAAGGCACCCGTGAAGCCGAGACCGCGAAGTTGTTAGAAAACACCTACCGGCACATCAACATCGCCCTGGTCAACGAGATGACCCGGTTCTGCCACGAGCTCGGCATCGACCTGTGGGACGTGATCAACGCCGCCAAGACCAAGCCCTTCGGCTTTCAGGCCTTCTATCCCGGCCCCGGGGTGGGCGGCCACTGCATCCCGATCGACCCCAACTACCTATCGCACCAGGTGCGCGCCCGTCTCGGTTACCCGTTCCGCTTCGTGGAGCTAGCCCAGGAGATTAATTCGGGTATGCCGGCCTACGTGGTCCATCGAGCCCAGGACATCCTGAACGAGGAGGCCAAGGCGCTCAAAGGCTCCACCGTCCTGCTGCTCGGCGTGACCTACAAGCCGAACATCGCCGACCAGCGCGAGAGCCCCGCCGTGCCGTTAGCCAAGCAGCTGGTCGCCAAGGGCGCCCGAGTGGCGTATCATGACCCGCACGTCAGTCACTGGGGCCCGCTCGGCGATGCCGCAGTGCGAGTGGAGGACGCTGCGAGCGGTGTAGCCGATGCCGACCTGGTGATCCTGGTCCAGAACCACCACGAGTACGACGTCGACGAGCTTGCGTCCAGGTCGAAGGTCTTCTTCGACACCCGCGGTGTCGCGGAGGGCGAGAACGTCCGTCGGCTGTGACCACCGGCGGCCCTGATCACGGGGGCTCCCTTCCGGGGTTGACACCGGCCGAGGCCACGGCCCTGGCCAAGCAGCACGGGCTCCACCAGGTCGGCATACGGCCAAGGCTGTTTCCCTACATCAAGGACGTATGGCGCCACCGAGGCTTCCTGATAACGATGTCGTCAGCTGACTTCGTGGCGCGGCACCAGCAGAACTACCTCGGACAAATCTGGTCCGTGCTGAACCCACTGCTGTTAGGTGCGGCCTACTACCTCGTCTTCGGCCTCATCCTAGGGACAGACCGCGGAGCCGAGAATAACTACGTGCCGTTCCTGATGATCGGCCTGTTCTCGTTCATCTTCATTGCGGCGGGGATGAGTCACGGCGCGAAGTCGCTGACAAGCAACATGAGCGTCGTCCAGGCGCTGCGTTTCCCGCGGGTAGTGCTGCCCATCTCGGTGGTGTTGACCGAGATGTTCGCGGCGCTGCCGGCATTCGGAATCGCGATGATCGTCGCCGTGCTATCAGGGGAAGAGGTGACGTGGTCCTGGCTGCTCTTCCCGGTGGCCATTGCGATCACCTACGTCATGACCACCGGTATCGCGATGTTCGCGGCCGCCTTCGTCTACCGGGTCCGGGACGCTGCGAACCTCGTCCCGCTGATGACCCGGATGCTGCGCTACATCTCGGGAGTCTTCTTCGTCGTCACGGCATACACCAGTGGGGTCTGGGGGATCCTCCTGGCCTACCAGCCGGTGGCCGTGGCGTTGACAATGCTGCGACAGTGCCTTATGGGCGGTGACAACTTCGCGTTGACGTGGACCGTGTGGCTCGTCTCGATCGGGTGGGCCGTCGGGCTCTTCGTGATCGGCTTCATCGTCTTCTGGCGGGCGGAGGCCACCTATGGCCGTCAATGAACGTGCCGTCACCGATATTCCCGCGGTCATCGCCGCAAACGTGAACATTTCTTACCAGGTGCTCGGTGCGGGATCACAGGAGCGCGAGACGACCTCCGGCCTAGGGCGGGCCCTGAACCAGGCGCGCAAGCAAGTTGGCTCGCGCTACGTGCATGCGGTGAAAGACGTCTCCTTTGTCGCCTACCAAGGAGAATCCATCGGCTTGATCGGGCGCAACGGGTCCGGGAAGTCGACATTGCTGCGCTCGCTTGCGGGTCTCATCCCGCCTTCCAGCGGATCGATCTACCTCAACGGGCGGGCCGCGCTGCTGGGGGTGAATGCGGTGTTGATGCGCCAACTCAGCGGCGCTCGCAACATTATGATCGGTGGTCAGGCTTTGGGCCTGAGCCGGCGGGAGGTACGCGACCGGTTCGATGAAATCGTGGATTTCGCCGATCTCGGCGAGTTCATCGACCTACCGATGAGCTCCTACTCATCGGGTATGGCGGCCCGGCTGCGTTTCGCCATTTCAACCGCGGCCGTGCCGGACATACTGGTCGTCGACGAGGCGCTGTCCACGGGGGACGCCGTGTTCAGGGCTAAGGCCACCGAGCGCATCGCGCAGATCCGTGAGTCGGCAGGCACAATCTTCGTCGTGAGTCACTCGCCCAAACAGATCGAGTCGATGTGCTCACGCGGGCTCTGGCTTGAGCAGGGCAACCTGATCATGGATGGGGCGGCCGCAGACGTGGCCCAGGCGTATGCCAAGAAGTACGCGAATCGCACGTCCAAGCCACCGGCAAAGCCCAAGCCCAAGCCCAAAAAGAAGAACACCGATCCTCCACAGTGACTATCTGAGCGTGGGTCTCTCGGCGGCCAGGCTCTGCAGCACCACAGCGCTCCCGCGGTCTAGGCCGCTCGCCGGGACGGCCATGGTGAGTTGAGCGCCATACGTCGCGGTGATCGAGGAGATCCGGGCCGCGGCGTACTTTTCCCAGTCTTGGTCTGGGAAATTCCATGCCGAAGCCGACACAAGCATCTCGGCCACGTAGCCGTACCTTCGGGGCGACCCCAGTTGCGGCCCGTCAAGCACGAAGATCGGTCGGAAGCCTGCGGTCAACACTTGGAGCCGGGCGATCTCGTCCACGACCTCATCGACGGTCCCGTCGGGGACTCCCACGAGACTGATCACGGCGACTGGCAAGGTGGCCACACCGCGACCGGCCAGCAACCGCCCCGCCGGTGGGCAGTCGGGAATCACTTGGGTGTTGGAGCCGGGTGCGTCAGAGATCTCAAAGACCCGGTTCACCAACTCCCGGGCGGTGCTGTTGCGCTGGACGCGGCCCAGCACCTGTCGCCTAACAATGCGATAGGCGCGTAGCCGTCGCGCTTGGCGCATGCCCGCTCGGGCCCAGGCCAGCGTCTCTGGCTTGTCGTCTTGCCTGCTCACCGGGCATCCTCGCCACGGGCTACGGCCAAGATGTATGCGGCACCCTCGGCCGCGCCGTTGCCCGGGTCGGCATCGACGGCACCGGACACCATGGATCGACCGTGCGTGAGCAGTTCAGAAAGACATCGACGAGTGTCCCCGCCCGTGAGGGACTCAAGCCGGTGCGCCCATCCTTGGTCCTCGGCATACCGGGCCCGGGCATCTTGATCGTCCAGGGACGTTGCGGCGTTGGGCACGAAAAGGGTGGGCACCCCCATGCGCAGGAGCTCATGGAAGGAGTTGTAGCCAGAGGCGCTAATCACCACGTCGAAGGCGGCGTAACACCTGGACATGGGGTACTGCCGGACGACGTGCACGTCGCGGTCACGTCGGCCGGTCCTCGCGATCTCGGGGTTGGTCACGCACACCTCGACCCCGAGCTCCCGGAGGGCTCGGGTGGCGGCACCAATGTCACCGCTGGTGTCATTGATATTGCCGGCTCCGAGCGAGATCAAGGCGAGGGGTGGCTCTTGCGGCAGTCCCAGGATCGTGCGGGCGGTGGAGCGCTCGACCAGGTCTGCCGCGTCGAGAAGGGTGACCGGCCCCACTCGGTGCGCTTGCGCCAGGCTCGTCGCACCCTGGTCGTAGGGGGCCGCGAGGTCGCCGGGCTCCAGAACCGCATCGAACCAGTCGGTTCTGGCCATCTGGGGCGTGCGTGCGCTGGGTCGCCACATCCCTCGTCGGGACCAGATCCATCGGGTGTCCGGATGCGCGGCCATGATTTTTTCGGTGCCCGTGTAGGGCCACGTGCCGTCAAAAACCACCACATCCGGGCGGACCCGGTCGAGGGTCTCTACAGCCCGGTCGACGTAAAGATTCTGCCAGAGACGAAGGGGCATCCCTAGAGATGGTGCCGAGGGGAGGTACTCATAGTCGAAACCCATCGACCCGGCGATCGGTACGGCATGGGAGAGTGAAAGGAATCGGACGTCTGCCTCATCCTGCAACCGGGTGGCGTAGGACAGCAACCGGGTCAGGTGACCCATTCCTGCACCGTTGCTCGACATGAGCAGCACCCGCGGCCTATGCAGACCAGGCCAGCGGGTTGGGTAGAGGCGCGTCGCGGGTAGCTGAGGTGGTACGTCACCGTGCTCGTCGACGTCGAGCTGCCCGGCGGCGTCAAGCTGTGTTCCTTCATCTCGGCGCTGCACAGCTCGAGCCTGGGTGCCGATGAGTTCGCTGATCCGAAGCCGGTGCGCCTCGTGACCGAAGCGCTCGCGTACCACCTGCTCCGCGGCCGCGACATGGGCCTCGTATGCCGACCGATCGGCTCGCAGCGCCTGCACTACCTCACGCACCTGGCGCGGTTCGGCATACACGGCTGCTCCCTCGAACAGAGCGCGAAAGTGCGGCGGCAGGACGGCTGGCACTCCGCTGGCGATGGCCTCCAGGATCGTGCGTCCGAAGGCTTCCACCCAGTGCTCTGCGTGGTAGTAGACGAAGAAGTCCAGACCGCCCAGGAACTCCCGTGGCGAGAGCGCGCCGAAGGGTTTCACGTTCCAGGTGTCCGGCACGGCTCCCAGGAGATCTCTGACGGGCTGCGCGCCACCGAGCACCCGCACGTCCCACGAGCCGTCGACCGGGTAGACCTCCCGTAGCGTGTCCGGGTCAGACGGCCACTTCTGCGGGGAGGGCCGGCTGTGCCGACCAACGACCGGCCGCTCACCCTGCCACTCTGGACGGTCCACGCGCCAGGCATCGACGTCGATGACGTTGACCCAGTCCTGGGAGAGCATGCGCTCCGCGCTCACGGTCGAGGTGATCGATGCCCTCACTAGTGGGCCGATCGGCGCCCACACCGGATCGACGCCAAAGTGCTTCCGGGCCACGGCATCGACTGCGGCCGGGTCGTAGTGCTGACGGCCGTCGATGTCGTACGGGCCGGCGTTGGCAATCACCACGACACGCTCTGTCGTGATTGGGGGTAGCTGGTCGGCGCCGTGCTGCAGCACGGCGGGATGACGCACGACGGTCACAGCGGACCGCACAGGTTCGGGACTAACAATGAGGGTCGCCTGCCCTCGGTGCACGAGCCGCGCGATCAGGGGGTTGATGGGTAACACACGTTCGATGAGGGGGCCGTTGAGGTGGATCAAGCCGGTGGACCAACCGGCAGCGGTCTGCGCGATGACCTCCTCGGCGATGCTGTGCGACGTCCCACCCGGAAAGCGCAGGTCCGAGACGTCGAGTACGTCATATGAGGCCTGCGCGCTCATGGGCGGCCCATGCCCAAGTAGGTCCACCCCGCGGCCCGATAGGCATCCGTGTCCAGGCAGTTGCGTCCGTCAATCATGATTTTTTGAGTGACTTTTTCACCCAGGGCCACCGGATCCAGCGCTCGGAACTCGGGCCACTCGGTGAGGTGGAGCACGGCCTCGGCGCGAGTGACAGCTTCATCAACCGAGGGTGCATAGTGCAAGGTCGGGAAGATCTGGGCGGCGTTCGGCATCGCCTTCGGGTCGTAGATGGACACGTCGGCGCCGGCCAAGTGCAACTGTCCGGCGATCGACAGGGCGGGTGAGTCGCGCACGTCGTCAGAGTCTGGTTTGAAGGCAGCGCCCAGGACGGCCACGCGCCGTCCGGGCAGGTCGCCGAGTTGTTGGCGCACCATATTGACGACG
>JBBQNO010000082.1:0-9947 GCA_038330045.1 Actinomycetales bacterium | reverse complement strand
GCGACGCTCCGGCCGGCCGCTGCCAGAAGACGCCATATCAGAAGAAGTCATAGTCATCAGTGAATCTCCATCTCTCGCCCCGTCAAAGGACACACTCCCCGATCACTCGAGGTGTCTCACCCCAAGGCTGACAGACAGGGTCGCGCGTCACCAGCCCCCCACTCTTTATGACAGCGCTGACGGGCACGTTCGCGGTTAGAGAGAGGCGAGGAGTCCCCCGCATCGCTGCCAACGCCAGCCGGCTGGGTACAGCTGCTGTTCGGGGACCTGGACTAAGCACTCCGTATCCTGGCTGCTCAGACAAATCAGCCAGCAGGCCGACGCGGCCGCGGATCGTGCAGGTGGACTGGATCGGTGAAAAAAGCAGGCTCATATATGTCGGACACGACTCCGGAAATGCGACCGTTGTCGCGGCCCAACCTAGATCGCACGGCGGTCCGCCCAGTGCCTAGCTGCGGCAGAGGTGGCCGGAAATGTTGGTTATCGGGCTAGGTCGTAAGGCGGGTGCGCCGCTCGTCCTTGGAAGGCCAGATCTTCGCGTTGACCACATGGCCGTCCCGGATCTCGATCGCTCGCCGCAGCGTTTCGTTACTGTCCCTAGAAGATTCATCCTCCAGGACGGGTCGCGGGAAGTGGCGGACGATTCAGAGCCAGAAATCACACATGAACGATTCCCCTGGACCTATCCTGCACGTATCCTGCACGAACTCGTCCTCACTACCCCAGGGCCTGCGCATAAGCGCTGGTCAACGCACTGTCGGCAAAGTGGACGTAAAGGGACTCGAACCCATGACCTCTCGCGTGTGAAGCGAACGCTCTAACCAACTGAGCTATACGTCCATGCGAGGACAGACATTAGCCTGACCGCACAGCCACTGACGAATCGGATGTCGGCCGTTGGTTCAACTGTCGCCGTCGTCACCCAGACGCTCGCGCGCTCCGACGGCGAGGTCGAGGATGGCCAGAAGCCCCACGATGATGAGAACGGCCGCGATCCAGTTCGAGTAGCCAGCACCCGAGACCCACATCGCGCCGACAGCACACGCCAAAGCGACTATCGCGGCCGCAAACATCCGGACCGGCGAACTGCTATCACCGGGGATGGGGCCCGCGTCGGAGGGGTTAGTCGGGCCTGAAGCTTTCTGATCTTGTGCCATGTCTTCCACTATCGTCCTGTCACCGGAAAACGCAACCCCAAGCGCGTCCCCAGAACTCAGGGATCGAAACGCTCGATGCTCATGCGGGCGAAGATTTCTTGGGCTTGTGCAGTGATCCGCCCTGGCGCATCGCCGAAGGACCGCTCACCCACGGGGGCGCCCGCCAGCTGACCAGCCAAGGTCGAGACCGAACCGACGACGCGTATGGCGTTCAGCGGCTGAATGTCACGGGTGCTGGAGGTGATGAAGGCTTCATCGGCCTCGGCCAACAACGACAGCGGCAGTTCGTCCTCGACCACCTGGATCCCGGCCTCGGTCAACCATTCGATGGTCAAGGCCCGGGTGATACCGGCCAAGGGGCCGGTCTCCAACGACGGCGTCAGCACGACACCGTCCACGACCAGGAAGATGTTGGAGCCGGTGCCTTCACACAGCGCACCAGCGGTGTTGGCGAAGATCGCCTCACTGCCACCGAGGCTCTTGGCGGCGGCTAGGGCGACGACGTTCTCGGCATACGACGTGGTTTTGAGTCCGACCGTGGCGGCGCGCTCGTTGCGGACCCACGGCACGACGGCCACCGAGGTGGAGACCGGCGGCGTGGGGACGGCTCCGGCCGAGACGACGTAGGTCATCGCCCCGTCGAGGCGATCCGACCCGAGCGGACCTGGCCCGGCGGTGACGGTGTAGCGCAGGCGCCCCAACGTGATCGGATCGTCAGCGAGCACCGCGTCTATGCCTTCTTGCACACGCCCGCGATCCAGCTCTCCCAAACCCAAACCGTGCAATGATCGATCCATCCGGTCGTGATGGCGCGTGATCGCGAAGATCTTGTTGTCCACGATTTTAGCGGTCTCAAAGACCCCGTCACCGACAGTGACCCCGTGATCAAGCGCGGACATGGATGGCGCGTCGTCCACCCGTTCGCCGTTGACCCACACGCGGATTGCTGGCCCGTTCGCTGCATTCATGGCGCTCACTCTGCCAGAGCGGCCCCCTCGTCACTAGGCTGCAACGGTGAAGACCTCCCTGTATCTAGCTTCGTCCGAGTCCCAGTCGGGTAAGTCTGCCTTGGCGGTGGGGCTTCTGGCGCAGATGCTGGAGGGCGGTGGGCGCGTGGGTGTGTTCCGTCCCGTGGTGCGCGACCGTGCCCATGACCCTCTGCTGGAGTTGCTCCTACCGCTAAGCACGTCGGCCCTGGATCCTACCGAGGCTGTGGGCGTAACGCATGAGGACATCAACGAAAACACCGACAAGGCGATCGGCGAGATCGTGGAGCGCTACTACGCGTATGCCGAGCAGCATGATGCCGTGTTGGTCATCGGCTCGGACTTCACCGGGGTGCCGACCCCGACCGAATTCAGCGTGAACGCCACCATCGCCGCCAACCTGGGCACTCGTATGTTGCTCATCGTGCCCGGCGTCGACCGGCACGTGGGCGACTTGGTCACCCTCGTCGACCTGATGATGAGCGAGGCCACGGCACGCCATGCCCAGATTGCCGGTGTGGTGGTCAACCGTTGTGACCCCGATCAGCGAGATACCATCGCCGCCGAGCTCACCGAACACCTCGGGGACCTCCCTGCGTACGCCATGCCCGCTGACGATCTTCTGTCCGCGCCGACGGTGCGCGACGTGATGCAGGCCTGTGACGCCACCTTCATTCAAGGTGATGACGCCCTCCTGGACCGGGAGTCGATGGGCGTCATCGTGGCCGCGATGACCATGCCGCACGTGCTGGACCGACTCACCGAAGGCTGTGTGGTGATCTGTCCCAGCGACCGCGAGGGCATCTTGCTCGCTGTCGTGATGGCCCATCAAGCCGTCACCTTTCCCACGTTGGCGGGTGTGGTGCTCAACGGCGGTTTTCCGCTGAGCGAGCAAACGCAGACCCTCATCAGCGGACTCAACGTCGAGTTGCCGATCCTGACCGCCCCGGCCGGCACGATGGAAACCGCCCGAGCCGCGGAGCGAGCCGTCGGTGCCATCACCGCCGACGCTCCCCGCAAGATCGAGCGGGCGCGGGCCACGGTGCGGGACTTCATTGACGTCGGACAGATCCTGCCGACCAGCGAGATGACGAGCGGCGTCCTCACCCCGCTGATGTTCGAGCATCGATTGACCGCGCGTGCGCGCACGGCCGGTGCTCGCGTGGTGCTGCCCGAAGGTATGGAGGACCGCATTTTGCGGGCCGCGGACACGGTACTGGCCCGGGGGATCGCAGACCTCACCTTGCTCGGCGTCGAGGACGACATTCGAGCCCGCGCCGCCTCGCTGGGGCTCGACATCAGCCGAGCCGACATCCGCAACCCCACTACGGACCCGCGCTTGTCTGAGTATGCCGAAACGTACGCCGGACTCCGTGCGCACAAAGGCGTCACTCTGGAAGCAGCGAAAGACGCCATCGCCGACGCGTCCTACTTCGGGACGATGATGGTGTGCTCCGGCGAAGCGGACGGAATGGTCAGCGGCTCCGTCACCACCACCGCCGCCACGATCCGTCCAGCCTTGGAGATCATCAAGACGGCCGATGGGGTCAAGGTCGTGTCCAGCGTGTTCTTCATGTGTTTGGCCGACCGGGTGTTGGCCTACGGCGACTGCGCGATCAACCCGATGCCTAACGCCGAGCAACTCGCCGACATCGCCATTTCGTCAGCCACCACGGCGGCGACCTTCGGGCTCGACCCCCTGGTCGCGATGTTGTCTTACTCCACCGGCGGCTCCGGCAAGGGCGCGGACGTGGAAAAGGTCCGAGAAGCCACCGCACTGGTCAAGGAGCGTCAACCTGAACTAGAGGTGGAGGGTCCGATCCAGTACGACGCCGCCGTGGACCCGGCCGTCGCCGCAACGAAGCTGAAGGACTCCCGGGTAGCCGGTCGAGCGACGGTGCTGATCTTCCCCGACCTCAACACGGGCAACAACACCTACAAGGCGGTGCAACGAAGCGCGTCCGCAGTCGCGATCGGCCCCGTGCTGCAGGGCCTGCGCAAACCCGTCAATGACCTTTCCCGCGGATCGACGGTGCGCGACATCATCAACACCATCTCCATCACCGCAATCCAGGCCAAGGGCACCAGCGCATGAGCCACCGGGTGCTGGTCATCAACGCTGGCTCGTCGTCGATGAAGTACCAACTCCTCGACCCCGCCACCGGCGAGAGCCACGCCGCCGGGCTGGTGGAGCGCATCGGCGACGCGGGCTCCAACATCCGCCACACGGTCAACGGCCAACGGCACACGCGCAAATTCGACTGCTCAGACCACGCCGCTGCCTTTCTGGCTCTGCGTGAAGCCTTCGCCGATCACGGACCCGACCTTGATCGCGCCGGGGTGGGAGCCGTCGGTCACCGCGCGGTCCACGGCGGCGAGCGGTTCACCGGCCCCACCTTGATCGACGACGACGTCGTGGCCGGCATCCTCGATCTCTCGGCGCTGGCCCCGCTGCACAACCCCGCTAACGTGCAAGGCATCGAAGCCGCCCGCCAGGTATTCCCCGACCTGCCGCACATCGCCGTCTTCGACACTGCCTTCCACGCCACCATGGCCCCGGCTGTGCGCGAGTATGCCGTCCCTCGGGCGTGGCGTGAGCGCTACGGCGTGCGCAAATACGGGTTCCACGGCACGTCCCACGCCTACGTGTCGCGGCGCATCGCCGCGATGCTCGAGCGCCCCCTCGCTGACGTCAACTCCATCGTCATCCACCTCGGCAATGGTGCCTCAGCCTGCGCCGTCGCCGGGGGCATCAGCGTCGACACCACGATGGGCCTGTCCCCCACCGACGGGCTCGTGATGGGCACCCGCACTGGCGATCTCGACCCTGCGGTCGCGGGCCATCTGGCCGCGGTCGCGGACCTGTCCGTCGAAGACTTCTCGATCGCCATCAACAAATCCAGTGGCCTACTCGGCATGACCGGCAGTGGCGACTTCCGCGAGGTCATGACCAAAGTGCACGCAGGGGACGAAGCCGCCCGGACGGCATACGAGGTAGTCGTGCACCGCATCGTGGCCCACGTTGGGGCCCTCGCCGCCCCCCTGGGTCGTCTCGACGCCGTCGCGTTCACCGCTGGGGTCGGCGAGAACAACCCGCAACTGAGAGCGGACGTCCTGCGCCAACTGAGCATCTTCGGACTCGCAGTCGACGACTCCGCAAACGAGGGGGCCGAAGGCGAGGCCCTCATCAGTCCTGCGGGCGCGACACCGGCAGCGTTCGTCATCGCCACCAACGAAGAGCTCGATATCGCCCAACAGTGCGCCACCCTCCTGGGCTGGTGATGACAGACTGACAGCATGGCTATTGGCACGTGTCCGTCCCGGCACCAGGAGTGCGCTCAAGCCGATCTTGAGCTCTGGAACACCCCTCCGAACTGGATCACGCTGGTGCGCACGGTCCTCGCGGTCGGCTTGGCGTTGGCGGCTGCTGGTCACGAAAGCCTGACGCTCATCCTCGTGGCCACCGGCATCTATTGGGTCGGCGACATGGCGGACGGAGCCGTCGCTCGGATGATGCGCCGCGAAACCCGCACCGGCGCAGTCCTGGACATCACCTGCGACCGCATATGCGCGTCGGTGATCTATATCGGGCTCGTGTGGTTGCTGCCCGATATGTGGATCCCGATCGCGATCTACCTGTTGAGTTTTAGCGTTCTCGACCTGATGCTGTCGCTGTCGTTCCTGCTGTTCCCGCTCTCCAGCCCCAACTATTTCTATCTCGCCGACCCGCTGATTTATAAGCTCAACTGGTCGCGGATCGCCAAAGGCATCAACTCGGCCGTCTTCATGGTGGTGGTCATCGCCTTCGAGTCGGTGCTGATCGCGACCCTGCTGGCGTTAGCGCTGACCGGCTTCAAGCTCTACAGCCTGTACCTGCTGTCGAAGGTGGATATCCCGACCACCGGCGAATGCGCCCATGAGTACGCTCAGACGTCGCGCTCCAGCGCCTCACCGTGACCCTGCTCCTCACCTTTTTCACCTGCCTACTTTCTGCTCTTTTTCCGCTGGTCAACGCCGAGGCCTACATCGTGGCGGTGAGTCTGGCCACGGACTCCACCGGCTTATGGGTGCTCGCATTTGTGGCCGGAGCGGGTCAAACCGCCGGGAAATTTATCTGGTACGAAGCGGCGCGCCGGGCCATGGACTGGCCCTGGGTCAGCAAAAAGCTGGACAAGCCGGACACCCAGGCGTTGTTGACCCGCTGGCGTGAGCGTTTTGCCGCCAAGCCCTGGCTGTGGAGCAGTGTGCTCTTCCTGTCCGCCAGCGTCGGCCTACCGCCGCTACTCATCCTGGCCGTGGTCGCCGGGCAGCTACAGGTCTCCCGTGTCTGGTTCGGCATCACGGTGCTGCTGGGGCGAACCTTGCGCTTCGCCGCGATCCTGGGCGGTCTCGACGCCTTCACGCACTTCATCCAGCGGCTGGGCTAGCGTCCGCGACCTCAGCGGCGTGAGCGACATACGCCATCGGTCTCCAGAGAAACGCGAGGGCCACCAACGACCCGGCGAAGGCAAACCAGAAGGCACTCAAGAGTCCAAACTGCGCCGCCAGCGCCCCACCAATCAGCGTCCCGATGGCGATGCCGCCCAGCGAGCCCAGCATGTAGACGCTATTGACCCGCCCCAGCATCGGGTCGGGCACCGCCAGTTGACGCACGGTGGTCGAGGTGGTGCCCCACACGGCGGCGTGCACACCGAACAGAAACATGATGAGGGCGGCCACGATCGGTGAGTGCGTCAACGCGAGCGCGGCGTGGCTCACGGTCTCCAGGATGAGACCGGCTCGCAACAGGCTGGCGTAGCTGAACCTCTGCTCCAGCCGTGAATACAACGCCGATCCGAGCACCGCGCCCACGGCGATCATCGACATCAGCACCCCAAAGCCGAGGTCGCCCAAGTTCAACCGTTCCTGGGCGTAGAGCACGTAGAGCCCGAACACCGCACCGTAGGTGACGTTAAAGATGGTGATCATCAGCGCCAACGTGCGCACGGGTGGGTATCTCCACAGCCAGACCGCGCCCTCACGGATCTGGCTGCGCATCGGTATGCCGACCGGTCTCGGCTCGCGCTGCGGCAAACGCATCCGCGAGATCAGGACAACGCCGAGCACCAACAACACCGCATGGGCCCCGAAAGCCGCCCAGGTCGTGACGGTGAACAACGCTGCGCCCAGCGGCGGCCCGGCCATCTGGTTGGTGACCATCGCACTGCCGAGAATGCGCGCATTCGCCACCCCGAGGTGAGCCCGAGGAACCACGGTCACGGTGAGCGTGGACGCGGCGTTGTCCACGAAGGTCTCAGCCGTCCCAAGCAGGAAGAACGCGGCATACAGCGCCGGTAACGAGACGTGATCGGTGATCAGCAAGGCGATCAGAGCGATGAGCACGAGCACCCGCGCCCCATCTGCGATCATCACCAGTTTGCGGCGGTCGACTCGGTCGACCACACCACCGGCGATCAAGCCAAAGAGCAGCCAGGGCAGGCGTTGCGCAAAGACAGCCATCGATATGGCGAAGGGGTCGCGGGTCAGCGAAGCGACCAGCAGAGGCCCCGCCGCCAGCAGCACCCCGTCACCGAGGTTGGCCGCCGTGGAGGCGGCGAACAACCAGCGAAAGTTGCGCCCCAACACCGATGGCAGGAGACGTTTGAGCACACCGGCGACGTTAGCCTGCGTAGGCTGCTCACACGAGCCACGTTCTGTGCTGGACCACCCAAGGAGAAGGCATCAAACGATTCGAGGAAATCTCGGTGGTCCAAACCCGCCTCGGTGAGCTGTGTCTGCGGCGCCGGTTGGAGCCCGTCACAGCAACCCAGGTGTACGAGGTGAAGCTGGGTGAGGAGTTCCTCATGTCTAGCCTCTTCACGGTGGCTGAAGAAGCGCTGGCTGAGTTGGGTTTGGCCGCGTTGGCCGCTCATGTAGCCGCAGGCACCGACAGGCACGATGGGGACCAGCCAGAGGTCGGCTGGTCGGTGCTGGTCGGTGGCTTGGGGTTGGGATACACCGGGGTGGCGGCACTGCGCGATGATTCGGTGAGCCGGCTGACGATCGTGGAGGCTCTGGAGCCGGTTATCGAGTGGCACCAGCAACGGTTGCTCCCGGTCTCGGAGACGCTGATGGGTGACCCGAGAACCACCGTAGTCCTGGCCGATTTCTTCGCCACCGTCGCCGTCGGGCCGAGTGCCTCCGGTCCGCTAGCGACGGCATACGACGCGGTGTTGTTGGACATCGATCACGCCCCCGACTTTGTGCTGCACGAGAGCCACCAAGGTTTCTATTCGGTCGCCGGGCTGCAGCGAATGCGGGATTTCGTCAAGCCTGCGGGTGTCTTTGCGCTGTGGTCCGACAACGCCCCCGACGAGGCCTTCACCGAGCACCTGGCCTCGGTCTTCACGGATGTGGAGGCCCACGTCGTCTCGTTTGCCAACCCGCTGATCGAGGGCACCAGCGCCAACACCGTCTATGTGGGCCTCGCCTAACGCTCACCACTACGCCGATCCTCTATATGCCGCACATCTCGACCTCACGCAGGGATGATCTGGCACCACCGAAAGGGTTAACCCACTGTGTCGGACATCGCCCCACCGCCTCACGCGCGACCTGCCCCCGTTGATGAGGCAGCGCTGCGTGCGTTCAACGAGCACGTGAAACCCGAGATCGATGTCCTCCTTCGGGTGGCGACGTCGTTGGCCGGGCGCAGCGGAGGTGCCGAAGATTTGGTGCAAGAGACGCTGATCCGCGCCTTCCGGGCCATCGATTCGTTTGACGGTCGATACCCGCGGGCGTGGTTGCTGACGATTCTTCGGCGTACTCATATCAACATGCATCGCCGGACCCGACCGGGGACGACGGATGACGTCGAGCAGCTGCGCGGCTCTCGCCCGGCGTTCGGCTCCGCGCACGTCCTCAGTCCTGAGGACCAGGTGCTCGACCAACTGCTCGATCCTGCGCTGCATCAGGCCGTCCAGTCGTTGGATGCGAAGTTTCGTGACGTGCTGATGCTCGTCGACGTAGACCAGTTGAGTTATGCCGAAGCGGCTGCCGCTCTGGACGTGCCGGTGGGCACGGTCATGTCGAGGTTGAGCCGTGCCCGCGCCAAGGTGCGCCGTCACCTCGGCCCCGAAATTCTGAACGCAAGGAGATTGCCATGACGTTTTCCTTTCCTGGTGTGTCGAAGATCTCGACGCTGGTGACCTGCCATTGGACGGGACGGCGCATCCAGCGCTATCTCGACGCTGACCCCGCGGCTCCACTGGACGCCGCTGAGATTGCCCGGTTGGAAGCTCACGTGGACGAATGCGAACGCTGCGCCACTGCTTCACGCGAATTTCGTATGCTGCGTGGGGCTCTCGGCCGCTGGGCAACCCCGGCGGATGAGGACGCAGTCCAACGCCTTCGCGGCGTCGTCGATACATTAACCAAAGGAGAACAGAGATGAGCGCACCATGGGATCTGGTCGTGCTCGGCGGAGGCACCGCTGGCATCGTTGGAGCGAAGAACGCCGCTGGCTTTGGGGCGAGGGTGCTTTTGGTCGAGTCCGATCGCACTGGCGGTGACTGCCTCTGGACCGGTTGCGTGCCCTCGAAGTCGTTGCTTGCGGCCGCTCACGCTGCCGCAGTGGGGCGCAAGAGCGCATCGATGGGCATCACGTATGCCGAGCCGGTGGTCGACTTCGTCGCGGTGATGGCGCATGTGCGCGCTGCGATCACACACATCGAACCGGTCGACTCCCCGCAGACGCTGAGGGACGAAGGTGTCGAGGTTCTCGCCGGGTATGGCGTTCTCACCGGCCCGACCTCGCTCCAGGTCA
>JBBQNO010000081.1:0-10133 GCA_038330045.1 Actinomycetales bacterium | reverse complement strand
CTTCGTCTTCGCCGCAGCGCTGATCGGTTGGCTCGCCGAGCGCAACTGGGACCGTCGGCCCGCGCTCTCGATGGCCGCCTTCGGCCTAGCGTCGTTCGTGCCCTTCGTCTTTGGGCTGCCGTACCTGGCGGTGGTGCTGGGCCAGACGGATGTCTCGACGATCCTGTCGCTTGGATTCACGCCGTTCATCGTCGGAGGCATCATCAAGTGGGCCATTGCTGCGGCGATCTTCCCCGCGCTGTGGGCGGGCGTTCGCAAGCTCGACGCCAATAAGGGCGTATAACCCTGGCGACACGCCCGACCTGAGCGGCCGCAGCGCGCACGTGCTCTCTGTGGCCGACGGTGACCTGCGTGTCGTCGGACGGGCGTGGCCTAGCACGTTCTCGCATCAAGGGCCCGTATTTCGTTCGAGCGTCGTAGTATCTTTCCGTGGCGAAATTAGCGGATCTGATCACGTCCAGAGTGAGCTCGCGCATCGTCGCGGTGCTGGCGATCTTTCTTGCCGTCGGTGTGTTGGTTGGGGTGGGTCAAGGGACACGGTCGCCATCAGCGGTCGATGCGCTACCGGTGGATTACGGGAGCACCCAGGGCGTGGCGCTGCTCGACGAGCTCCCAGAGGATGACTCCTCGACGGCCATCGCCCTGTTTACGGTCGACTCGGGCATCGCCGAACAACTCGGCCCCATCCAGGAACTCCTCGACGGACTGACGACGACCAGCGGCGACCCCTACCCACCAACCCAAGCGGCCCCCTCCCAAGACGGCACCGCCGCCATCGCCGTGCTCACCGTGACGGCCACCACTGCGACGGACACCGCCGCCGAAGTGGTGGCCCTGCGCAAAGCCCTCACCGACGGCGCCCCAGAGGGAGTCACCACCTCCGTCACTGGCCCCGCCGCGATCCAGGCCGACCTTGCTGCCGTCTTCGAAGGGGCCAACTTCACGTTGTTGCTGACCACCGCCAGCGTGGTCGCGTTGCTGCTGCTCGTGACCTACCGCAGCCCGTTTTTGTGGCTGATACCGCTGCTGGTCATTGGCCTCGGCGACATCTTTGCCTCCACAGCGGCCACCCGGGTGCTGGAGGCCACGGGCATCCCGTGGGACGAATCCACCACGGGCATCTTGTCGGTGTTGGTCTTCGGCGCGGGCACCAACTACGCATTGCTGCTGATCTCTCGATACCGCGATGAGCTCAAACGACACTCAAGCCGCAACGAAGCGATGAATCTCGCGCTCCGCCGCACCTCCGAGGCCGTATTCGCTAGCTCGTCGACGGTCTTCTTGGGCCTGCTGACCTTCCTGCTGTCGGCCTTCCCCGCCACCCGCGGTCTCGGCTTGGCCTGCGCGGTCGGCATCGTCGTTGCCGCCCTCTTTGCCTTGGTTTTGCTGCCTGCAGTGCTGGTCAACTTCGGTCGCTGGGTCTTCTGGCCGCTGGTTCCGCGTGAGGGGCAACCGGCGTTGGCTGACAGCACTTCCATCTGGAAGCGAGTTGGGGACCGCGTCGCGAGCCGCCCCCCGGCCTTCATTGTCGGCACCTTGGTGGTCCTGTCGATCATGGCTTTAGGCACCACCCGCATCGACTTGGGTCTGCCCACCAGCGAGCAGTTCTTGCAGGAGCCGGAGGCCATCAGCGCGGCCCAGCGCCTGGGCGAGTCCTTTCCGGCAGGCAATTCCGACCCGACCGTCATCGTCACCCGCACGAGCGACGAGACCCGGCTGGCCGACATACAGACTGCCGTTGAGTCCGTGGATGCAGTCAACGCGGTGCGCCCGTGGCAGACCGAGGGCGACATCAGCACGTTGACCGCAGTGCTGTCGGCCGCCCCCAACACCCCTGAGGGCGTGCAGGCCGTCAAGGACTTGCGAGAGGCGTTGGACGGCCAAGACCAGACCTACATCACCGGGGCCGACGCCGAAGCCATCGACGCCGACGAGGCCACCGCGGGTGACCGACTGCTCATCTTCCCGCTGATCTTGGGGCTCGTCTTGGTTGCCTTGTTCGGGCTGCTGCGCTCCATCGTGGCCCCCCTCATCCTGGTGTCGACCGTGCTCCTGACCTACCTGTCGGCGCTCGGATTGTCGTGGCTGCTGTTCACCTCCGTCTTCGGCTTCAGCGGCCTGGACGCTGGAGTTCCGCTATTGGCGTTCCTGTTCCTGGTGGCCCTCGGCGTGGACTACAACATCTTCCTCATCACCCGCGCACTCGAAGAAACTAGGGTCGTGGGCGCCCGCGCCGGCATCCTGCGTGCACTGTCCGCCACCGGTGGCGTCATTACCAGCGCCGGTATTTTGCTGGCCGCCGTCTTCGCGGCGTTGGGTGTCTTGCCGCTCGTCGTACTGGCCCAGTTGGGGGTCATCATCTTCGTCGGAGTGCTCATCGATACCCTGATCGTACGAACCGTTTTGGTGCCCGCAATCGTGTTGACCCTGGGCGACCGGTTCTACTGGCCTCGAAACGTGCAACCGGGCAAGCACACCGAAGCAGGCGTCGAAGCCCAGCTCAAGGAAGACCCTGACCCGGTCCACGTATAAAAGAAATGAGACAGCAATGGCAGTGACCGACGCGATGCGCACCCAAGTCCAGCGAGCGGCCGGCACGGTGCAGCTTAAGGTCGGTCAGGCGTTGCGCACCAAAGTGGCCGGCGACGACGCGCCCACCCGCGCCGCCCGCATTTGGGGCTCTGAGGGGCAGCGCTGGTTCAAAGACACTGATCCCGTATGGCGCGTGCACGCCGACGCGGCGATGTTCCCCGCCGGGGTGACCGCCCTGCTGATGCAGATGCTCCACCCGCTGGCGATGGCTGGCGTGGCCGGTCACAGCGGGTACAAGGGCGACCCGTGGGGACGCCTGCAGCGCACCAGCAATTACCTCGCGACCACGACCTTTGGCACCATCGAAGACGCCGAGGCCACCATTGGGCACGTTCGCTCCATCCATGAACGGGTGCGCGGCAAAGACGAACGCGGCCGTCCCTACTTCGCCGGCGACCCACATCTGCTGATGTGGGTGCACGTCGCGGAGATCGATGCGTTCCTACGCGGCTTTCAGTCCTATGCGCCCAAACCGCTGAGTGCGGCCGACGCCGATACGTATGTCGCGCAGGCGGCCGTCTCGGCGCGCAAACTCGGTGTCATCGACCCGCCGCAGACCGTCGCCGAGCTCAACGCTGTCATCGAGGGCTTCCGGCCCGAGATGGAGACCACGCCTGCTGCTCGGGAAGCGGCCCGGTTCTTGTTGCTCTCACCTCCGCTGCCGTGGTCAGCGCGTCCGGGATACGGCGCCCTGGCTGCTGGTGGGGTGGCTTTGCTCCCGACGTATGCACGGGAAATGTTGGGATTGCCGATGCCTGAGGTGGTGGCTCGTTGGGTCGCTGAGCCGTTGGGGCATCTGGGAACAGCGACGGTGCGGTGGGCCATGGCAGGATTGGAAAAGAGTCAAGCCGAGATTTCCCCCCGACCAGGTAGAGAAGAGGCTTCATGAGCGACGCCGAAGTCATCGTGGTGGGTGCCGGACTAGCCGGCTTGATGTGCGCCACGACCCTTCAGCGCTCTGGGGTTGACGTGATGGTCGTCGACGGTGCCGATGAGGTCGGCGGTCGCATCCGCACCGACGTCGTCGACGGCTTCTTGATGGACCGCGGCTTTCAGGTTCTCAACCCCGCCTACCCCGCCGTGCAGCAACATATCGACGTTGACGCTCTGGGTTTGCAGATGTTTGGCTCCGGCGCGGGGGTGCTGCGCGAGGATGGTCTCGCCGTGCTGGCCGACCCGCTGCGCGAGCCCGAGCACATCCTGGACCTGCTGCGCAGTGGCCTCCTCGACCCCTCCGAGTTGGTGGCCCTGGGCAGGTGGGCGTTGCCCTCGCTGGGCCCAGTATCGTGGCTGACGTCGGGGGACGACTCCACCCGAGCCGAGAGTATGGCGAGCGTTGGCCTGACTGGGCCGCTGCGCCGAGTGGTGGACGCCTTCGTGGCCGGCGTGGTGCTGGAAGATGACGGGAGCACGTCTAATGGCTTCACTCAACTGTTGATGCGCATGTTTGCGCTGGGCTCGCCCGGTTTACCGCAGCGGGGTATGCGTGCGTTGCCCGAGCAGTTGGCGGATCGGCTGTACCGACCCGTGCGCACGGGGGTGACGGTGGACGCGGTGGGCGAGAGCGGGGCCGGGGGAGCAGAAGTCGCCGTCGGTGGGCAGAGCTTGCGGGCTGACCTCGTCGTTGTCGCGACCGGAGCCAGCGCTGCGGACGATCTTCTCGACATACCCGCTCCGCGAATGAAGGGCGTCGTAACCGACTGGTTCACAATGGACGAGGCCCCTACCGACCTGGACATGTTGATTGTTGATGGACGTCGGGCAGCAGGACCAATCAAGAACACTGCGCTGGTCACGGCCGCCGCGCCGTCCTACGCTCCGCCCGGCAAGCACCTCGTGCAAACCTCGGTCTTGATGGCCGACGGAACGGGGCCCGTAGATCTTGCTCACGTGCGAGCGCATGCTGCCGAGATGTATGGAGTGGAGACCGACGCGTGGGAGCACGTGCACCGCCACGAAGTCCATCACGCCTTGCCGTCCCAAGATGCTCCGCTGCAGATTCGCAAGCCCATGCAGATCAGTGCCCACGTGATCGCGTGCGGCGACCACATGGACACTGCCTCAATTCAGGGCGCGATGGTCAGTGGGCAGCGGGCTGCCCAGGGCTATCTGCGGCGGCGGACTCAGCAGCCTTAACCATCCCGGAGTGCATCAGCGCAAACGTCGGCTTATGGCCCAACCATAGTGCGCCCCAATAACCCAACCCGGCCAGGCCGAACGGGGTGAACTGAGCCTGTTGCATGACGCGGGCCGTCCCCTGCTGATGCCCCTGCGAAATGCGAATGATCATCCTGGCCTTGCCGGGGGTTTTCATCTGTGACTTCAACACCAACTCGCGGCCCGGGTCGATTGACTCGACCACCCACGAATCGATGCGTGACCCCTCCTGGAGCGGGCCCGGGTCGTGACGCTGGGTGTGGCCTTGACCGCCGACGAGGCGGTCGGCAAGCCCGCGGAGCTTCCACAAGGCATCGGGCACGAACCATCCGTTGGCACCGCCGAGTTGCTCGACTTCGGCCCACACCAACTCCGGTGATGCCTGCGCCGTGGATACATGCTCATCGGAGAAGACCGTCATGCCCGCCCACTCAGGGTCAGGGGCGCTGATCCGCGACGGGTTGTCGACGTCGACTTCGGGGCGAAGAGGCACCGGCTGCATCCCCGCTAATGCCCGTCGGACGGCTTCGTCGAAGTCCACGAACCCGCCGTCAGGATCGGGGATGTACTCGGCGATGTCGTGCTCTTTGCAGATCACTTCGTGGATCAGGCTACCGACCAGCGGCTTGGCGATGCCGGATGGCACGGGAGTGACCAACCCGACCCAGTGACTGGCCAGACCCGGTGTCATCACCGGCAACGTGCGCACGCGGCGCTTCGCGAGTCGGGACACGGCGGCATACCGGTCGATCATGTCTTTGTAGGTCAGCACCTCGCCCGCACCGATGTCGAAGCCGCGGTTGACGTCACCGGGCAGGTCAGCACAACCCACGAGATAGCGCACCACGTCGATGATGGCAATGGGCTCGATGTTGGTCTTCAACCAGCGTGGCGCGATCATGATCGGCAGGCGGTCGGTCAGGTGCCGCAGCATCTCGAATGAGGCTGAGCCGGCACCCAAAATGACGGCGGCTCGAAGCACTGCGGTCGGTACGCCAGAGTCGAGGAAGATGTCCTCGACCTGTTTGCGCGAGCCTAGGTGGGTCGAGAGCTCTTGGTCCGGGGGGTAGAGGCCACTGAGATAGATGATCCGCGAGACGCCTTGACCTTCAGCTGTCTTCGCGAAATGCGTGGCCAAGTCGGCGTCGCGCTTCACGAAGTCGCCACTGCCGTCCATCGAGTGGATGAAGTAGTAGGCCACATCGACCTCGCGCATCGCTGCGGCCAGGTCTTCGGCATCGTCGGCGTTGCCTTCGCTGATCTCGACCTCGTCGTGCCACGGGCGTGGCTTGATCTTGTCGGCACTGCGGGTCAACACGCGGACGGTCCAGCCCTCCCGGAGTAACTGTGGGACGAGGCGTGAACCAATGTAGCCAGTAGCACCGGTGACGAGTGCGCGACGTTGTGACATGAAGTTTCCTTTGTGCGCGGGGATGGGTCACATGGGGGAAGCGAATTCCAGCAGCGGAGGCAGGATGAAGAGCATCGACATCGACCACGTTAAGTGGGTGATGATCGGCCCGAGCACGCCGCCGGTCACCCGTCGCTGCAGGCCCACCATGATGCCGAGCACGGCAGCGGCGAAGACCAGCATCAAGTTTGCGGTGCTGATCGTCACTAAAGCGTAGAGAAGGGTGGAAATGATGACGGGGTGCTGGCGACCGATCGCCGCAAACGCAGCCCCGCGGAAGAACAGTTCTTCAGCGATGCCGTTAACAAGCGTGATGCTGGCCACCAACAAAATCGGCGCTGCGGCAGCAAACTCGAGCACATCGCTGACCGGTTCCCTCAAGAAGGACACCTGGGCGATGATCACGGCTCCGGCGCTGAAGAGCAGGACCGCGAAGACGCCGAGCAGGAAAGGTTGGAGGACAGGCCTGGCGTGCTTTGCGCCCGCGCGGGTGTGCGCCCAACCCAAGTGCAACGGGCCAGACGCAAAAGCGCCGATCGTCCACACGCAGGCCAAAGCGCCGGTGGCGAGGTAGAAACTGGTGTCGCCGGGCTCTCTGGTCAGGCCGTAGCCCAGCAGGAACGATCCGAGAAACAGCGTTATGACAACGACAATGCGCCGACGACGGAATTGATCGTTCGTCTGCGAGTGGTCGCGGGGAACCTGAGTGACCAAAGCGGCCTGAAGAAACCGCAACAACTCTTTGGGGTTGTTGCTGGGGGGACTGCGCAGAGTGTCGTTGGGATCGTTGCCAGACGCTCTGGAGCCGCTTCGGTCACTCATGATTACCGCTAATTCAGCGCGCCGAGTCGGCGGCGTCTTCTTCGGTGTGGGCGCCGGCGTTGGACAACTGGCCGCCCAGGTCTTCGAGGTGGGCCCGGATGAACCACTGGAATTTCTCCAGCTCGGCGGTCTGACCGATCAGCATGTCTTCGGTGATCGGATCGATGTCGCCGAAGGCCGTGATGCCCTTGCGGTTGTCGGTGATGACGCCGACATAGACCAGGTCGAGCGCTGCGAGGTGAGCGAGCACGGTGTCGCGGCCGATCGAGTAGTCATCCCAGGTGCGGTCAGACACGATCGAGCCGACGGTGCCCTGCGGGGATCCACCCATGGTGGCGATGCGCTCGGCGACCTCGTCGGCATACCCACGCACAAGGTCGACCTGAGGGTCCAACATCTCGTGCACGGCGATGAAGTGCGGACCAACGACGTTCCAGTGAACGTGCTTCAACGTCAGGTGCAGGTCGTTGTATGCCGAGAGGCGGTTCTGCAGCGTGGCGATGACGGTGTTGCTCTGATCGCCGGACAGCCCCGGGACGGTGTAGGACGTGGTGGTCATAGCCCTGTTTGCTCCTTCACTGGTCGAAGTACTCTTTGAAGGCACGACGTTACCGCGCAGCACCGACACCTGCCAGAGCGCCCCACCACAAAGCGAGGACCCCACGTGCCCGATCTGTCTGCGAACGACACCGAATCCGTCTGGGACTACCCGCGCCCGCCCGACGTGGTGCCCAGCGACGAGGAGGTCGAGGTGTTTTTCGCTGGCCAGCGGATTGCGCACACCACCGACAGCCTGCGGGTGCGTGAGACCTCACACCCGCCGACCTACTACATACCGATGAGTGCCTTCACCGACGGTGTGCTCCAAGGCGTGCGCGGCACGACGTTTTGTGAGTTCAAAGGGGTGGCGCACTACTTCAACATTGTCGCCGACACTGCGTCTGATGCCGCGGGAATGAGTGAAGAACGGGTCGCTCCGCGGGCTGCGTGGCACTACCCCAAGACGACCCGCGGCTTCGAGATGCTTGCGGGGCACGTGGCGTTGATGCCGGGGATGGTCGACTACTGCACCGTCGCCGGCGAGCGCGTGCAACCCCAAGAGGGATCGTTCTACGGCGGCTGGATCACCTCGCGTGTGCGCGGGCCCTTCAAAGGAGCGCCGGGCACCCTCGGGTGGTGAGCGTGTGAAGCACCCCGGATGATGTTGGGGTGGTTTCACTGCGATTGGTCTTTCCCCATCAGCTCTTCGTCGAGCATTTTGACGCCGACGACACCGAGTTTGTGCTGGTAGAGGACGACCTGTTCTTTCGGCAGTACGACTTCCACGCCCAAAAATTGATCCTGCACCGGGCCTCAATGAGGCGCTTCGCGTCCCGACTGCGTGAGGCAGGGTATGCCGTCCATTACGTGGACACCGATGCCGAGGTCAGTAGTGGTGAGCGGTTAGAGGCGCTGCTGCGCGAAAATAATCCGGCGTCGGTCACCTTCTTCGACCCGGTCGACGATTGGCTTTCCCAGCGACTGTTAGCGATGTTGGGTCGGCTGCCCGTGGACTTCGATCTGTCGCGGGACGTGGTGGGGTCGCCTAACTTCCTGACAACCCGGGATGAGATCCGGACCTGGTTCGCCAGCAACTCCGCGCGTATGCAGCACTTTTACTCCTGGCAGCGTCAGCGGCTTGACATTCTCCTGGACGGCGACGCGCCGGTGGGCGGCCAATGGTCCTTCGATGCTGAGAACCGCAAAAAGTTGCCGAAGAAGCATCCGGTCCCGGCCGTGCACTCGATCGATCGGCATGCTGAGGTCAGCGACGCGATCGCCTGGGTGAAGGCGGAGTTTCCTGATGCTCCTGGCGACCCAGATGCTTTCTCCTGGCCGACGTCCCACGACGAGGCGCAGTCGGCATACCGACAGTTCTTGGATGAGCGCTTTGCTGAGTTTGGGCCGTATGAGGATGCGATCAGTCAGGAGCACCGCTTCCTGTTCCACTCACTGCTGACGCCTGGGCTCAATATTGGGCTGCTCTCGCCGCGAGACGTCGTGGAGCAGGCCTTGCACGAAGCGGAGCAGCAGGACATTGCGCTGGCGTCGCTGGAGGGGTTCGTCCGCCAGGTCATCGGCTGGCGCGAATATATGAGAGCGACCTATCTGCTCTGGGGCCGGCAGATGAGAACCTCGAATTACCTTGAGCACCATCAATCGCTGGGGCCGGGGTGGTGGACGGCAAAGGTGGGCCTCTCACCGGTCGATCACGTGCTGGAGTCGGTGCTGGCGACCGGATACGCGCACCACATTGAGCGCCTGATGGTGCTGGGGAACGCAATGTGTCTGTTGCGGGTTCGCCCGGATGCGGCATACGAATGGTTTATGGAGATGTTTGTCGATGCCTACGACTGGGTGATGGTGCCGAATGTGTATGCAATGAGTTTGTTCGCTGCCGGGGGCGCGATCACCACGAAGCCATACGTCTCGGGAAGCAACTACCTGAAGAAGATGTCAGATCTGCCAAAGTCGGAGTCCATGGCGGATTGGGATGGTCTGTATTGGACGTTTGTGGCTGACCACCGCGACGTTTTCGAGGCCAACTTCAGGTCTCGCATGATGACTCGCATGTGGGATGGCTTCGACAGTGATCGACAGACTGAGCACCGCCGGCGTGCGAATAAGTGGCTTTCTTCGGGCCAGTAAGCCAGCGTGGCGGTTCTTAGAGTTTGCTCAGCTCCAGGGTGATTCCGTCCACCGTTTCCCCGGCCAACTTGAGGAAGATGAGGGTCATGAACGGGTCGGCATACCGCGCCTTGCCATTGAAGGTGACGTTGGCGTCGTAGGTCACACGCACGCCGTTGCTGTCGCTGGCTGGGATGACGTCGATGGTGTCGATAGAGGTGGCCGTCTTGTTGGTGCCGACGAAGACCACACCGTCAGAACGCAACTGTGTGAGCTCGTAGCGCAGCTCGGTGTCGATGAAGATCAACGTACTGGTGTTGTGCCACGTCGAGCCGACCTTGATCGGGCCGGAGTCGAGGCGTTCGTTGGCCACGCTGCCCGGGTCCCAGTCCGTCGCGTTGCCAAAGTCTTTCAGGTAATCGACGGCGGCCGACTGCTCGACGTTGACCTTGAACTGCCTCGTGACGTGCACCATCGCTGGCCT
>JBBQNO010000080.1:0-10145 GCA_038330045.1 Actinomycetales bacterium | reverse complement strand
CCCAACCCACTGGGCAAGGCTCGAGGGCTCACGGCCTTCCACCCGAACGCCGACGGTCTCGATGATCCATTGCTCTCCAGTGCCGCGCCTGGGTCGATGGGGTTGCAGTGGAACGACGACGTGGTCGTCGGCTTGCCTTCGTCCACCGTGGTGCTGGCGACGGCTCCCGACGGATCGGTGCAGGCCGCCCGCTTCGGGCCGCGCGCATGGGGAGTGCAGTTCCACCCCGAAGCGACACCCGAGATTTTTCGGGGTTGGGCCGAGCACCGGGCGACGGATGCGGCATGGCCGCTGGAAGCTCTGCATACGGCGGCCGATGAGTTCAGCCGCCGCGAAGCCGAGGTTGCCGCGGCGTGGGAGCCGCTCGCTGCGCGCTTCGCGCAGATTCTGAGCGAGTCGACGACGAGGACGAGCGCGCCCCTGCCCGCCTGACCTGGCCCGGTAAGACAGACTGGGCTCGCCGCATACCCAACAGGATCCCGGAGGTAGGCCGTGGAAGCGGTGTCGATCTACCTTGCGGTCACGTTTGGGGCCGCCCTGCTGGCGGTGCTGATCAAGTTGCCCCCGCTGGTGGGGTTCTTGGCCGCCGGGTTTGCGCTCAACGCGATCGGCGTCGAAGAGTTCCCCGCGTTGCAGACCATCGCCGACCTAGGCGTGACGCTGTTGCTCTTCGGAATCGGGCTCAAACTCGACGTCCGGAGCCTTCTGCGAGCCGAGGTATGGGTCACCGCGACTGTGCACATGATGATCAACGTGCTGATAGCAGCTGGCTTTTTGTGGACGCTCAGCGTCATCGGGCTGGGGCTTGCCGCCGAGGCGGACTGGACCATCATCATCCTGGTGGCCTTTGCGCTGTCGTTCTCCAGCACGGTGTTTGTCGTCAAAATCCTGTCTGACCGCAGCGAGTCGCAATCGCACTATGGCCGGGTCGCGATTGGCGTCCTGATCATCCAAGACATCGCCGCGGTGCTGTTCCTGACCAGCGCAAAGGGTGACCCGCCGAGCATCTGGGCGCTGACCTTGCTGCTACTTGTGCCCGGCGCGTGGGTGCTGCGCAAACTGTGGGACCGGGTGCCCCACGGTGAGATGCAGGCGTTGTTCGGGATCGTTATGGCGCTCGTGCCGGGGTATGCGGCCTTCGAGCTAGTCGGGATCAAAGGGGATTTGGGAGCGCTCATTCTGGGGGCGCTACTGGCTAGTCATCCGGCGGCCGGTGAGCTATCGAAGAGCCTGTTCACGATCAAGGAATTGTTACTGGTCGGGTTCTTCATCTCGATCGGCCTCGGCACGATGCCCACGCTGTCGACGCTCGCTTTGGCCGGGGCTTTTGTGCTCCTGTTGCCGATCAAGGCTGGTTTGTTCTTCTTGCTGCTGTGGTGGCGTCGCCTTGGTCACCGGTCGTCGATTCTGGCGAGTTTGGCGTTGGGTAACTACTCGGAGTTCGCGCTGATTGTGGCTGCCGTTGGGGTCGGCACTGGGCTTCTAGACGAGGAGTGGCTTGTCGTGCTGTCGGTCGCGGTCGCCTTTAGCTTCGTGATCTCGGCGATCGTGAACCGCTCCGAGACGTCCCTGGTTGCCAGCCTTACCGCGCGTTTGCCTTCCCAAGACACGTACCGACTGCACCCTGAGGATCGGCCTATCGACCTAAGCCGAGCCACCGCAGTCGTCTTCGGTATGGGGCGGATCGGGCGGGCTGCATACGAACAGCTTGAGCGTGAGTATGGCATGTCGGTGGTGGGGGTCGAGATCGACCTTACCCGCGTCGAGCGCCTTACCAAGGCGGGCCTCGACGTTCAGGAAGCCGACGCCACCGATGCCGCCTTCTGGGAGCGCACCACCAGCACTGCACACGTCGAACTCGTCGTGTTGGCGATGCCCTTTCACGGCTCCAACCTGGTGGCCTTGCGCCGCCTCCGGGCTGCTCACTTCACCGGCACCGTGGCCGTCATGGCGCAATACGACGACGAGGTCAAGGAAGTGAGAACACTGGGAGCCGACATCGTGTTGCAGCTCTATAGCGGTGCCGGCAAGCAACTGGCCGACGAAGCGTTCGACGCTGAGACCTCGGCTCCGTAACTCTGCCGCGTCCCGCTACCCCTCTGCGCGGGTCCAACCTCACCATAGGGCAGCGGCGGCACCGAGCAGTCCGACCAGGATCAGGCTCAGCGCCCACACCTTGTCGAGGTTAAACCAGGTCCGCGAGACCGCCTTCAGGCCGAAGACGCGGTAAACCAACACGGCGAGGAGTGCGCCTGCAGCCACCATGGCGAGCGTGTGTGCTCCGGCGACAAGCAGCGCCGGAGCAGCGTTATCGGTCACGAGTTGGCCCATTCCTGCCATTCCCCCGTGGTCCCTCCCTTCCATTGCACCGTGATTCATCGACAAGAAAATCGGCAACAGCATCAGCCCGGCCCCGTGAGCGGTTGCTGCAAGGAACGACCACCACACGAGGCGGTGCGGCGCCACCCGCGCCAGATACTTAGGGTGATGCTGCTTCGAGATCAACAGGTAGGCACCAAAGGCCACCGCGACCCCCGAGGCGACGAGTCGGATCGGCGTTTGCCACTCAAGCAGCGCACTAAACACCGAGAACGGCAACAACACCACAGCCATCGCCATGAAATGACCTAGCGCCAAAAGCCCTAAGGCATTGGCCAACGCCGCGGGCCGACGCTCCATCAGCGCCGCAGAGACGGCCAGTGGCCAGCCCATGCCGGGGTTCAACCCGTGATAAAGACCGGAGAGCACAACCCCGAGCCAGAGCGCCGAAGCCGACGCCTCGCCTATGGCCATAGTGGGTGCGGTTGCTCAGGCAGAGGGGTAGCAGAAACTGTCGGTCGAGCAGTCTCCACCCTCGAGGCGGATCTGGTGGGAGCGGTAGTGGTCGGGGAACTGTACCCAGAAGTTCTCGTCGAGTTCGATCCCACCGTCGTCGCCAACGTCTGCTTTGACCATGGCCGCCGGCGTCCCGTCGGGGTAGAACTGGTCATCCCAGGTGGAGTACAGCGAGTTGGTCCAATAGACGCGCTTACCGTCCCTGCTAATTTCAACCATTTGCGGACCACCTTTGTAATCCGCCCCGCTAGGGTGCACAGTCTTGCGGGTGATCCCGCCGATGTGGACCGAGCCGACGAGCGTTGGTTTCATGGGGTCCGTGACGTCATACTGACGCAACTCACCAGTGCCCCAGCATGCGACATACAGGAAGCGGTCGTCCAGCGATAGGTCGATGTCGGTGACCAGAGGCGGCACCGCGGAGAAACCCTTGAGTAACGGGGGGAGGTCGTCCGGATCCGCAGGCTCAGCCGGGATGGTCGCAGTCTTCTTCGCGTGGAATACACCGTCCTCGCGCCACCACGTCCAGATCGACCCTTCGAGGTTGGTGGTGTCAATCACGACGCCGCAGAAGCCGTATTCACGGGAGGGGTCGTGGGCCGGGCGCACTTCCAGTGCCATCTGATGGTTTTCACCCAGGTCG
Organism: Actinomycetales bacterium; assembly: GCA_038330045.1. GTDB lineage: Bacteria > Actinomycetota > Actinomycetes > Actinomycetales > Dermatophilaceae > Ornithinicoccus. The sequence continues at coordinate 6,667 of JBBQNO010000080.1, read as the reverse complement.
ATGGTTTGCACGTTGCGGCGACCGCGCAGGTCCCAGAAGTGCAGGCTGTGCCCGTACTTGTTGCTCAGCAAATCCTCGGGGACGATCCCGTTCTCGAACTGGGGCGGCAGTCCCCACTCCGAAGAGACCATGTAATCGCGCGGGAGGTTCCACCAAAAGTCGTAATGCTTGTCCTGCACGCCGCGGTCGATCTCCCAGCGGCCGAGCACCTCGAACGTCTCGCAGTCCATGATGAAGATTCCGGGAGGACCATCGGTACCATCCTCCCCACCCCCACCGAGCGTCGAGACATAAATACCCTCGGGTCCGCAGTGGATCGTGTGTGGCCTGGAGTAACCGGTCTTCTTGAGGATCTCCTCGGCCTCGATAACCTTATGAAGCTTGGCCGCCTGGGGACCACCTTTGATGTCGATGATGTAGATCCGCGAGGAACGAATGCCGGGAACTATCAGGTAGCGGCGCTCCAAGAAAGCGTGACCCGTCAGCGGGGATAGCGCCGAGGAACATGCGTTCCAGCCAAAGTGGTGGAACTCGTCGCCGAGATTCGGCATCAACACTTGGTGCACGATCGTGCCGAATGACTCCGATTCAGGGTCAACGTCCACCACAGCTAGGCCATCAGGCTGGGTGCCGTCCGGGCTCAGCATCAGCGTGTAAGCAAGCGTCTCGACAGGCGCTTCCATCGCTAGACGTGGTGAAGCGTGAAAAGTGCGGTCCGGCCTTACTGACATGAGATACCTCCAGATTGGGCGACGATGCCTACGGTCAATGTAGGGCAGGCTTGCGGGAAGGACTAGGGGTCAGGGCTGAAGCTGATCGCCCCCCCGGGACCCGCGTCGTCGACAAACTTGCGTGCTCGATCACGGAGCTCAGTCTTCACGATTTTTCCGGTTGCGGTCTTGGGAAGGTCGGTGAAGACAAAACGCGCGGGGCATTTGAAGTGCGCAAGCCGCTCGCGGCAATACTGGCGCAGCTCGCTATCGTCGACGTTTGCTCCTGGGCGGACGGTGACGAACGCCACCGGCACCTCGCCCCAACGGTCGTCGGGTTGCGCGACCACCGCGCACTCCACCACGTCATGGTGCTGGACCACGATCTGCTCGACCTCGACGGTGCTGATGTTTTCACCGCCGGAGATAATCAGGTCCTTCTTGCGATCACGGAGCTCGATCTGGCCATCAGGGTGCACCACCCCGATGTCACCAGAGTGAAACCAGCCGTCCTTGAAGGCCTCGAGCGTCGCCGCGTCGTCGTCGAGGTAGCCGGTCATCACGACGTTGCCGCGCATGCACACCTCGCCCAAGGTCTGACCATCAGCGAGCACCGATTCCTCGTCGTCAGTGCGGACATCCACCAGGCCGGCAGTGACGTTTGCGAAGCCCTGCCTCGCGCGAACTCGGTAGTGACTGATGTCATCCTGTGTGTCCAGGTCTTTGCTCGACACGTTGACGGTGAACGGCCCATACGTCTCGGTCAGGCCGTAGACATGGTCAACGACGAAGCCGAAGTCTTCTATCCGTCGAATGATGGTTGGCGCAGGCGGCGCACCCGCAGTGATGATGCGAACCGACCTCTCGATGGTGGTGGCGAATTCCGACTCGGCCAGCATCGTTAGCACCGTGGGCGCTGCGCACAGGTGTGTCACTTCACCCGATGCACACAACTCCCAGATCTGCTTCGGGTCGATGCGCTCGACACAGAAGTTTCGGGCACCGACGGCGATAGTGGCCCAGGGGAAGCACCAACCATTGCAATGGAACATCGGCAACGTCCACAGATATGTGCTGTCTCCGTTGAGGCCATGATCAAGCGCCATCGCGAGGGCATTGAGATAGGCGCCGCGGTGGTGGTAGACCACGCCCTTCGGTTTGCCCGTTGTTCCTGACGTGTAGTTGACGGCAATCGAGTCACGCTCATCGTCTACCTGCCATCCTGCATACGCCTCGATGCCGTGATCCATGGCGTCACAGAACTCAGCGTCCAGCACGACCCGTCTCAAGCCGGAGCGTTCGACCAGGCTTGTGGTGAGCCCGGGTGAGACGAAGGCGACCTTTGCGCCTGAGTGCTCAAGGATGTAATCGACCTCGCGAGGGCTCAACCTGGTGTTGATCGCGACTAGGTCGGCGCCTGCCATCGGGACTGCGAAATGGGCGAGCAGCATAGGCTCACTGTTGCTAGCCATGACCGCGACTCGATCACCTCTCTCGATGCCGATCGAGCGCAGATACCCGGCAAACCCCCTGGCTCGTTGATTCCAGTGGGCGTAAGTGAACTGGGCGTCACCGTCAACCACAGCAACCCGTGAGGCGTGCACCTGGGCCGACCGGTCCAAAAAAGACAGTGGCGTCAGAACGTCGAAGTTGGGCTCGGGGCCGCTCCGCACCGCCTCAACATCACTGCCCGAGGTCAGTTCCTTCACCCTCTGCTGTCATCCGCCATCGACGCCCCGCGCCCCGGTGCGTAAGGGTGTGCTCGGCTCGACTGCCGAGGCGTTTCCTTCTTGCTGTCGATGAAAGGAGTCTCGGTCACAACCCCCTTGCGGGTTTCACCATCAACGATCACGTCGTAGGTCGTGCCGACGACGGCGTCGTCATTGGCCAGGATGACCATGCCGATGTTCTGCCCCAGACGCGGCGAGTGGCAGGCCGACATCACTTTGCCGATGGTGTTGTTGACTCGGAGCACCGGGTATGGCTCGTGCATGGTTCCGTCGTTGTAGGTCCCCAACGCTTCGCCGTCAATGATCAGCCCGACCATGCGACGTGTTGCGCCCGTCTGCTTGATCTCACGCAACGCCTCGTCGCCAACGAACCCACCCTCTTTGTCCAGACTGACCATCCAGGGATAACCCAAGCCCACCTCATACGGGTTGGTGGACAGGTCCGCATCGGCACCGAAGGCGAGGATGCCGGCCTCGATGCGACGGATGTGGCAGATCCCGCCGACACGCAGGTCGTATGGCGCGCCAGCTTCAGTCACGCGCTCCCACAGGGCCGAGCCGTGTTCCGTGGCGTCGAAGAGGTAGATCTCATATCCGAGCTCCCCCGTGTAGCCGGTGCGAGACACGAGGACCCGCATTTCGTCCACGGTGTATTCGGCGAAGCGGTAGTACCCAATATCCCGAATGGACTCGCCAAAAAGGTCGACCATGAGGTTGATCGACTTTGGCCCTTGCACCTGGACGGGCCCCATGTCGGGCTCGCCGATCGTGACATCCAGCCCGCTGTTGACAGCCAGCCCCTTGGCCCACAATAAAGCGTCGCTATCGGCCAAGGTCAACAAGAAGTGGTTTTCCGCCAGGCGAAGCAGCACCGGGTCGTTGATGATCCCGCCCGCTGTATCGGTGATGAACGTGTATTTGCACTGCCCGACTTCACACTTGCCCAAGTCCCGCGTGACCAGCCGGTTGGTGAAGGTGAAGGCGTCTGGGCCAGTGATCTCGATCCCGCGCTGCACCCCAACGTCGGCGAGGTTCACGTTGCTGAGCAGGTTCCAGTACTCAGCTACGGGATCACCAAAGTGGCGCGGGATGTACATACGGTTGTAGACGCTATACATCGCGACGCCGTGCTTGCGGGCAGCGTGAAAGAAAGGCGACTTGCGGATGCGGGGATAGAGCAGGATACCCGGACCGGCATCGTCGGACATTCTTACCTGCCTTTCCACACGGGTTCACGTTTCGTCAAGAAGGCGTCGATCCCTTCTTGCGCGTCGCAAGACACGACGTTGGTCGCCATCGTCTCGGACATGAGGCCGTACGCCTGCTCTTGGGGGACGTCAATCTGTTGGTAGAACGCCTGCTTGCCAATCGACATAGTCAACGGACTGGACGCCACCAGTTTCTCAACGAACTTCCACACTTCCTCTTCTAGTTGTTCAGCCGGGACTGACCTGTTGATCAGCCCCCACTCGACTGCGGTGTCAGCGCTGATCGGCTCGCCGGTGAGCAGCATCTCCATCGCGCGCTTGCGGCCAATATTTCGGCTCAGCGCGACCATTGGGGTGGAGCAGAAAAGACCGATACGTACTCCCGGCGTCAAGAACACCGTGGTGTCTGCAGCGACGGCGAGGTCACAGGTGGCGACCAACTGACAACCAGCGGCGGCGGCAACGCCGTGAACTTGAGCGATTACCGGCTGCGGGATCTGCTGGACCGTCTGCATCATCTCGGTGCAGACATCGAAAATCTGACGCTGCTCGTCGATCCCGCGGTCGGCCATCTCTCGAAGGTTGTGCCCCGAGGAGAAGATCTTGCCCTCACCCCTAATCACCACCACGCGAATGTCCGCGTCTCTGGCGATGACCTTGAGCTCGTCACGGAGTTCTTGCATCATGGCTACGGACAGGGGGTTGCGCTGATCGGGCAGATTCAAGGAGATAATCGCCACCGACATCCGGCGCTCGACGGTGACCTGTTCCTGAGTCGTCACGTTGACCAACGTCTTCCTCCTGGTTGCTTCGTTGCTACACAAGGGGCGTGTACAGGTCTGTATAGCAAGGCGTCCAGCATTGAGTCAATAGACTGACCGGTCCACTACGAGACGTCGACAGTTTCCGCTTGGGAATGCGCCGCGATCACGTATCGAGCGAGTTCCTTTCCGCGGTCTGCTGCGGTGGGGTCCTGGTCGAGCAACGCCGTGATGATCGCCCCCTCCATCAGCATCAGTATGTGCGAACCGACCGCTGGAGGGTCGGTCAACTCGGCTTCAGCAGCCAGGCCTGTGATCCAATGACGCATCTGGTGCTTGTGGTTCAGGATTGGGCCGCGGGCCGGGTGCTCTGGATCGGCCAACTCGACAGTGGCATTCACGAAGGCACACCCGCGAAACGTCGGCCTCGTAAACCAATCCCTGAGCGCGTCGAAGATCCCAAGGATCTGCTCTTCGGATGTTGTCGCCCCTTCGCTGACCTGCTCTTGGAGCCACAACCGGTAGCGGTCATCGATGCTCTCCAGACAGGCAACAATCAGCCCGTCCTTGGACCCGAAGTAGGAATAGAGCGTCATTTTTGAGACACCTGACTGCGCGGCGACAGTATCGACGCCCACAGCGCGGATTCCTCGGTTGTAGAAAAGTCGCCGGGCCTCGCGGAGCAACGCCTCACGCTTTCCAGGTTGTTCCGCCACGAGATTCCCTTCGCCGTGCCGCGCGGACGTCTTTTGGACTGGACCGTACTGCGCTGCGACACCGATCCGCAAAACCTCGACCCACGAAAAAAGTGCGACCTAACCACATTGGCGACCGGCCACTATGCCAGCAGCACGAACACCATCTGGATCGCCGGCGACTTCTCGCCACTGCAACACCCCCACGAATACCGGCCGGCGGATCCAGGCTCAGTCGAAGCCACACAAAAATCGCACTACCCGGGAGCAGTTCCATCGAAGTCAGCAAACGAGATTTTTGCGGATGCTGTGCGGACTTGTGTGGCTTTCACACTGTCTGATCTGCGCCGATATACCGGCTAAACGTTGAAGCGGAACGATAGACGTCAGTATTGGCTGTTATTGAACTCTGTGTGTCGTGGCTGAATAGTTGCTGTGACCTGCACAAACATCGGGTGCGCACCGTTGAACGCCGACGGTCATAGTTGGTCTCGGCATGACTTCTTGCGGACTATTTGCGGACCGCGATCGCTATTACTCCAGCTCAGGGATCGCACTCGCGATCTCCAATGGGAACAACGTTGACACGCCCCCTGCGGACTGTGGTCGGTTCCGGACCATCGCACGGATCCGCCAGGAAGGTGGCTACCCCAGATCGTGCTTGGCGTGTCTCTGAAGGAGCGTCTGGCCAGTCCGCTGGGCAATGCCACCGGGGAGACTCTCACCAGGGGCAATAAGTCCAATACTCCTTCTGACCTGTATCTTTATCGATTGTGGTCGAAGGTCAGTCTTGACGGCAGACTGGCTTCTTGCGGAGTGTAAGCAGACTGGCAAACCCCCGGACGTTGAGCAGGGTCCCGCTGCAATCTCTTGACGAAGTTGTCGAAGAGGGCTGTCAGAAGCGCGCTCCGCCGGCCATCCTTCGCCCCGCCAGCACGAACGAAGCAGGTCGGCGTTGACAGAATCGAACCCCTGACCTTCTCATTGCGAAGGCTTCACGCGTGCTCGCGCTGCTGATCGCGTGGGTTTCCAGAGTGCTTGGAGTGCAAGCCGGTTCTAGGTGTGGGGTGCGCTGGGGGTGCGCGTTTAGTCGATCAAAGAAAGGCGCCGATCCGATAGCGGAGCAGAGTCGGTTGGAGCGGGTGCGAGTCAAGCGGTCGATGGTCGAGTTGGAGATGTACTCAGGCGCGGAGCGCGTCCCTGATGTTGCAGCTGCTGGCCGCTTGATGCGTGATCGTGGAGGCCGGATGGTGTAGCAGCGGGTCGTCGTCAACAGGTAAGGGCATTCGGGTTGGTGACCGGGTGCTCTCTTCTATGTCGGCGGTCGTAGGTGGGGGTGGCGCGTAGGGCGGAGCGGAGCGGGAAGCCGTAGGGCGGAGCGAAGCGGGAGCCCGGAGGCTGGAAGTGGAGGAGGAGCCCGGAGCGTCGGGGGTCCCCGCCGGAGACTGCCGTCGCGCGCCGAAGGCGCGCTTGAACCAGTAGAGAAAGTCCTCACGGAATGTCCATCTGTCCGGACCATTTGCGAATTCGTTCTAGATTCTCAGACGGCCTGGACATGAATAG
>JBBQNO010000079.1:0-10196 GCA_038330045.1 Actinomycetales bacterium | reverse complement strand
GTCGATAGCGACTTCGAGAACTACTACTCCTCTGCCCCGGCGAGCAGTTTTGCGACCCAGGTGTGGATCAACAACGCGTGGGTTGCGGCGCAATGCATCGCCTTCGGCGTGCTGGGCTTGCCGGTCCTATGGGTGCTGTGGCAGAACATCACCAACGTCGCGATTGTCGGCTCGTTGATGCACTCGCAAGGTCAAGGGGCCCTCTTCTGGGGCCTCATCACGCCGCACGGGCTGCTGGAGTTGACGTCGATCTTCGTCGCAGCCGGGGTCGGTTTGAAGTTGTGTTGGTCGTGGATCGACCCGGGGCCCAGGACTCGCCTGTCGTCACTGGCCCGAGAGGGTCGCACCGCGGCCGGGGTCAGCTTGGGGTTGATCGTCGTGTTGCTGATCTCGGGGCTGATCGAGGCGTTCGTCACGCCGTCGCCGCTGCCGACCTGGGCGCGGGTCACTATCGGGGTCGCAGCCTTGGGGCTCTTCTTTGTGTACGTCTTTACGCTCGGCCGGTGGGCCGTCCAGCGTGGTCGCACCGGTGACGTGGACGATTCGATGCTGTCGGCACAAGCCCCCACCGCCACCTAAGTTACGACCAGCACCTGAGTTACAACAACCGGCAGTTACAACAAGCCCCGCGCTTTCAAGGCGAGGTAGTGATCGGCGAGCACCACGGGCATACGGTCCGGGTCGGCGTCGAGCACCTGCACACCGAGCCGCTCCAACGCCGCAGCCGTGCGACGACGCAGTGACGACGTGCGCTCGGCTGCCGCGGCGCCATACACGGCCGACAGCGAGTCGAGGTCGTCGGTCATCTCCTGCAAGGCCGGGTCAGCGACGGAGGCCAGGACGACCTGGTGGTAAGCGGTCAGCGAGCCGATCACAGGCAGCAAGCCTTCTTCGAGGGCGGCGGGGTCAAGCGAGGTCAGCAGCACCACCAGGGCTCGCCGACGGCTGGTGCCGTTGATGGCACCGACCAGCATCGACCAGTCGGCTTCGACCAGCACCGGCTCGATGGGGGCCAACATGGTGACGATCGAGTTGAGCAGGGTAGGGCTGGCGGGGTCGGGGCGCACTCGGCCGCGGATTCTGCGGTCCCCGGCGATGAGGTCTATGCGATCCCCAGCCCGCGACGCCAGGGCGGCGAGCAGCAGGGCGGCGTCCATCGCGGCGTCCAACCGGGGCTCGTCGCCGACCCGGGCGGCGCTGGTGCGCGAGGTGTCCAGGACGATGATGACCCGTCGGTCCCGCTCGGGCTGCCAGGTGCGCACGACCACGGACTGACGGCGGGCGGTGGCGCGCCAGTCGATGCTGCGCACGTCGTCGCCCTCGACGTAGTCCCGCAACGAGTCGAATTCGGTGCCTTGACCGCGGGTGCGCACAGCAGAGCGGCCGTCGAGCTGGCGCAGGCGGGCTAGGCGGGAGGGCAAGTGTTTGCGGGACCGAAACGGCGGCAAGGCGCGGACCGCGCCGGGGACGGGGCGCGAGCTCTGACGGGCGGCCACCTGCAACGGCCCGTGGGTGCGGATCGTGACTTTGTCGGCCGGGCGGTCGCCGCGTCTGGTCGGAAGCAGGGTGGTGGCGAATCGGCGGCGCTCGCCGCTGGGAAGATCAAGGACGTGCCGGTTGCGGGTCGCTCCGGCTGACGGGAACCAGGCGTCACGAAGGTGCCCTCGGACCCTTCGCCGGGTCGGGTTGGCCACGAGCAGCGAGGTGGTGGTGCTTTCGCCGAGGCGGACCGACATCGTGATCCGGCCCGTCGCCTGCGTCGCGGCGTTGGAGCCATCGGATTCGCGCTCGACGGTGACGGCCGCAGTGGACGGTGCGAGTGCGATGTCGACGGCGATGAGCACGGCGACGAGGAGCAGCCAGAGCAGCACGGTCTGCGAGGTCGGCCAGATCGCGGCGGGCAGCACCCCGAGCAGCACCAGGACTGCAGCCGGCCAGCGGATCACCATCGCGGCAACCTAGCGGGGGACCGGCACGGAGTTCAGGGCACTATCCAAAACTGAGCGCACCGACACACCCTCGAGTTCGGCCTCGGCACGCATCGACAGGCGGTGGGTCAGCGTGCCCGGCGCGAGGGCCTTGACGTCGTCGGGGGTGACGAACGAACGCCCGTTCAGCCAAGCCCATGCTCGCGAGGTCGCCATCAGCGCAGTAGCGCCCCGGGGGCTGACCCCGAGCTGCAGAGACGGGGAGGAGCGGGTGGCACGGGCGATGTCGACGATGTAGCCCATAACCGCAGGCGTGACCTCGACCTGGCGCACTGCTGCAGACCCGGCCTTTAAGTCGGAGGGCCCAGCGACGGCACTGACTCCGGCGCCAGCGAGATCCTGGGGATCGAAACCCTTAGCGTGGCGGTTGAGGACTTCGATCTCGTCGGTCCGCGGCGGAATGGGCAGCACCACCTTGAGCAAGAACCGATCGAGCTGAGCTTCCGGGAGCGGGTACGTGCCCTCATATTCCACGGGGTTTTGGGTGGCTGCCACCAAGAACGGATCGGCTAACAGACGAGCTTTGCCGTCGACAGTGACTTGGCGTTCTTCCATGGCCTCTAGGAGCGCGGACTGGGTCTTGGGGGGTGTGCGGTTGATCTCGTCAGCGAGCAGCAGGTTGGTGAACACGGGGCCGGGGCGGAACTCGAAGTCACTGGTCTTGGTGTCGTAGACCAGCGAGCCGGTCACGTCGCCGGGCATCAGGTCGGGGGTGAACTGGACCCGCGACGTCTCGATGTTCAGCGCCGCTGCCAGGGTGCGCACCATAAGGGTCTTGGCCACCCCGGGCACGCCCTCGAGCAGGATGTGCCCGCGGGCTAGCAACGCCACGATCAGCCCGGTGACGGCGGCATCTTGACCGACGACGGCTTTGCCCACTTCGGCGCGCACGCGGTTGAGAGCCTCGCGGGCAGCCTCAGGGCGGGTGTCGATCTCGGGTGTGCTCATGTGCTGGGGATCCCTTCTTCGAGCGAGCGCAGATCACGGGCGATCTGCACTAAGGTGTCGTCGTCATCGACGCTGGTGTCGACCAGTAGTCGGTTGATCTCGTCGGTATGCCGTCCGGTGACCGCAGCAACCGCCGTCACCACCTGATCGGGGGTGGTCCCTGCCGCCAAGCCCAGACGCGAGGCTAGCCGTCGGCGGGCGGCCAACTGCAATGACGCCAGTGCTCGCGGGCGATCCTTGGCCTCGCGGTAGAGGCGGCCGCGGCTGGCGGTGGTTTCGATGGCGTGGATGGTTACCGGCAGCGGCTCGGTGGTGACCGGCCCCAGTCGTCGGCCGCGCACTAGAGCCCACACCCCGAGCGCGAAGAGGAGCAGCGCGATAGACGGCAGAAGGGGGGCCGGCAGGACGTCGAAGAGGTTGGTCGGGGGGAGCTCGCCGGCGTCTTGGATGCTGGGGATCACCCAGATCAACCGGTCGGTGCTGCCCAGCAGTCGCAGCCCCGTGGCGGCATTCGCTTCGTCGAGGATGTTGGCGTTGGTCAGTGATGCGGCTATGCCGGCCAGGGTTGTCTGCGCACTGCCACTTTGATCCCCACCACTGTGATTCACGCCGTTTTGGCCCAATTCCACGATGTAGCCGGAGCGTGCGCCGCCCGCGTTGTACCCGGCCGACGGCGGGAGACAGATGGAGGCGTCGGCACGCTCGATGCCGTCGCCTACCTGCAGCAGCGTGTCGCCGTCGGTCACCCGATCGCTCGGGACCCACAGAGTGCTGTCGCACTCCGGCGACATGGCGGTCGGTGTGTCGATGCTGTTCGCGTCGACGTCGATATCGAACACGGCGCGCAGGTTGTCGGCGGGCGAGAGAATGACGATGGAGTCGGCTGAGCGTGCGTAGTTGAGGAGCTCGTCGCCCGATTCGGCCGACAGGAAGTCGGTGGTAGAGACCATGACGGTCGCTCCCTCGGCGGACTCGTCGGGCAGGCTGCTGACGCCTCGCACCACCTCGACTTCCGTGCCCCGGTCGCCGAGCACTTGGGCGAGTGCCTGCATACCGTTGGGTCCCGGGTTGTCGGGGTCGAGAGGGGTGTCGCTCGACCCGGCGAGCCCGGCGAGGTAGGTGACGAACACCATGAGGGCGAGCACGAGTGAAATCCACAGCGCCCAGCGACGGACTGGGTGTGCAGAAGATGTGCTTGTGGCGGGCGCGCTTTCGGTTGGCGTGGTGGCGCTCAAAGGGCGCTCCACGTGGCGGCCGGTTTTGCCTTCTCGACGGCGCGGTCAAGGTCGCGGACGCGCTCGGCGTCGCGCTGGTTGCACGAGATTTCACCGTAGCGGACGCGGTCAAAGGCGTCGGCGGACCACCTGAGGTGGACCGCGCGGTCTGCGAACATCACTGCGAGCCGGTCGGCCACCTCGTGGGCCGTCCGGGTGGGCGCATCGTCAAGCAGGGTGCGTTCGCCCGCAGATGCCGTGAGCGCCCGGAAGGAGTCGAGCAGGCACACATCCCAGTCTCCAGCGGACGCGGCTTGACGTGCCCGGTCGCGATACTGTGCTGCGCTCATATTCTCGTCGTCGAGCACGGTCCCAGCCGAACTGCGGCTCAACGTCTGGTCGCGGAGGCGGTGGCGCGCGACGAAGACCACCGCGACGACGACGATGCCAACCACGAGGATGATGACCAGCACAGACAGCCATCCCGAACCGGGCACCACGTTGAGCAGGCTGCTCAGGCGGTCGTTCACCCAGCCGATCAAGCGGGTCAGCAATCCTAGCGGCTGGTTGTACTCGGGCTTGGATAGCTCCCACTGCAGCAGATCCCGGGCCCCTTCGGCGTCGGGGTCATTGAGGTCGGGAAGGTTGAGCGGGCGGATCAAGGCCGCGAGCGTTCTGCGGTGCGCTGCGTCGCCGCCTGCTGCATTGTGATGTCAAGGGCTTCGCGCCGGATCCGTTGGTCAAGATAGAGCAAAGCTGTGACGCCGGCGCTGAAGGGAGTGACGATCAGCCCCACGAGGAACTGCGACAGGTGCTGGGCGAAGACCGTCACCAAGACCAGTTGCGCCTCACTTTGGACTACGAAGGCGGCAATAAAACCCACAAGGAGTTGCAGCGGCGTGCCCAACACCGAACTGATGATGCCGACGAGAATGTTGGCCAAGACGGTGATCCCGAGCAATCTCCAGAACTGACTGCCGGTGCTCAACGCCCACGAGCGGCGGAGCGCTCGAAGCGGGCCAGCGCCCTCGAGGACGACTGGAGCCGAGGCGAGAATCAGCCGTACTCCGAGCCACACCGCCAGCACTATAGAGGCCAGAAGAAGGCCGGCACCGAGGACGATGAGGATCGTTTCTCCGATCGCGATGCTCGCGACGAGCAGGAGTATGCCGACGAACACGACCGAGATGGTGATAAGCGTCGTCAAAAAAGTGACGCCGATGAGTGGCCAAATGCGCCCTCGCACGGCTCGCCAGGTTTGGCCCAGTCCGACCTTGTCACCGAGCGCGGCCTCGCTGACGACATACAGGATCAGCCCGCTGAGCACCAGCGTCGGGAACAGTGAGAGCGCCGATGGCACGAGCGTCGCTAGCACCAGTGAAATCTCTGCGTCGAGACCTGGGACCAAGGTTAGGCCGAACGAGATCATGAGGGACGGCACAAGGAAGGCACCCAAGACGATGACCGCCATGCCGATGGTTGCCTCGGGGTTGCGGCGGATGGTGTTGATCGAGCCGCCGAAGATGTCACCGAGTTTGAGCGCTCGAAGGGGTATGACGCCGGGTTGATATATCCGCGCGACATGCTCGGGGGCGATCTGCTGCCAGGACTGCTGGCCACCGTTGGTGTAGCCCTGGCCACCTTGACCAGGTGCACCGAATTGGCCATCGCCGTACTGTTGCTGGCCACGCGGCTGTTGTCCGTATGGCTGTTGTCCGTAAGGCTGTTGTCCGTACTGACCTGAGCTGTATGTCGGCTGACGGGTGGGGTTTTGGGTCGGTTGCCCGTTCCCCTCCTGGGGGGCACCGGGTGGGCCTTGGCCGTACTCGGATCGGCCATGATGGTCGTCGTCGTTGTCGGCAGCCCCCGGCGCTGGCCCTGCGCCTGTGTCGTCACTCATCGGTACTACCTGCTCCCACTGTGCGTCTGATCATGGTGTTGGCCTCTTCGCCATGTCGCTGGCCACCCGGCGGGCAGTGCGGCTGCTCATGCCGGTGGTGCCCATCGATATCTGAGCGTTGACGATACCTGGCTCGGAGCGGCGCAACTGGTGCCCTCGTCGCCACAGTGTCCCAATGGGCTTACGTCGCTGCTTGACGTCTCTTGTGAATCGTTTGCCGAAGGTCAACCACGGGTGGTCCCGGATGCACCACGCATCGGCCAGCCTGTCCTGCGAGCGAAGGGTCGCAATGAGGTGTGCAGCGAAGATGCCTTCGGCGACCACAATGGGCGCACCGTGCCTATCGATGGTTTGAGAGCCGCACCGCGCCGAGGCAGCGATGTCGTAGCGAGGCACCGTGACGACGCCGTCGGTGCAGAGCGTCCGCAGAGCTTCCGCTGCGGCTTGAGCATCCCAGGATGTGGCGTCGTCCCAATCGGGCAGACCGAGTGTTGACATCGGCAGGTGGCGGTCGGTGCCCTCGCGATAGAAGTCATCCAACTCGACGATCGGCCACCCATGCGTGGCCTTGAGATGCCGGGCAAGGCGCGATTTGCCCGATCCGCTGGGACCGCTCACCAAAATAACGCGCGCGTGTCCCAGAGTGGAGGTCGGCCCAGGCATGGAAGAGGAGTTTAGGGGACGACGCCTGAGACCCTTCGATCGCGGCGACCTAGACTCGGTGACTGTGAGCGAAGCGAGCCAAGGGTCGGCGGACGACAACAGCAAGGGATACGGCGCCGAAGGCGGCACGCTGGTTGCGACCTACCGGACCTTGCCTGCCCGGATCATTGGGTGGGCGATGATCGTGGCCGTCGGGGCCGTGGGATACATCGTCATCAGGGGGGAACTGGCGTTAGGTCGCGATGTCTTCTTTCCGGTGGCGTCCTTGTGTTTCGTCGTCATGATTGCGTGGATCTTCTTGCTGCGTCCGAACGTTGAACTGCGCTCAGAATCGGTCACCCAGCGGAACATCCTTCGGGACACCGTGGTGCCCTTCTCTCGGCTCGAAGACGTGAAGTACGAGTGGGCGCTGGAGTTGATTGATACCGGTGGCCGAAAGCACAGCTCTTGGGCCATCCCTAAGCAAAGGGAATTCTCGGCTCGCCGCAGCTTCGACAGTTTCGCGGAGACGACAGCACGAAAGAAGGCAAAGCCGGGGCCGACTGCCCAAGCCGTGGCCGGAGACGTGCTCCGCGAGCACCAGCGGTGGCTCCTCAACGGGGGCAAGCTCGACGTGAGCACGACCCCGACCACGTCTCCGGACACAGACGATGACGCGAATGCGAACGTCGGGGAGCGGGCCCGTTGGGCTCTTTCAGCGGTTGCGCCCTTGGGGATATCGGTTGTGGCCCTCGCCATCGCGATAGCCACCGACGGCACTTAGCTGACCGTTGCGGTCACGATGAGGTCCCACGAGTCGGGCCAATACAGGGGGCCGCGGTCGGAACCGTGGTGATGATTGAACGGTGGGGATGGTTGAACCGTGGTGAGGCGGAACGTGGCTCGTCTAGAGCGTTAGGAAATTGAATGGAGTCGGGGCTAGAACGGGGGTGGGGGCTCGGATGCCATCGGTCGTTCGTCCACTGGTGGAGTCAGCAAAGTCCGCACAGGCACTTGCCCCGGGGGTCCGCCTCGCCGCCGTTGGTGTGGCGCCCGGTGGAACACCGCCAGCGGCGGCCCATCGACATCGCCGTCGTCGTGGTTCTCGTAGTCATCGACCGCCTCTAGCCAGCTATCTCGATCGTTCCGATCGCAGAGCGCGGCATAAATCAAGCGATCTCGAAGGTCCTCGTCCTCGACAGTGGATCCATCCGAGACATCCGAATTGGACCCGCGGCTTTCCCGAGGATCGTGACCATTCGGCGCATCACCATACTGGCGATAGTCGTGGGGTTGGGTGCGGTAGACCCGATTGAAGAGGGTGGTCCAGGTGAGGTTCCGCGTCTCATCCATCACGGTCGTCCAGAACTTTTCTGTCTTGAACTGGTGATGACGAGGGTGTTTGAGGTTGAGGTTGGTTTCACTAGTAACGCCGCCAGGAGTTCCGTATGGCGTTTCGTGGTCTAACTCGCATCGAGATGCGGGGGTAAAGCAGCCTGGCGCCCGACAAAACAGGTCGGCAGCTCGCACCTGATCGACCATGACGCGATCCGGCCGATACGCAGCAGTCGAGCGCTCAACGAGCCGGCCATCGACCGGGTCGGTGAGGAGCCGGTGGATCACTGTCCCAGGACTCGCGATGATTTCTTTGGCATGCTCGGCACCAAGGAACCCGTAGCCAGGAATCTCTGCAACAGCAGGAGTGCCAGCACTATCACTGCCAGCCTCTCGAGCGCTTTCCTGCTGGCTGTCCCTCATGACGCTCAGGGGGACGATGACGTCGACCGAAGCAGCTGCTGCACCAGTGATGATGCGTCGCACATCGTCGGTGTAGGGCGCAAGCACATCATCAGGAGATACCGTGCTGTTGGTTTCGCTCCTGCCACCTTCGCCGCTACCGCTGCCTCTCCTGCCACGATCATCGTTGGTGCCGTGTGCTTGGCCATTCTTCGCATTGCCGGGCAGCGGCAGAGTCCCGTGAACAAGTAAGGCCATGGCGGTATCCGAGCGAATATGGTCCAGTGGACGCGGGTCACCCGCTCTGCGAGCCCTGCGTGCGACAGTCTCAACACGATCTAGCGCCGCGACCACGCTCGTGGCTGAACCCGTAATTGTGAACGAGCCCGAGCCGTCGTCGCACATCTCACCGCGCACCCCTCGGCGGTCCTGTGCGGCTCGGCGACGGGCCCGCGCTGCCACTTCGTCTGCCCCCTCGACCCGCGCCACCTCAAGGCACAACCGCCGATTGAACGACGGCCATGACTCACGCGTTACGTTCGTCGTCGAAGGTTCACCGGGTTCACCGGGTTCACCGGGCTCACCGTCACCGTCACTATCCGCATTGCCATTGACGTCATCGCCACGGTCCTCGATATAAGGGCCGAAGGCGGCTCGGTCGATCGAGCCAGCATCCTCAACGTCCATCGCACGGCACTTCTGCCAGAAGGCTGAAACCGAGCGCCAGTCTGTCTCCCCATGTGCCAGCGCCGACCTCGCCGCCCCAACACCGGCCTCCGGCGCGAGAGCCACGCCAATCCGCGCATGACATTCCTGCACGCCCCAGCCCGTCAGGGTTGAGAGCTCTGCGGCTACGAGCGATTTGGTCCTAGCCCTCCATCGCGCACGCCCACTCGCCGTCAACTCTGCGGGATCGCTCACTCCTTTTCGGCCGAGCAACTCAGCACCTGCTCGCGCGGCCAACGACCCTGCAGCCTGAACCACCACCGAATCCGCGAAGCCGGCCAGCACCCGCGCGCCTGAAGCGGCGTCCAACAGTTGAGAGTCCGTCAAATCCTTCTCACCCACGACGTCTCCTTGGGCGTGAGCCGCAGCGCAGGAAATCACCGATGTTAAGGCATCTGTGATGCTCTTGGGCAGCGGCAAGGTTCCCAGCGAGTGATCCACACGTGCCAACGCCGAAGACACTGCCATTTCTGCGGCGAGATCTGCCCACTCGGCTTGGCTCAGATCGTCGACTTCACGCCACGCATCTTCATAGCGCCGATCTTCATGCCACTCTTCAACATCTCCACACCAGTCTTCGGCAGCCCTATCCAGAACGAAGGCGGGCTCGCCGAACGCGTCGGTGCTGCTAGGCATCGTCGGCGCGGTCATCTCACGCCCCCTCGATCTCGAACATAAGTACCATATTAGTACATATGTTCGATACGATCAAGGGCTAATGCGATGCCCTTCAGGGCAAAATCACGCAGCCTCAAAGCTGGTCATGACGCCTTCGTGAGCTCGGCCATCGTGGCGACCACCGCATCGAGACGCTTTCGGGCTTCGGCCCGAGCCACCCGTAGTGTGGCGCGAGCGTCAACAGGAACGATGGCCTCGACATACACCTTGAGCTTGGGTTCGGTGCCGCTGGGCCGCACGATGATGCGTGTCTCGTCGGTGAGGTAGAAGCGCACGCCGGGGGTGGGTGGTAGACCATCGGTCGGGTTCGCTAGGTCCTCACGGGACCGCACATCCACCCCACCGATGGACGCGATCTCGTCA
>JBBQNO010000078.1:0-10215 GCA_038330045.1 Actinomycetales bacterium | reverse complement strand
TTGTAGTTCATCGTGACTCGCGTCGATCTGGTCTTGGTCCTGCAGCATCGACAGCCTGAACTGGTGCAGCACGACCAACTTCTGCGGAAGCTTCTCTTCCTTGGTCAGATCCGCCAACCAGTCGAGGACCGTGTTCACCTCATCGGCCTCGACCTGACCGATCTGCTGCAGCGGCTTCTGGGTCGAGGTCAGGCGCCACTCCGGGTCCAGGGCCAGGCCCACGTTGGGATAGGTCAGCAGGTCCTCGTAGAGCTTGGCCTGGTCGAGGAAGCTGGCTCGACCAGGCTGAAGGTCGAGCACCACGTAGACGCCCTCTTCGCCAGCCTTTTCGATCCACGGGCGCAGATCCTCCACGCCGATCTCACCGGAGTAGTCGCCGTCGGGGCCAGCCGATGCTTGGGCAATAGTCGCGATGATCTCGAAGGTGGGGACCACCGGGACGTCGGTCAGCGACTCGTAATCGGCCGCGACCTCTTTGGCGCGGGCGATGCTCGCGTCGAGATCCTGCTCGCCGAGTACGCCCAGACCGGGGGTGCCCGGGGTCCCGTAGAGGGCCACCAGCAGACGACCTGGGAAAAGCGCTTGGCCACCTCCGGGCAACTGCTCCCCGGTCTTGGCGACCTCGATGCGTCCCGTCAGGGTTTCGGCATCGCCAAAGGAGGGACCCACCGCGAGCACCGTCTCGGGCTTGGCGTCGGCAAGTGCGGTGATCGCATCTGGGTCGTTGCGCAGGTCACCACCCTTGACCGGTACGACGCCCGCTCCCGCTGCCGTGGCGCTGGCAGTCACGGCCTTGCTGGTGTCGGCGCCGTCGGAGTCGACAAGCACCGCCACATCGGTCAGGCCGGCCGCGGGGCTGACGTCGTCAATATCGTCGACGTCGGTCACCACATCAACGTCGTCAATCTCCCCGAGAGTGCCTTCCGTTTCTTCCCCGACCGCCAATACCTGCTCGGCGCCGAGTCGCATGATCTCTTCCAACGCAGCGATAGTGCCATCGTTACTGGGTGCTGCCGTCGAGCTCGACTGATCGCCCGTTGCCGTTGCGGTGTCTGCAGTGCTCTGGGCGGTGTCGGCGTCAGTTGCCGTGCTTGTAGCCATGTCGTCACTCGCCAGAGTGCTTTCGCCCAGCAGGAGCATCGGCACGCCCAGGGTTTGGGCGTGCTCAGCGGCTTCGTCGATGCTTCCTGCGTCACCCGCGCTCGCTACGACCACCGCTGGGGCACTCGCGAAGAGGGCTTGAGAGGCATCGATTGACAAGGAACCTTTCGTCTCGTCGCCACCTCCAACTACGGAGACGGCGTCGACCTGGTTGAGTTGCGCCGTCGAGGAGCCATCCTCAGCCTTAGGCGCGGACTCGGAACCGGATGCACCGTCTTGGCCTGCGCCTGAGTCGTCGCTACACCCTGCTAGGACGACGCCGAGGGTCAAGAGGGCTGCGCCCACGCGGATGCGGCGCGTGCTGCGAGGTGCGTAAAGGCGAGGTGCGGGTTGCGACATGATGGCTGCTCTCCCCAGAGGTAAACGGACTGAGGCCAGGCTATCGCGCATGCTGTGCCCATGACGCCGCGCGAATCGCCGACCGGAGGCCGCTGCGCGTGTGGCGCCGTGAGTTATCGATGCACCGGCCCACTACGGAACGTGGTGAACTGCCACTGCGATCGGTGCCGTCGAATCACTGGGCACTTCATGGCAGCCAGTGGCTGCGACACAGACGCTCTCGCGATACAAGGCACCGCGCTGCGATGGTATGAGGCGACGCCCGGAGTGTTCTACGGCTTCTGTGGGATGTGTGGCTCCACGCTGTTCTGGCGCGTCGATACTCAGCCCACCTGGATGTCGATCGCCGCCGGGACGCTCGACCAGCCCAGCGGTCTGCATACCGAAGCGGCGTTGTGGACGGAGCAAGCCGCCGACTATCACCACCTTGACCCCGACGTGCCCAGCTTCGTGCGTGAAGCCGACGCGCCGACGTGAGTTAGGTCACCCGACTTGGTCAGGTGACCTAAACCTGGCAAGATTGCACCTTCAATCGACCTACCCCCTCAGGAGATTCATCGTGACCCCCCGTCGCCGCTGGGCGGCTCTGGCAGTGCTTGTCCTGCCGGTGTTGCTCATCAGCGTTGATATGACTGTGCTCGGCTTTGCTATCCCAGCCTTGAGCGCAGACCTACAGCCCTCTGGACCGCAGTTGCTGTGGATTATCGACATCTACTCGTTCTTGCTCGCCGGACTGTTGGTCCTGATGGGCAATCTCGGTGACCGGATCGGGCGGCGCAAGTTGCTCATGATCGGTGCCGCGGCCTTCGGTGTCGCCTCGGTGATCGCCGCCTTCGCGACCTCGGCTGAAATGCTGATCGCCGCCCGCGCCCTGTTGGGCCTCGGTGGTGCCACGTTGATGCCGTCGACCCTGTCGTTGATCCGCACCGTCTTCCCCGACGACCGCGAACGTCGCAACGCCATCGCGGTGTGGGCGGCATCGTTTGCCGGTGGCGCGGCCCTGGGCCCCGTTCTCGGCGGTTTCCTTCTGGAGCACTTCTGGTGGGGCTCGGTGTTCTTGATCAACGCCCCCGTGATGGTGCTGCTCCTCATCGGAGCCTTCTTCTTACTGCCCGAGTCGCGCAACCCTGCGCCCGGCCCCTTCGATGTGGTGTCGGCCGCGCTGTCCATCGGCGGAATTCTGCCGCTGGTCTACGGACTGAAGGTGATCGGCACCGAAGGCGTCAGCCCTCTTGCGGTCGTCGGTCTCGTAGTCGGCGTGACGTTGTTGTCGGCTTTCGTGCGTCGCCAGCGCAGGCTGCCCGAGCCGCTGCTGGACGTCACGCTCTTCGCCAACCGCATCTTCACCGTCGCGGTGCTGACCAATTTGCTGGCCACCTTCGCGCTGATCGGGGTGTTGTTCTTCCTTCCGCAGTACTTGCAGATCGTGCTAGGACTGTCGCCGTTGACGGCTGGCCTATGGATGATGCCGCTCGCGATCGGGACCATCACCGGGTCGCTTGCCGCACCGTGGTTGTCCCGGTTGCTGGGCCTACGGGTGATCATCGGAGGCGGCATGCTGCTGGCCTCGGTCGGTTTTGCCGTCGGCGCGATGCTCGCGCCGACCGGTTCGCTGGAGGCTTTGACGGTGTGGACGGCCTTGGTGGGTCTGGGCGTTGGGATGGCCGAGAGTCTGACCAACGACGTCATCGTCGCCTCGGCCCCGGCCGAGCGCACCGGTGGGGCAGCCGCTATCTCCGAGACGGCATACGAATTTGGTGCGGCTATGGGCACCGCAGTGCTAGGGACCGTCGGATTGCTGGTCTATCGCGCAGGCTTGGACCGCGCCCCGCTTTCGGTGCCTGAGCGCACGGTTGAGGCCGGTGGCGAGACGCTCGGCGCGCTAAGCTCTGCCGCTGCCGGATTGCCCGATGAGGTTGCCAGCGCCTTTGCTGCAGTGGCCAACACGGCCTTCACCTCCGGCCTGTCCACGGTGCTTGCCGTCGCGGCCCTCGTTGCTGCATACACCGGGTTGCAAGCCCTTGTGGTGTTGCGCGATCCGCACAAGGCCCCCGTAGCCCCGCAACACCCGAGCCCGGGTCACGAAATGCTCATCCGGGCCTCCGAGGCGTCGGAGCCAGCGTTTCGATGACCGAAACAGCCAAGCGGGTCCACGTGCCGGTGGCGCAGCGACGAGCCCAACTCGTCGAGGCCGCCATGGCCGTCATGCGCCGTGACGGGGCCTGGGGTTTAACGACCAGGGCCGTCGCGGAGCAGGCCAACGTGTCTTTGGGCGCAGTGCACTACGCCTTTGACTCCAAGGCCGATCTCATCGGTGCCGTCTTCGCCGCGGACGTGGACTCCGCCGCGGCCGTGGTCTCTGAGGCCGTGCACGCCGGCGGGTCAACCGAGACGATGGTGCGGCGAGCAGTGCGGTCGTATGCCGAGGTCTTACGGCGCAGGCCGACCGCCGAGTTGGTGCTGCAAGAGTTGACGTTGATGGGGGTGCGCGACGACGCATTGCGGGACTTAGCCAGCCAAGGGGTAGAAAATTTTCGCGCTGAAATTGCTCGATTCTTAGAGCACATCGGTGCCGGAGCACAGGGGGTGCCGATCACGGTGCTCGCGGAGTCCTTCTTTGCGCAATTAGTTGGCCTCGCCCAAAACTGGTTGTGCACCGGGGACGATGCCTTGCTCGATGCCTGCCTCGACGACTTGGCGGTCCAGGTTGCTGCGCGAATTCCCAACTAGTTCCCGCTACTGAACGTCGGCCTCTGGCGGAGGCAATCGGTAGGTGAGTTGCCGTTGCACCGAGGCCACCCCGACGACATGAACCACGGTCTGGGTGCCTTCCTCGTTGGGCACCGAGCCGCTGATCATGCCGATCCCGGTCATGACGTCCTCGATTACCATGCCCACACCTTGCAGGCCGGCCACGACCGTGTCCATGTGGGCGAGGTGTTGATCGTCGACACTGACGATGACGTGCTGCGCGGCGTCCAGAGGCGAAGCGGTCGGGCCTGGCGGGTCCGCTGGTGCCTGAGGCTCGGGTGTCGGGTCACCCGGTGGGGAGGCCGGGGTGGGGTGGCCGATCATTGGGCCACCACGACCAGGCCAAGGCCCACGTCGAGAGATGACAGGTCCTCGCGGCGCGTTTCCTGGGCGAGGGTGGCCCAGAGCTCCAAACCGCGACGACCGGTGGCCTCCGCCCACAGAGCCGCCACCCCCGCCGCGTGCGGAGTTGCCATGCTGGTGCCGCTGATGGTGTTGTAGCGATCGGGCATCGGCCACGAGGAGAAGACCTCCACCCCAGGGCCCGCCACGTCAATGTGACCTCCACGAGCAGGCGAGCTACGGGCCGAGAATCGCGCAACAGCCAGGCTGCTGTCGAGGGCAGCGACCGACATGATCGAGGGGCTGTTGGCGGGGGCTCCGACGAAGCCAGGGTCGTCCGGGCGGTTGGCGTTGTTGCCGGCGGCCGCAATGATCAGCGTGCCTTGGGCAAGCGCCCGGTCACCAGCGATGGTGTAGGGCGGGTGAGGGTCGGCCACGTCGGCTCCGAGTGACATCGAGACGACGGCGCAGTTGTTAGTGATCGCCCAGTTGATGCCCGCCAGGATGCCCGCATCCGAGCCGGAGCCCTCGTTGCCCAGCACTTTGCCGGCATAGATCTCCGCTTCTGAGGCCACGCCATACCGGCGGCCCGTCTCTGACGCGCTGCCCAGCGAGGTGCCGATGCAGTGCGTGCCGTGGCCGTGCCCGTCTTGAGCGGACTCGCCGGTCACGAACGACGTCGACGTCAGGATGCGGCCAGCGAAGTCGGGGTGCTCTAGGTCCATGCCGGTGTCCAAGACACACACCCGGATCCCTTGCCCGGTGAATGCGGAGAGCTCGATACCGATGGCTTGCAGGCCCCACGTGAACTCGTCGGTGTCTTGGAATGTCGGGCCGTCCGTCCCAGGGCCTTCGTTTGTTCCGAGGCGGTCGGCCAAGTCGTCGACGCCGTCGCGGTAGCCCTGCACATAACCCGGGGAGGGCAACACGTGGTGGATGAGTTCGGGCACCACGGCCAGCACGCCGCGGCTACGATCGGCCGCAAAGCTCTGCAACGCACCCATCTGGGTGGGGTCCGCCGAGACCACCGCCATGCCCAACTCCGCGAACACGGTGGCGTCGGCGTCAGCGGTTTCGTCCAGATCGACGGACTGCTGACTAAAGTCGCGCGAACTGGCGACCGCCGACATCCCCGCCACCTCGCGCAGGATCGGCTCAGGGTCAGACGCATCGTCGAAGACCACCACAAAACGCCCAGTGGTCTGGGCCGTGCCCCGTCCCATCGGTGCGCTGTTGCCGCTGGTGGTCGCGCTCTGGCTCATGCTGATCTCCTTTGCCGCTCGATCTTCTTCACTGTAGCCCTGGGCCGAGGGCTGGCAACAGGACGTTTGTGCGACGGATGCCGTGCAAGCTGCGTCACCGGCCCCATACCCGGCGATTCCGTTGCTCGCGCAGTCGGGCGCGGTCCTGCAGCCGTAGCGGCTCCACGATTTGCTCAACCGCCACCAGGATGGACCCGCGGAGCAGCCATAGCGACGTTTCAGCCCGTGCGTCCACCATCAGCAGGTCGGTCAAGATCGCCTTCGCCTCTCCGCTGGCTTCCAGGCTGTCGGCAAGGATGCGTCCAACCTCCTCGTCCGCACCCTCAGCATCGGCCTGGATGACCGCCCCGAAAGCGTCCACAGAGTCGGCGACATGCTCGATCAGCACCGCAAAAGCGATCCGCACATCCTCGCCATACCCGTCGTCGAGCGTCTTTGATCGCGGTGCCTCCCGCTGCATCGTGAAGTACAGGGCCCGCAGGGCAAAGATCGAGCGATCCAGCGCGTCCAGGCCCGAGACCAGGATGGGCTCGACCCGTGGAGTGCTGATGGATCGCGGATTGAGCCGCCGCAACTCCTCAAGTGAGGTCACTACATCGTGAGCGCGACCTGCGACGACGGTGACGCTCCGAGCGTCGTCCAACCACAAAGACACCTCGTCTCGGCTGATCGGTCGTTGCGCCATCGACCACCCGGCCTGTCGCAACGACTCTGCCTGCTGGCTTGCTACGTCCCGCACCTGCCGCACCGCGGTGTCGATCGGGAGGCGAGGAGGTAAAAGGAGGTTGAAGGACACCCCGACGCCAGCGCCGATGAATGTCGTGAGCAGCCGCGTCTCGGCGGCGATCTCCTGACCGCCGACAGCCAAGATGAGCATGGCGCTGATGGGGGTCTCTAGGGCTTGGTCTCCGAGTCGAAGCAGCGCAGCCAAAACCAATGACACCGCGATGACCGCTCCCAGTGACCACCAGCTCAACCCGACCCATGAGGAGAAGGCAATGGCCACCAACACGCCGGTCACCACGGCACCGACGCGGACCATGCCCATCTTGACGGACGAATGCGCTGTGGTCTGAGTGACGAGCAAGGCCGTTAATGCGCACGTCAGGTCTACAGGTCCGTCGATCAACCACACGGTGATCAGATAGGCGACCATGGCGGCGGCCGTGAGTCTGACCGTGGAGATCAGGAGCGTCCGTGGGGGCGGCCCCAGGCGCAAACGCCGAACGAACAAGGGCCACAACTCCGGAATGCGGACTGCGCCCTTAGCCATCAGTTACCTCCCGTCGAGCGTTGGTCCTGAAACACCAGAGTGAACGTTCTCCGGTAGAGAAGGGAGCGCGAGCACACGCTTGAAGTGTGGCTTCAGCCGTCGTGGCGGCTAGTCCAGAGCCGGAATGAGGCGGTCGCATCCTCGATGCGGATGTGTGTCGAGGGAAGGTTTTGCTCGGAGGAGTGCTTCGCGTATTCGCCGTAAAAAGAATCGAGGGTCATGTAGCGCCCACCGTCCTCGTAGTGCTGGCTCTCCTGCTCACGGCTTGCCGCGTAGTAGACGCGTTCGGGGGCTGCGTAGTACAGCGCACCCAGGCACATGGGGCAGGGGTATGCCGTCACGTAGACCTCGCAGCCGGTCAAGTCGGTGCGTCCGGCGGCAGCAAGCTCGCGGATGGCAGTGATCTCGGCGTGTGCGCTGACGTCCCCGGTTTGGGCAACCTGGTTGGTGGCCTCGTGCAGGATCTCCAGAGATTCTTGATCGACGACGACGCAGGCGAACGGTTTGCCGCCCTTTTCGACGTTCTCGAGGGCCAGATCGACGGTGCGCTGGGTGAGCCGTGCGAGGTCGGATTCTTTCTGCACGACGCTTCTCCTTATGTGTTTTGCTCATGTGGTCTGTCCGCCGTGATGACGGACTAAAAGGCTACCTACTCTCGCTTGGGCTCGGATGCGTGTGTGTCCTCCGACGGGCCGGGTGGTTAAAGTCGGTTTAGTGACCGACGAGCAGCCTTACGACGTCCTGAGCACCCACCGGAGCTTTGAGGTGCGCCGTTATCCGGCACACCTCGTGGCGGAAGTTGAGGTCACGGGAAGTTTCGACGGTGCAGGCAACACCGCCTTCTCGGCTCTCTTCGGTTACATCAGCGGCGACAACCAGACGTCGGCATCGATCGCGATGACGTCTCCGGTTGTGCAGCAGGCGACCGCGTCCGAGTCGATTGCCATGACCTCACCCGTAGTCCAGACCGTCACCGCCGATGGCACCTTCACGGTCGCCTTTGTCTTGCCCGAGACGATGACGCTCGAGAACGCGCCGACCCCCACCAACCCCGACGTCCAGGTGCGCGACGTGCCCGGACGTATCGCCGCAGCGGTCACGTATGCCGGCTACGACTCCGAAGCGCTCCACAACCAGCACCTCGCGGATCTCCTTGCGGCCTTGGCGGCAGCATCATGGTCGGCCTCGGTGGAGTGCTGCTGGTGACGGGGCGACACGCTTGACCCCGCGTGTGTGCGCAAGGATGGTCCGATGAACACCGACGATCAGATCGTGTCCGAGTCCATCACCATCGACGCTCCCGCTCGCGTCGTCTTCGACATCGTGGCTGACCCGCGTCAGCACTCACGGATCGATGGCTCGGGTTCCGTCAAAGGCGTGACCATCGGCCCCGAGCGCCTGAGCAGGGGAGCGCAATTCGGTGCCAAAATGAAGATGTTTGGCATGCCGTATCGCATAAAAAACACCGTGGTCGAGTTCGACGCAGACAAGCGCATCGCCTGGCGGCATTTCGGCGGCCACCGGTGGCGCTACGAATTGGAGGCGCTGAGCGACTCGCAGACCCGCGTCACCGAGTCCTTTGACTTTTCCCGCTACAAGGGCGTGGCCGCGGGTGGTATCAAGGCGGCGAACTTCCCCGCGCGGAACCGCCAGGGCATCAAAGATACGCTCGTCAAGCTCAAGGACGCTGCTGAGAGCGACGCTTCCTAACGCCAACCCAAACCGGGGGCGACATGTTTAATCATCGATTCCAGCAGGTGGGCGTTGTAGTCAACCCCTAGTTGGTTGGGCACCGTGATGAGCACAGTGTCGGCGGCTTCAACAGCTTCGTCTTGGGCTAATTCCTCGATGAGGCGGTCGGGCTCGGCGGCATACGTCTTGCCGAAGCGGGCCAGCATGTTGTCGATGTAGCCGACCTGGTCGGTGCTGCCACCCTGGCCGCCGAACATCTGACGGTCAGCGTTGGTGACGATCGGGAAAATGCTGCGCATGACTGAGACCCGCGGAGTTCCGGGGTGCCCGGCCTTATCCCACGCCTCGCGGAAGATCCGGATTTGCTCTGCCTGGGCCCGGTGAAACGGCATACCCGTCTCTTCGGTTAACAGCGTCGAGCTCATCAGATTCATGCCTTGCTCGGCCGTCCACTGGGCGGTGGCACGGGTGGCGGCACCCCACCAGACGCGGTCTCGCAGGCCCGGGGAATGTGGCGTGAGGGGAAGAAGTCCTGGCGGGTTCGGAAACATAGGGCGAGGGTTGGGCTGGGCCATGCCATCGCCTTCGAGTACGTCCAAAAAGCGCGCAGTATGCCGGCGCGCCATGTCCGCATCGCTCTCACCGCTGCGCGGCGTATAACCGAAGTGCTCGTAGCCGGCGATCGACTGCTCAGGCGATCCGCGTGAGATGCCTAGCTGGAGTCTTCCGCCGGAAATGAGGTCGGCGGCGCTTGCGCTCTCGGCCATATAGAGAGGGTTTTCGTAGCGCATATCGATGACGGTCGTGCCGATCTCGATGGTGCTCGTCCGCGCGCCGACCGCCGCGAGCAGCGGAAAGGGAGAGGCCAGTTGGTGTGCGAAGTGGTGGACCCGGTAGTACGCGCCATCGACGCCGAGTTCTTCGGCGGCCACTGCGAGGTCGATCGACTGTAGGAGGACGTCTGAAGCCGAACGCGTCTTGGAACGTTCAGTGGGTTTCCAGTGGCCGAACGACGAGAAGCCGATGTTCTTCATGGGTGATTGAACAGTCAACTAATGCCCGACATTCCGGCGTTCGCCCTATGCGTTCCACAGCGTCTCGTCCCAGGGGGGACGCGTATGTTCAGGCGATGACCACATGGCGGTACGCCCGAGGGTTGCCATGATGCTCGATGGCCTTGCGCCGGCCCGACGTCGGTTGGTGCTCGCGATCATGGGTGCTCTGGTGGTTTTCGCGTTGGCCGTCGCAGGCGTCGCGATCTTCAGGTCGCAGTCGGCCGCCGACCCCGTCTCGCAGGAAACCCTTGGACCAGTGATTCTCGTGGCAGGTTATGGCGGCAACACCGACGTGCTTCAGCCCCTCGCTGACACCTTGCGCGACGATGGCCGAGTGGTC
>JBBQNO010000077.1:0-10247 GCA_038330045.1 Actinomycetales bacterium | reverse complement strand
ACCCGGCTGGCCAACCAGGCGCGCCAGGCTGAAATCACCCAAGAAATTAGCGAAATCGTGGGTGGCGCAACCGCCCTCGCCGATGCCAAGTGAGAAGGAAGCACTGAACTATGAGCACTGCTACCACTGAGGCTCCCGAGCAGGAGCAGACCGAGGGCGGCGTAGGCCGTGTCTCCCGAATCATCGGCCCGGTTGTGGACGTCGAGTTCCCGCCCGGCCAGATCCCCAACATGTACAACCTATTGACCACTGAGGTCACACTATCTGGCGAGACGCGGACGCTGAACTTGGAGGTCGCGCTCGACATTGGCGACAATATGGTGCGCGCCGTCTCGCTGCAGCCCACCGACGGCGTTGTGCGCGGTGCATCCGTGCAAGACACCGGTGGCCCCATCACCGTTCCGGTCGGCGACGTCACCCTAGGTCGCGTGTTTAACACCACCGGCGAGTGCCTCAACCTTGAGGGTGACGAGAAGTTAGAGGTCAGTGAGCGTTGGGGCATTCACCGCCCGGCGCCGGCCTTCGACCAACTCGAGCCTAAGACGCAGATGTTCCAGACCGGCATCAAGGTTATCGACCTGCTGACGCCTTACGTGCTGGGTGGAAAGATTGGGCTGTTCGGTGGAGCCGGTGTCGGCAAGACCGTGCTGATTCAGGAAATGATCGCTCGCGTGGCCCGCGACCACGGTGGCGTGTCGGTGTTCGCCGGTGTCGGCGAGCGCACCCGCGAGGGCAACGACCTGATCGTGGAAATGGAAGAAGCCGGTGTGCTCGGCCAGACTGCACTGGTCTTCGGCCAAATGGATGAGCCCCCGGGCACGCGCCTTCGTGTGGCGCTGTCGGCGCTCACCATGGCGGAGTATTTCCGCGATGTGCAAAAACAGGACGTGCTGCTGTTTGTCGACAACATCTTCCGCTTCACGCAGGCGGGTTCCGAGGTGTCCACACTGCTGGGGCGTATGCCGTCTGCTGTCGGATACCAGCCCACGCTAGCCGACGAGATGGGTGTGCTCCAGGAGCGCATCACCTCCACGCGCGGTCACTCGATCACCTCGATGCAGGCCATCTACGTGCCCGCCGATGACTACACGGACCCGGCTCCGGCCACGACCTTCGCCCACTTGGATGCCACCACCGAGTTGTCCCGGCCCATCGCCTCGCAGGGCATCTACCCCGCGGTCGACCCGTTGACCTCCACCAGTCGCATCTTGGACCCTCGGTACATCGCCCAGGAGCACTACGACACGGCGGTTCGGGTCAAGTCGATCTTGCAGCGCTACAAGGAACTGCAGGACATCATCGCGATTCTTGGTATCGACGAGCTGTCCGAAGAGGACAAGATTCTCGTTGGCCGGGCGCGTCGCATCTCCCGCTTCTTGTCGCAGAACACCTACGTGGCCAAGCAGTTCACCGGTCTCGAGGGCTCGACTGTGCCGCTGGAAGAGACCATCGAGGCGTTCACAAAGGTCGCCGATGGTGACTACGATCACTTCCCCGAGCAGGCCTTCTTCATGTGTGGTGGCCTCGACGATGTCGAGCGTCAGGCCTCGGAGCTTGAGAAGAACAGCTAGTTTCGGACCATACAATGAGGCATCTCGACGCTGTCACTACACCTGAGGAAGGGACTCAATGAGTCAACTCAACGTTTCACTCGTCGCCGCCGACCGCACTGTATGGGAAGGCGAAGCGAGCATGGTGAGCGCCCGCGGCAGCGAAGGCGATATCGGCATCCTGCCGGGCCACACGCCTATGCTTGGCGTGCTCATGGGTGGGGAAGTGCGCATCAAAAGTTCTGGCGGCAACGAGACCGTGACGATTGATCACGGTTTTCTCTCCGTGGATCACAACCGCGTGACGATCGTTGCCGACACGGTGGACGCTTCCAACTTGAGCTCGAGCGCACGCTAGGCCGATTCGATGGACTCGGCGGTGTATTCATTCATCCTTGTGGTGATGGTTATTGCCGCCGCGGTGCTGCTAGCCGCAGCTGCCCGGTTTGCGTTCAAGGCATTCTCGGGCAGCAACGGTTCGGTGCCTCGGACCTATTGCGGTTTCCGGCGTGATGCCTGCGATCCGTGGCTCGTGGGTACGCTCTCGTACGAAACCGACCGCTTGGTGTACAGCAAACCAGGCGGTCGTTTTGCGCCCGCGACACATCAATGGGATCGATACGGGCTGGACGTGAGCATTGGTGCGGCGATCAACGGGGCCGATGTCGCCCAGCAACTTCGGGGCGTCGAGATGCTCAGCGTGCCGTGTCGATTCAGGGACGAACGGTTTGAACTCGCGGTGACGACCGGGCGATACACGGCTCTGCGCTCCTGGGTAGAGGCCGTGCCGCCTGGCTCCAACGTCGACGTCGCCTAGGTAGCCGTCGATCCCGAAGTCTGCTTTCGACCCCGCTCCTGATCCGGCTTCCGGCTCGACACTCTTTAGCCCTCCGGCTCAATGTCGCTGCTGGTCGGCGACTCGTCGCGGCCGCCACCAGGCACCCACAGCACATCCCCGCCGACGGCCTCGTTGGCTGAGCGCGACAGGATGAACAGCAAGTCCGAGAGACGGTTGAGATAGGTCGCGGTCAGGGGGTTGACTCCACCGCTGCCGGGCTCGCCATCGGCGTCGGCTGGCTCGGTGCCGTGGGTGGCAATCGCGGCCCAGGTGCTTCGCTCAGCACGGCGAGTCACGGTGCGGGCGAGGTGCAGGGCTGCAGCTAAGGATGAGCCACCGGGGAGAATGAACGAGCGGAGCGGGGGTAGTTCGTCGTTGAAGGTGTCGCAATCGTTCTCCAACTCGTCGATCCACTGCTGCTGCACCCGGAGCGGCGGGTATTCGTAGGTCGCGCGCAGCGGGTTGCACAGGTCGGCGCCCACGTCGAAGAGGTCGTTCTGGATCCGCCGAATCACGATCGCCATCGCCTCGGGCATCCCGGCTGTGGTGGCGGCAATACCCAAGGTCGCGTTGACCTCGTCCGTGTCGGCATACGCGATCAGGCGTGGATCGTTTTTGCTGGTGCGGCTGAAGTCGCCTAGTGAGGTGGTGCCGTCGTCGCCGGTGCGGGTGTAAATGCGCGAAAGAATGACCATGGGGCCATCCTCTCAGCCGTTCCCGTCGACCATGCGCAATGGGGTGTCGAGCTCAGGCCCAGGCCGCACCCAGGCGTCGAGCTATCTGCGCCACTCGATCCGGCGACGTCGCAAGATTGACCCGGATGCGGTCCGCGCTCCCTGCTCCGTAGCCCAGGCCCTGGCTATCCACTCGAACTCCGTGCTCCAGTGCCGCCTGCACCGGGTCGGGGCTAGAGACATCGCTGACGTCGAGCCAACTGAGGTAGGTGGCTTCCGGGCGTTCGATACACACCTGAGGGGCGAGGTCGCTCAGGGCCAGGCGGAACTGCTCGTGGTTGGCGGCAATCCGCACCCTCACCTCCTCCAGCCAGGCATCACCACTGGTGTACGCCGCGACAGTGGCGTGTTGCCCGAGCGTGGTCATCGAGTGATTCAGCACCGGATGCAAGGCGCTGAGCGTGTCGTTGTCCGCAGCGCGGTTGCTGATCAACTGAGCACACCGCAGGCCAGGCATGCTGAACGCCTTCGTACCCGACATCAGGGTGGTCACCGCAGCCTCGGGGGAGGCCACGGCGGCGTACGGCACAAACTCCACCCCCGGCAGCGTCAAGGGTGCGTGGATCTCGTCGCTAATCACGTGGACCCCGAGCGGTTCGATCACCTCGCGCAGGGCGACGAGTTCGGCGCGGGTGTAGCAACGTCCAACGGGGTTATGCGGCTGGCACAGCATCAGCGTGCGCGCCCCGACGCGGGCCTGATCCTCGATGGCTGCCAGGTCGAGAGTGAGGCGGGGTTCGTGAACCCCGGTTGCCTCCGTCGCCATCGTCTCTTCTCCCGGGCTTGATATCTCGCGGATCAAGGGCACCGCGCGAATGTCGCGTTCGAGGGACCGGGCCAGCACGAAGAACGGCGGGTAGACGGGCGAGGGGATGATGACCGGGCCGGGGGGCGCGACCCAGCGCAGCGTAAGGGCCATGGCCTCCATGACGTCGCCCACCAGGAGGGTGCGATGCGGATCGATCGTGTGACCCCACTGCCGCTGGGCAAACCCCGCCAAAGCGTGTGGCACTGCGATGGCCCCGTAGGGATCGGCATACCCGAAGACGCCACGGGCGGCGTAGTCGCCCACGGCCTGCTGGACGGGGTCGGCCAAGGCAAAGTCCATTTCGGCGATCCACGCTGGGATCACCTCAGGACCATCGAGAGCCCACTTCAGTGAGCCCGCTGACCGCAGACTCTGGTCGCTGAGGTCTTGCAGGTGCACGATGCTCATCCGATCGCCGTTGCTGCTGCCCGGCGGGGGTCGGCCCCTGCGCTGAGGGCTCCATCCGCATGCTGAATTGCCGCACCGACACCACCGAAGAACATGGCGTAGGGCTCATGCTCGTACAGCGGTAACTTCGAGGTGGCCAGGGCCGCCAACAGTTGCTCGTCGCGCTCGTGATCGATGCGCACCGAGCCGTCGTCAAGGTGGCGGACGTGCAAACGGGGGCGATCAATCGCTTCCTGCAGGCTTTCACCGTGGACGCACATGTGAATCAGCACTTGGGTGAGCGCAGTGGTGATGCGGTCGGCTCCAGGGGTGCCGATCGACAGGACGCTCCCGTCGCTATGCCGCGCCGTTGTCGGTGACATGTTGGACGCCATCCGGGTGCCGGGAATCAGGGAATGCATGCCGCGGCGGTTGAGTTCGGGCTCGCCGAGGGCGTTGTTGGCCAACATGCCGGTGCCTTGGATGGTCATTCCCGAGCCGTACCCCGACGATGCGGTGATCGAGCACGACATACCGTCACTGTCGACGACGGACACGTGCGCAGTCGAGGCCGGCGTGGGCAAGACCTGCCCGGACATGTCCGCAATCTGTGCGAGGAGTTCGGTGCCGGCGGCCTCGAGATCCTCGGCGATATCGACGTTAGCAAGGCGCAGATCCAGCACCTGGCGCATCACCTGGGCAGCGTCGAGGGCCGTAATCGGGTCGGGCGCAATGGTGCCTAACAGCCGTAGCATGGCGGTCAGCACTGGCCCTCCGATGGCGGGCGGTGGGTTGCAGGCGAGATCCCAACCGCCCAACTCGGCCCGCAGCGCAGGCCTGACCACCGGTATGTATGCCGCGAGGTCGGCCCGGGTGAGCAGCCCCCCGCGCGCTTGCACGTCGTCGGCCATCGCGTGTCCGACGTCACCGGTGTAGGCCACCGCAGCCCCTTCGGCTCCGATCAGCTGCAGGGTGGCTGCGAGATCGGGGTCGACGATGATGTCGCCAGCTTTTAAGGGACCGCGATCGTGGGTGTACACATCGCGAGTGACCGGATCCCAGGCAAAGATGTTGTGAGCCACCAACGCGCTGTAGGTCTCCGCGGTCTGACTGACGATGAAGCCCTGCTCGACTGCGCGAACGGCGGGGGTGAAGAGCTCACGCCACGGTGCCTGGCCGAATCGTTCGTGGGCCCAACCCATCGCCGCGAGCATGCCGGGAGTGGCCACTGAGCCTGGCCCCACATACGTGGTCAGCCCCCCGCCGTAGGTTGTGACGCACTCGATGAGTCCTTGCCCGAACCGATCTCGTCCCGCCCCACGACCAGGCATCTCTACGTTGCCGTCAATCACCAGCGGCGAACCGTCGGTCGGCCAGATATTGATGTAGGCACCGCCGAGCGGGCTGATGATGCCCGGCTCGGTCACCGAGGCTGCGACCATCGCGGCCATTGCGGCGTCAACGGCGTTGCCACCGTGCGACATCGCGTCCAGCCCCGCCTGGGTAGCGGTGGGATTGGGTGCAGCAATGGCGGCGCGTCGAGTCACCCTGCGATTCTGCCCTACAGTCGCTGGCCTAACAGAAAGATAAGTTTCAGAACAGGCGAACGTCAGCGTCGTCGATGCCACGCAGAGCCTCATAGTCCAGCGTCACGCAGCGAATGCCGCGGTCGGTGGCTAAGGTCCGGGCCTGCGGTTTGATGACCTGGGCGGCGAAGACCCCGGTCACCGGCGCAATGTGGGAGTCTCGATTGAGCAGTTCGAGATACCGGGTGAGTTGCTCGACCCCGTCGATGTCACCACGTCGCTTGATCTCGACCGCCACGGTCGACCCGGCGTCGTCCTTGCACAGGATGTCGACGGGGCCGATAGCGGTGGGGTATTCGCGTCTCAGGAGTCGGTAGCCGGAGCCGAGGGTGTGGATGTGCTGGGCGAGCAGCTCCTGCAGTTGCGCCTCGACACCGCTTTTGACTAGCCCGGGGTCAATGCCCAGGTCGTGCGCCGTGTCGCTGATGACCTCGTAGATGCGGATGCGCAAGGTGTCCTGGCGTTTTGCATGCTGCACCAGCCAGACCGCGGTGACACCCTCATCGGTCTCGGCTTCCTCTGGGGCCAACTCCGTCATCCGGCACGGCGGAGCCATCCAATTCAATGGCTTGTAGGACCCCCCGTCGGAATGCACCAGCACCGACCCGTCCGCTTTGACCATCAGCAATCGGCTGGCCATCGGCAGGTGAGCCTGCAGGGCTCCCTCATAGTCCACGCTGCATCGAGCAATCACTACACGCACAGGGAGCACTGTAGTGCGCGGCCGTGAAACGATGGCCGGTATGCCGAGG
Organism: Actinomycetales bacterium; assembly: GCA_038330045.1. Lineage (GTDB taxonomy): Bacteria > Actinomycetota > Actinomycetes > Actinomycetales > Dermatophilaceae > Ornithinicoccus. The sequence continues at coordinate 3,592 of JBBQNO010000077.1, read as the reverse complement.
TCCAACCGTCCCCGTAGGCGGCCCGGGCACTCGCGGCCCGCTGTCGCCCCGGGTGCCTTTATAGAGCAGGGACCGGCAGACGTGGAGTTCGAAGGGGTCCTGTGGTCGGTGCGCCACGTCCGGGGAAGCGATTCGGGCCGAGGATTTCGGTGCCCTGGGTGTCAGCAAGAGGTAGGGGCCGCGCTGCCGCATACGGTGGTCTGGCCGAGCGAGACGATGCGCGGGGTTGAGAATCGTCGTCACTGGCACACCCGATGCTGGACGGCGCGCGACCGCCGCCGTCCCGGTGGCTCGTTCGCCTGAGCCTGGAGCAGGGTTTAGACCCGGCTACAGTGATCGGCCATGAGTCCCTCCCCTATGCAGCAAGTCAGGTCAAACACGGTCCTCGCCGCGCGGCGTGAAGAGGTCGAGCTGCATACCGCCGACGAGTTGACGTTGGTGGGTGAGTTGGCGTTGCCGCCCGACCGCGACCCTGTCGCCACTCTGGTGACGTTGCACCCGCTGCCGACCGAGGGCGGGTTCATGGACAGCCACGTGCTGAAGAAGGCCTCCTTTCGGCTGCCTGCGCTCGCCGACGTTGCGGTGCTGCGCTTCAACACCCGCGGCACCTCCTCGCCTCGTGGCACCAGCGAAGGGACCTTCGATGAGGGGCGGAACGAGAAGTACGATGTGGCCGCGGCGATCGAGTTTGCGGAATTTCACGAGGGACCGGTGCTGCCCAAGCGGTGGCTGTTGGGTTGGTCGTTCGGCACCGATCTGGCCTTGATGCACGGGGCCGATCCGTCCATTGAAGGTGCCATCTTGCTCAGCCCGCCGCTGCGAAACGTCAAGGATGAGCACCTGAAGCACTGGGCGGCCTTCGGGAAGCCGATCGTTGCGCTGGTACCGGAGTTCGACGACTTCCTGCGGCCCGACGAGGCGCGGAGACGCTTTGCGCCCTTGACGCAGATCGAGATCACGGGCATCAAGGACTGCAAGCACCTGTGGGTCGGCGAGACGATGGTGCGCCGAGCTTTGAACGAGATCGTGAGCATCGTGGCACCCGAGGTCGGTGAACTTCCTGCCGAAGTCGACAGCTCCCTCGTCATCGGCTGATTAACCCATGTGCCACCGTCGAGCGCTGATAGATAGACACGCACCCCTAAGCGTGCGCCGATATTGACTCTGGGGCGTGAAAGTCGGCGCACACTTGAGGGCATGTCACATTGACGTCCGGAGTTGCTAGGGCTTCTCGCAGGCGCAGCGCCTCGGTGAGTTGTCGTAGGAACGGCCGCGCTTCGCGCGCCAGAGTGGTTGGGGTCACCGCTATGACGGCAAGTCCTGCGGCTGCATACCGATTGTCTCGCTGGACGGTCTGCGCCCAGAGGTCGGTGCCTGCGTCATCCCACCCCTGGTGATGCGCCTTCGAATGAACCTGCACGACAACCCCTGGGTCTGAGAAGTAGGCGTCCGGGGTGCCGATCACCTGGCCTTGGTCGCCGATGAGGGTGTGGTTCGTGACAAACCGCGGTAAGTGTTCAGCGAGCAAGAGGTGGCGAAGCGTTGCTTCGGGGCGAGACCAGGCGCGCCGTCTCGAAAACTGCGTAGACCTTCTCGGACCGGGCCGAGATGGGGCCGACCGGCGGTGCTCAGCGCGCCTTCCAAGAGATCGACCGTTGTGACATTCTGTTGCAGGCATGCGATCGTCAAACCCTCCAGATCTTCACTCTTAGCCACGTCCCAGCGAGCGTGATCGATCAACGCGCGGGCGGGCTCAGCGACCAGAAGTGTGCCTCGGCGGTGACCGATGGGCGGTGTGTGGCGGGTGCGCGTCCTACGGGCGAGCGAGCATTGAGCGCCGTGCTGGCGACCCACTCCGACAAAGGTCAAGACGCGGTCGGGTGAGGAAGCGGTTGCGTATGCAGCCAGGGGCAGAGCCCCATATATGGCGAGTGCTGCACCGGCGGTCAGAATGCAACCCCGTCCAGCCCAGAGGGCCCCGAACACCAGAAGTTGATGGCTGCTAGGGCGGCCTCGATGTGGCAGGAAGACTCCAGGGGCCGGTTGCTGCCAGGCGCTGGCGAGCGCGTGTTGGATGGCCGAGTAGGTCCACCCCCCCATCAAGTAGTTGCGCACGGGAGGCCACGCCCCGCTGCCCAGGAAGCGCGAACGCTTCGAGACTCCGGTTGCCCACGCAGCGAGCCTGCTGCACCTGGCGATCTCTGGCTTGGGGGTTGTGGATAGGTCCAGGTGTGGACGAGGGCTCCGGTTGGCGCTTAAGCGTTCCCCGGGATTGGCGCTATGGCGTGAATATCAGCGCACGTATGGCGGGCCCGCAAGGATGCCAACTGGCCTAACTGAGTCGTGGGGCGGCTAGTTTGAAGGACCGGCGGGTTGGACCAGCTCGATGAGGACGCCGCCGGTGTCTTTGGGGTGAGCGAAGTTGATCAGACTGCCGCCGGTGCCCACCTTGGCCTCGGCATACAGGACGCGGACGCCTCTGGAGCGTAAAGCCGTAGCGGCCGCCTCGACGTCGCCAACGCGGTAGGCCAACTGCTGCAACCCCGGCCCGCTGCGACCAATGAAGGCCGCGATCGTCGACTCCGGGGTCAAAGGTGCCAAGAGCTGGATGGCCGCCCCGCCCGCAGAGACCCCACCGGACTCAGTCCCCACCGGCGACAACATCGCCTCGGCGACTCCCTGCTCCTCGTTGACCTCGCGGTGGGTGACCTCCAGGCCGAACGCCCTGCAGTGGAAGTCGATGGCCGCATCCAGGTCGGGCACGGCGATTCCAACGTGGTCCACGGCCAGCACAGCGAAGTCATCAGTCATGGCGCTGAGATTACCCGCGACAGCACGTACCGTTCGCTCTCATGGCTGATGTGTTGGTGCAACGTGCCCGCTTAGTGACGATGGAGGACCGCAAGCAGGGGGCGGGCCCCAGCGGCGACCGCCTTGTGGACATCCTGATCCGGGACGGCGTCATCGACACCGTTGGCCCGTCGGGACAACTCACGGGATTGGCGGGGGTGCAGCGCCTCGACGCCGACGGCCGGTGGGCCATCCCGGGGCTGTGGGATCAGCACGTGCATATGACGCAGTGGGCGCTGTCGTATACGCGCCTCGACACCAGCTCAGCGAGCAGCGTCGACGAGGCCTGCGCCCTGGTGACCCACGCTTTGCGCACCGGGGCAGGGCACACCCCGACCGGCATGCTTACCGGGATCGGCCACCGGTGCGCCGGGTGGTCCCAGCAGCCGAGCGTCGCCGCGCTCGATGCCGCCTCCGGTGAGATGCCAGTGGTGCTCATCAGTGGCGATTGCCACCATGGCTGGGCCAACACTGCGGCCCAAGATCTGTTGGGCGTGCCGCGACGCGAGGACGTGATTGCCGAGGACGAATGGTTCGACATCTACGCTCGCTTGGACGCCTTACCTGGGTCCCAGCAAGAAGCCGAGGGGTCGATGGACTTGGCCGTTCGCCGCGCCCGAGAGCTGGGCATCGTGGGCATCGTCGATCTCGAATTCGCCCGACCCTGGGAGCAGTGGCCGCAGCGGTATGCCGCTGGGGTGGGGCCGCTACGAGTGCGCACCGGCGTCTATCCGGCCCGATT
>JBBQNO010000076.1:0-10291 GCA_038330045.1 Actinomycetales bacterium | reverse complement strand
TCGGTCGAGTCTTCACCCTCGTGGGAGTCGGCGGATGGGCTCCGGGGCCGGGGTTGGTGATGACCCTCGGTGGCGGCGTGCTCTGCGCCGTGGCCGCTCGGGATCTCCTCAAGCCGGACGAGACCTGACGCTTCGTCGTCGAAGGGGATCACACTCTCGCTGTCCCAGCAACTCTGGGACCCGGGTTGCCTGTGGCGAGCTGAATTAGCGGCACCCGGGCTGGTCGAATCTCTGGTGTCGATCTGTGCGGGACCGATTGAGTCTGGATCGCCTTACCCGGAAGCGCGGTCAAGTGGCCTGGCGGTTGAGGCGTCGGTATGCGGTCGTACGCTGGGCCGAGCTGGTCGCTGGTCCCCTTCGGCAGGCACGACCCTTTCTCTTCTCGATCGGTGGACAAGACTTCTATGGCAGCCAAATGGTGGACCCTCATCGCCGTGTGCACGGGGCTGTTCGTGCTGCTGCTCGACATCACGATCGTCAATGTGGCGCTGCCGGACATCCAGCGTGATCTCGACGCCACGCTGTCGGACCTGCAATGGGTCATCGACTCCTACGCCCTGGTGCTCGCGGCGCTGCTGCTGACCGCCGGGTCGTTGGCCGATCTCTTTGGCCGCAAGCGGGTGTTCGTGATCGGGGTCGTGCTCTTCGCAGTGGCTTCGTTCCTCTGTGGCGTGGCACCCGACATCTTGTCGCTCACGTTGGCGCGAGGATTCCAAGGCGTGGGTGGCGCGGCGATGTTTGCCACTGCGTTGGCGCTCTTGGCCGCGACGTTCAGCGGAAAGGAGCGTGGCATTGCGTTTGGCATCTTCGGGGCCACCACCGGTATCGCGGTGGCGATTGGCCCGGTGCTTGGCGGGGTGCTGACCACCGGGTTGTCGTGGCGCTGGATCTTCTGGGTCAACCTGCCGATCTGCCTGTTTGCCATCATCGTGGCGCTACGAAAGGTCAATGAGTCGAAGGACCCGAATGCCGGAGCGCCGGACTGGATCGGGTTCGTCACCTTCAGTGGTGCCTTGGGGCTACTGGTCTTCGGCCTCATCGACGCAGGCACCAGGGGCTGGGCCGACCCGCTGATCGTAGGTGTGCTTGGCGGCTCCGCAGTGTTGCTCGTGCTGTTCGTCTTCAGTCAGATCAAGCAGCGCCAGCCGATGTTTGATCTCACCCTGCTGCGCAAACCGACCTTCGTCGGCGGTTTGGTCGCCGCTTTCGCCGTGTCGTCGTCGGTGTTCTCGCTGCTGGCCTACCTCGTGATCTATCTGCAGAACGTGCTGGGATACTCGGCGATCGAGGCCGGTGTACGGCTGCTGTTCTTGTCGATCGCGTCGTTCTTCTCGGCCACTATCGCCGGACGGCTCACCGCCAAAGTTCCGGTCAAGTGGCTAATCGCGCCCGGGTTCTTGGCGCTGGGGGTGGGCCTAAGCCTGTTGCTGCTGATCGACGTCGACTCTGGCTGGACGGCACTGATCCCCGGTCTGACCGTCTGCGGATTCGCCATTGGGATGATCAACGTGCCGCTGGCCTCGACTGCAGTGGGCGTCGTGGCCACCGACCGGGCCGGTATGGCGTCGGGGGCCAACTCGACGTTCCGTCAGGTCGGCGTGGCCACCGGTATTGCGGCTCTGGGGTCGATCTTTAGCCGGATCGTGACGGCCGACATCAAGGACGAATTGGCTGGCACCCCCGCCGCGGCGCAGGCCGACCAGATCGCTGCCGCTGTGACCGGCGGGCAAATCGAGCGTGTGGTCCAGATGGCTCCGGCCTCAGCCAAAGACCTCATCGAGCAGGTGGCCACGATCGGCTTCGTCGATGCCCTCAACCAGATCACCCTGATCGCTGCGGTCATCGCCTTTGTTGCTGCGGTCGCCTGCTTCTTCCTGATCCGTCAGGAAGACTTCGTTAACGGCTAGGCGGCGTCCCGGCGAGGCCGAGTCTCCGCGAGGCGGTGTTCCTGAACTGGTCGTTGATCGGCACACCGGTGAGCTCGCCGGGAAAGGTCATGATCTCGTCACCGCCTATACGCAATGTGGGCAGATTAGTGGGCCTCTGGGCGTCACCAATTTCCTCGGGCAGACGGGGGATGGGACTGCCACCAAGGCCACGTGCGGACGGTGCCCGGCCCCCCGGCCCACGTCGAATGAGGCGCAGGTTAACTGATGGGGGCTTCTCAGTCTCGTGTCGAATGTGTTCGTGGCATGGCTGATCCCTCGCCCAGGTTGGTGTCGGAGATGACGCTGAGGGTGCCGTCGGTTTCTAAAACAACCGCGGCGATGGACTGAAGATCACCAGTCCCGCTGCTACGAACCGCCGCGCGCAGACTGTCTTCGTCTATTCGCTCGCGCAACATAGCGCCGGTGATCATCTGACCATCCCGTAGCAGCACCGTGGGTTGGGACGTCAGCGCCGTGCGGACCCAGTCGACCCGGGTCGATGCCCACGCGGCGACAAACTGCAACACAGCCAAAGTTGCGAGCGCGGCCGCGCCTTCGGTCCAGGCGACCGTGCTGCTCAAAATAACGCTGGCCATGGTAGATCCCAGCGCCACTGTGACGATGAAATCGAACGCATTCAGTTGGGCAAGGGTTCGTTTGCCGCTGATTCGAAGTAGTAGCACCAGCCAGACGTAGGCCAGCACTGCAGTGACTACGACGGTGCCTACATCGGATATGTCGTCGTGAAACACGAAGTGTCCTTTGGTGTTCTTCTGGGGGAATCTCAAGGGGGTGCAAGAAGACAACTTTCTACGAGCGTCGTCTTCGTCGCATCTTGAGGCACCCCGTCACGACTCGCCGTGGCGCGTTTCTGCTGTTGGATCGTCCGCTGGCCAGTGTTCACCGAAGGAAGCGCACTGCGACCTTCGGGTTGCTGGCGTCGCGGTGTGGCCGCGCAGTGGGAATTTGAGTCAGAACCGACGAAGGAGAAGTTGACAGAGGTTAGAACTGTGCTTGGTGTGTGCAGGTCCCGAAGTGAGCAAGACTGATGCCATGAAATCCTACGATCGGGTCGTGGTTATTTACAACCCGCACAGCACCGGCAAGGCGCCCCAGTTAGCCGATCAATTGCGTACCGATTTGGCCGATCAACTGCCCGACGTGCCCGTAAAAATGTCCCCAACCGAACATCAAGGACACGGCAGAGACCTTGCCGAAACAGCTGCACGTCACGGTCGACCATTGATTGTTTCGGTTAGCGGGGACGGCGGTTACAACGAAGTCGTTGACGGGATCATGCGTGCTGACAACGACTCCGCGGTCGCTGCCGTGATGGCAGCTGGTAACGCCAACGACCACCGACGCACGACCGCCGATCACACCCTGATCGACGCCATCGTTGCCGACCAAGCGCACCGCATCGACCTTCTTCGACTCACCACCGGCCAGCAGCCACATGTGAATGTTCAATACGCCCACTCCTACATCGGTTTGGGTCTAACTCCCGTTATCGCGATCGACCTGGAAAAGGGTGGCAAGGGTTCAATCCAAGAAATCATCTCTGCGGTACGCACGTTCTCACGGTTCCGACCCTTCTTAATCGAGCTGGAAGACGGTAGCCAACAACGATTCGACAGCCTCGTTTTCGCGAACATTGCTCAAATGGCGAAATACGCGACCCTGAGCGACGTCGGCGCCCCCGACGATGGAAAGTTTGAGGTAATCACGGTGACGCACACCGCGAAGTGGCGCGTCCTGGCCGTGGCGCTCAAAGCCGCTATCAGTGGTTTAGGACCTCAGCCCACCGCCACCCACTACGGCTTCACCCCGATTAAACCGACTCCTATACAACTAGACGGCGAACTACGCACCCTTGACCCAGGTGTCCCGGTCAGCATCGACATCGCTCCCAGCGCCATCGCCACCATCACCTGATCGGCCAGCGAATCACGAGGAGATTCTTCCGAAGGTTCGATGAGCGTTTTGTGGTGTTACCGCCCCGCGAGCAAGCCACGGGAGCCTAGACCACGTTCTCGACCTCCCCTAGATCTTCGCAGGGGGAGCGCGGCTCATCGAGGTATGGCTGGCTCGGCTCGAACCACGCGGACGTCGCTTTTGTGTCCGTCAGGGCTCGGTCGAGCTGATACGAGAGGGGGTGACTGTGTTCTTGACCGTCATGGTGATCGTGATCGTTTCTGCTGCCCTGGTTGCTGGTGCCGCTTGGGGGTGTACGGAAAACTGAGCCCGCTACCGAGGTCGAACCCCTGTGGACTGTTGCGGCTTCTGTCATGGCCGGCGCGGGCGTCTTTGTCGGGCTCGACCGCGTCGTGAAGGCCACACTGGGCCCGGACAGTGGTGGTGGGCTTTTGGCCGCCATCACTCTTGACGGTATCCCGGAGAACCTGTCCCTCGGTGTGGCGCTCATCGGCGCCGGCCCCTTGCAGGTGGCTTCGCTGTCGGGGTCGATCTTCTTGTCCACCTGCCCGAAGCCGCCGGAGTACCCGAAAGCGTTTAAAGAGGAGAAGTACATGACGGGAATCGCGGCCGCATTGGGTCTAGTCCTCGCGGTCGCACTGGACCAACTGGGCTAACGGCCCCAGCATCTCGCCGTTGGCAAAGACCGAGCGCCCATGCGGTGCGAAAAACACTAAGTCGGTGCTCGGTCCGGACAGCACGCCCACCCACAAAAGGGCCGGGCATGCGCGGTGGGCTAACTGAGCTCGTCGTCGTAAATGTCGTACGGCGCTTCTGGGGGCATGACCGCAACCCGGATGCTTGAGGCCTCCTGCGACGTGCTCACTCGCAGGGTGATCAGGGCCCCGGGGATTGTGGGCACTTCCGGCACGATAAGCGGCTCGATCTCTGGCCCGCCCTCTACACCAGCATCTTTTCCGTCTAACCGGACCCCACTGTTCGGCAGCACCGTGATCGAACGACCCAACGGCAGGAATTCACCATCGATCTCCACCGACACCTCCATAGTGAGCGGTTCAGTGCCTTCGTTCACCGCATACCCAGTCACGATCCCCGGTGACCCGTTGCCTTGGCTGATCACGAGTAGGTCCTGCACCTGCAAGTCACCGGCATCGAGATGGAAACCGTGGTCATCGGCGAGCGTGGTCTGTGCAGGAGAATTCACGAAGCAACCACTCAACGTCAGTGAACCCACCAAAGTCACCAGCACAGCGATGAACCGGGATCGGATGCCCATGGTTGCAAATCGTGGCGTCATACGAATCACGCTACCGGCTGCCCATCTCCCGTGCAGGCCAAAAACCCTACGCCCAGTCCTTCACCTACCGAGGTCGTGTGAAAGAGGTGCTCTGTGCGGTCGTCCGTCGGCACGATGAAACCGTGATCACCCGAGACTGTTGAGGTACAACGCCGAAACGAGACCCAAAGCGACCGCACCCCCCGCGAAGCCGCGGATAAGAGCCAGCGATAGTTCTGAAGCGCCACCGAGCAGTACGTGGCCGACGCTAGCTGCACCCACGCGCTCATCGTCCCACCGCTTGACTCATCGCTCGCGACGAGATTTGTGCCGGCCGAAGCCGCAATGTTGACCGCTATGTGAATCGATCAGGGTGTCCAGGCGGGGGGCATCCCCGCTGCACGCGTGCAGGGATGAAGGTCGTTTTGCTAAGCAGAGCGTCGAGCAGGCCAGTCAGCCCGGTTGTTGACGCTATCGGTGTACGAGAATCCCTTGAAGGTCTGCTGCGAGCTGGTTAAGAGCACCGAGTCCCGGTCCTCGTCGTGCTCCTCTAGGTGGGTCTGAAACCGCTGCGACGAGTCGAAGCCGCCGATTCGTACGCAAAAATCTGTGATTGCCATCTCGGCAGTGACCGGTGACCAGTGACACAGTGACTCCTATGCCGACGAAGAGATCAGTCCTGGTCATTGCTAACGCCGCAGCGGGTTCTGCGTCCGACGAGGATGTGGACTTCGTGCTTGCAGCACTGCGTGAACGCGCCGAAACCGAGGTGGTCATCCCGGACGACGGTGACGCAATGGTCGAGGCGCTGCGATCGGCTGACGGGCGCGACGTGGTCGTGATGGGCGGTGACGGTTCGCTGAATTGGGTGCTCGGCACCTGTGTCGAGCACGACCTTTTTGGCGGGATCGGTGCCATCGGACTCGTGCCCATGGGCACCGGCAACGACTTCGCCCGCGGGATGGAGCTTCCGCTCGACTTCCCCGAGGCGGTGCGCGTGGCTCTCGAAGGTAGGCCGCAAGACTGCGATCTCCTCGTTGATGAGGACGGACAGGTGGTGATGAACGCCGTGCACGCGGGCGTTGCGGCAGATGCCACGGGCAACGCGCAATCACTGAAGGGTGTCCTCGGGATCGGTGGGTATGCCGTCGGGGCCATGAAAGCGGGGATGAGTACTAAGGGCTGGGAGCTGGCGGTCTGGGTCGACGGCGAAGAGGTGCTGGACGAAGATCACGATGCCCTGATGGTGACGGTCGCGGTGGGTGGCACGGTCGGTGGCGGCACGTCCGTCGCTCCCGACGCGGAGGCGACCGACCGCAAGCTCGACGTGATGATCGCCACCGCCTTGGGGGTGTGGGACCGGCTGACGTTTGCCGCCGACCTTCAGAAGGGCAGCCACGTCGAGCGGGACGATGTGCAGGTCGTCCAAGGCTCTGAGGTCACGATCAAATCGGTAGATCCGGACCGGCAGTTTTTGGTTAATGCCGACGGCGACCTAGGGGAGAAGTACGTCGAGCGGACCTGGACCCTCCGACCACGCGCTTGGGTATGCCGAGCGCCCCGTGCGTGATCCCTCAGGTCCGGTCACCACTGGAAACGCCGGGCAGTTTCGGGTCCAGCCATAAGGCCAAAACGGCCAGACCCAGCATGAGGCCAGAGATGACAACGGCATTGATCGCTATCAGCGAATATCCCAGCTCGCCGGCGTCGATGAACGGGTAGGGGTACCAGTCGACGAAGGTCCCACGGACCAACGTATAGACCAGCCACAGGACCGGGACCACGAGGAACGGGCCTAGGTCGGCGCGGTGCACGCGGCCGCGAGGACCGAACGCCAGCCAACCGATGAGTGCGAGTAGGGGCACGACGACGTGAAGTAGGCGGTCGGCGAGCAAATCTGCCCCACTTAAGTTCAGCAACGGTCGAAGCAGGAAAAAGTGCACGATGCCGCCCCCGAAGCAGATGATGACGGCGTCCAGCCGCAGTGCGCGCCACACCGGTCCATCCCGATCCGGTTGGACCGCCACCATGAGCGCGACCAGCGCCACCAGGACGTTGCTCCAAATGGTCAGGTAGCTGAAGAATCTGATGACCCGTGTGGCCAGGCCGGGCGGATTGGTCTGATCCAAGATGGCGTTGCCTTGAACGACGAGAACGAGTTGCAAGACCACTGCGAAGCCGGCAACCACAGCCGTCAGCGCGTGGAATGCACGGGCTCGGCTCCTCAAATCGGACATATGGACCTCCAGTGTGACGCCCGACGCGGTCGGCAACGACGGCCCGACGTGGGTGCACCGAGAGGGGTCGAACGTTTCGCAGAGTGTAGCGGTGGGCCCCGGGGCCGATCGCCGCATAGAGAGCGAACAAGTCGATCGCATCAGGAAAGACGTAAACAGGGCAGAGTGGCGGGATGCACTACATCGGTCTCGATCTCGCCTGGGGTGAAAAGAAGCCCACAGGGGTCGCCGTCCTCGACGCCGACGGGCGCTTGCTGCACGTCTCCTCCCAAACCGATGACGCCAGCATCACCGCGGCCCTGTCGGCATATGCCAAAGGTCCGTGTCTTGTTGGCGTCGATGCACCGCTCATCGTGACCAACCCGACCGGTAATCGGCCGGCCGAAAAGGCACTGAACCAGGATTACCACGCCTTCCAAGCCGGCGCGCACCCGGCCAACACGGGCAAGCCCGAGTTCCGGGGTACGCCGCGCGGGGCGCGTTTGGCCGCTGCGATGGGCCTGGATATGGACCCGCACTCCACGGCCCAGCGTCGTGCCATTGAGGTCTACCCCCACCCGGCGACCATCGCGCTGTTCCACCTCGGGCGGACGCTGAAGTACAAGCAGCGGGCCGGTCGGACAGCGACCGATCTGCGGCTAGCGCTACTGCAGTTGATGCACTTGGTCGAGACACTCAAGAGCGCGCAGCCTGCCATCCGCGTCGGCAACCACCAGGGCTGGCGCGACCTGTTTGCCCAGGTGGAAGCGGCGCAGCGCAAGAGCGAACTGCGCCGTGTCGAGGACCAAGTCGACGCGGTGATCTGCGCCTACGTCGCGATGTATGCGCAAATGCGTCCGGAGGCCACCACGCTGTACGGCGACGTCGAGACTGGCTACATCGTCACCCCTAGCTTGCCGGAAGGCCACGGGCCGTCGACCGATCCGCACCCGAGTATCGACTCCCCGGCCCGCCAGGCTGTGCGGCTCTTCGAAGAGCTGCGGCCCGAGATCCTCAGCGTGACTGACGAATACACCGATTTGGTGACGGCGCTGCTGGACGATGCGGGCATCAACTACCTCAGCGTCACTGGGCGCACCAAGAGCGTGGCGTCCTTCGCGGTTAAAGCCCACCGACGCGTGGACGGGCGACCCGAATTCAGCGACCCCATGCGGGAGATCACCGACCAGATCGGCGTGCGCGTCATCACCTTCGTGCACAGCGATGTCTCGGCAGTGGCCGACCTACTTGCGGCGCAGACGACCGTGCTGGACGATCGCGATATGGGTCAGGAAACGGCGGAAGAGGGGCGGTTCGGCTACGCCAGTCGCCACGTCCTGGTGGCGGCGGACGCTTCGGATGAGGCCTCGTCGTTGGCGGGACATCGCGCGTCAGTACAGGTGCGAACGGTGCTACAGCACGCCTGGGCCGAATTCGAGCACGACATCCGATACAAGGGAACCGTGCCTGCGGAGTTCGCACCGGATCTGGATCGCCGCTTCACGCTGGCTGCTGGGCTGCTGGAGTTGGCTGATCGCGAGTTCTCCAAGATCCGCGATCGGTTGCAAGAGAGCATGACCGATCAGCACGGTGAGGTCGACGAGGACGATCCTCGAATCAGCGCCCAAGATTTGGCCTCGTTCCTGGCGGGCCGCTTCGCCGATGCTGGGTGGTCGCGCACCGAGCACTACGAGTGGATCTCTGGCCTGCTGCTGGAGGTAGGGGTGACCTCGCTTCAGGAGTTGGGTGCCCTACTGGCCTCGGTCGGCACGGCGGCGATCAACGACGGGATGGACTACCGCTACCCACCGGGTGCGGTGCGGCGTCTCGACGATGCACTGCTGCATACCTTCAGCGACCGGTATATAGACCTGTCCGGCAACGCCGAACGGCGCGACGCCCTGCGCGCTCGGTTGGACCGGCTCCGTCTTCGGGTGGCTGCGCCCTCGTCCGAGGCTCCCTCTGGCTAGGTCATGGTCGAGTCTGACGCGGCGATTCGATGGCGAGTTGACGTTGCGGGTCACGGGTCCGATCGACTCGGCGACGGCCTGGCAGCGGTATGCCGAGCCGCGCCTTTGGTCGACCTGGGCACCTCATATTCGCGGCGTGGACTACGGGCCGGCTCGTCTGCATACCGGCGCCGGCGGCGAGGTCATCGGGCCGCTGGGGTTGCGGGTGCCATTCCGGATCGATGCCGTCGATGAGAAAGAGCACACCTGGTCGTGGACGGTCTGGTTGCGTGCTCGAGGCCTGACCCTGGTCACGGTGGACCTCGCGCACGGGGTTGAGGCGCAGGGCCTAGGCAGCACAACGTGGTTGCGATTGCGGGGGGCCTGGCCGGTGATCGCGGCCTATGCCCCGATCTCCCGTTGGGCGCTGCGCTACCTGGTCCGCTGACACGCACGAACGACCCGCAGTACGGTGTGAGGATGAACGCAACTAATGCACCCGGCCATGACGGGCAGGGCCACGGCCCCGGCCCGGACGAGACTCCCGACACCTGGAACACCGACAAGCCGGAGACGAGCCCCGGACCGGGGCATCCGGAGCCGGAGGAATCGGAGACCGAGCCCGTCGAGAACCCGGGTCCGCAGACCCATCCTGACGAGCACGACTTCTCGCACCCGGAGGGCAGCCCCGGGCCTCCCTCGACGACCTGATCCGATTTCGGTGCACGTCAGCGCCGTCGACTCCGGCGCTGACGTGCGGGGCTCCTAGTGGTGTGTCGCACAAATAACTATGTGGTATTGATTTAGACTGAGGTATGTCGAATTCTGCTGCTGCGTTGGACGTCTCTGAGGGCCAACGTGAGGTGCTTCAGGCTTTGTCGGTCTCGCGGACCGCTGCCTATCGCGAGGTGCAGCGTGCGCAGGCGTTGTTGTTGGCTGCTGAGGGCGTGGCGAACACGAGGATCGCCTCGCAGGTCGGTGTGACGG
>JBBQNO010000075.1:0-10402 GCA_038330045.1 Actinomycetales bacterium | reverse complement strand
GGATCATCCGCTGCAAAAAGGCGATCAATCGCGGCGACAGTGGCAGCATCAGGGCCACCCCGAGGAGGTTGAACAGCGTGTGGAATACCGCGAGTTTGAGGGTGTAGTCATCGAAAGTGATGCCGACCAGGCTGCTGATCCAATCCACCGCACCCGGCAGTGGAGAGATGAAGATCAAGGCGATTGCGGCGGTGGCGACGTTGAAGATCACGTGAGCGAGGGCCAGACGTCTGCCCTGGTAGTTGGCGGTGGCCGCGCCGACGACTGCGGTGATGGTCGTCCCGATGTTTGCCCCAATGGCCAGCGCGAGCGCGTTCTCATAGGAGATCTGGCCTGCGACCAGACCGGTGATGATCAACACCAGGGTGGCGTGGCTGGACTGCATGACGGCGGTGGCGATCGCGCCGATCAAGGTGTAGAGGAGCAGTCCGGCAACGCCGGTCATCGCTAGGGAGCTGAGGTCTATCTGGTCTTTGAAGGAGTCGAAGCCCTCTTTCATATGGAAAATGCCGAGGAATAAGAAGCCCAATCCAGCCAAGACATATCCGCCACCGCGCAGGTACTTCGACTTCTGGAACACGAAAGCGATGCTCAGCGCCAAGAGCGCCAAGAGCGCCAAGAGCGGCAAGGCGAAGGCTTCGATGTCCACCTTGAGGCCGAAGCCGGCCACCAACCAGGCGCCGGTCGTGGTCCCGAGGTTGGCGCCGAAGATCACGCCGACACCACCCACGAGTGAAATCAGCCCTGCGCTGAGGAACGAGATGGTGACCACCGCCACCACCGCCGACGACTGCATCACGGTCGTGGTGGCGACCCCGAAGGCGAGGGCGCGCGGCGTCGACTGAGTGGCTCGCTCGAGGATGCGCTCTAAGAACCCGCGGCTGAATAAGATAAAGCCATCTTCCAGCATCAGCATCCCGAAGAGGAAGATCGCGACGCCGGCTGCCACCTCGTGGAACTCCGCGCTGAGCCAAAACCGATGGCGAGCACAACAGAATGACGGGCAACATCGTGCGACGAATAACGTGAGTCACGGGAGCAACATCCCTCGGATCGCGAAGTAAAAGATGGCCGAGAGCGCGCCCGCGACGGGGAGCGTGATCACCCAGGCGGACACGACCTTGAGCAGCATGGAACGTTTGACGAGTTCCCGCTGCAGGGCCTTCCGGAGTTGCTTACGTTGTGCGGCGGTGATCACAGCCTCGGGACCCATCTTTTCGAGGGTCTTGAGCATTCGGCGTTTGGCCTCCGGGGGAGCGTTCTTGAAGTCCCAGAGAGCCCTCTCGACCTCTTTAAAGTCCGGCTCCCCGTGGTGGCTGCGTAGTACATCCTCGATCTCGACGCTGAGGCGCTGCTCCAAAAACTCCCTCAGAAAGCCGACGCCGAACACCCCGCCGAGCGCGACGTGGGTCGAGCTGATCGGTAGCCCGAGCTGAGATGCGACGATGACGGTCACCGCCGCGGCCAGAGCAATGCAAAACGCTCGGGAGCGATCCAATTCGGTGATCTCGGACCCCACCGTGCGGATCAGTTTGGGGCCGAAGAGCCCGAGGCCCACCGCGATGCCGATGGCTCCGATGGCCATCACCCACAGGGGTATGCCGGCCTCTCCGCCCGCAACCCCGGTGTCCAGCACTTCGACGATGCCGGCCAAAGGCCCGACCGCGTTGGCAACATCGTTGGCTCCGTGGGCAAAGCTGAGCAATGCTGCCGCGCAAATCAGAGGCAGCGTGAACAGGCGGTTCACTCCGTCGCGGTCCTGGGGGAGGTTCGGTGCCTTTTTCGCGATGAGCGGGCGAACGACCAGGTAGACGACGACGCCCACGACCAGCCCGATCACCGTCGCTGCGGTGAAGGAAATATCGATGAGGTTTGTGATGCCCTTGAGGGCAATGTATGTGGTGAAGGCCCATGCCATCACGCCGATCATTAAGGGCACTACCTTGACGGCTTCTTTGACCGGCTCGTCCTTGAAGAGGACAGTTTGCTTCAGGGCATAGAGCGCGCCCGCGGCGATCAGGCCACCTACGAGCGGTGAGATGACCCAGCTCGCGGCGATCTGGCCGACGACGTCCCAGTTGACGATGCTCCAACCCGAGGAGGCGGCACCGGCACCGAGAACGCCGCCAACGATCGCGTGGGTGGTGGAAACCGGGGCACCCACCCAGGTGGCGAGATTGAGCCAGATGGCGGCACCTAGCAGGGCGGCCATCATCACCCAGACGAACACGTTGGGGTCGCTGATGTCGTTGGGATCAACGATGCCGTTCTTGACCGTTGACACGACGTCGCCGCCGGCGATGATGGCCCCGGCCGCCTCAAAGACTGCGGCAATGCAAATCGCCATCGTCATCGTCATCGCCATCGACCCGACGGCCGGCCCGACGTTGTTGGCGACGTCGTTGGCCCCGATGTTCATGGCCATATAGGCACCGACCACGGCCGCCGCGATCAGCAAGTACCCCTGCTCCATGTCGGAGAACTGGGTGCCGGTGAAGATGATGACGCCGACGATGAACAGCACCGCTGTACCGATCCTGCCGACCTCAAACCGGCTACGACTAGCGGCGAGCTCGACCTTGTGGAAATCCTTGAACGTCAACTCGATCACCTTTGATTAGGTGTACTACGGAAAGTAGTTCTTTTTTGTAACCTAGGGCTAGTTGGGGTCTATGCGCAATGCTCCTTACCTCGCTAGCGCCTTTCTCACGACGGCTCCTATCTCTGTGATGTCTGCGACGAGGTCGCCGAGACGCTCAAGGAGCGATCCGCGGCGCAGGGCAAGTCGCTCCCGCTTGCCGAGGTGTGAGGCGGTCGTCAATGATCGTGATCGACGCCTCGGCAATCGTAGGGCGCCACCCGCACGTTGAGATTCTGGACGCTCTGGCCGAGGACCTAGCTGCGCCGCATCTGTTAGACGTGGAAGTGCTGTCAGCACTAGTGCGCGGGTCGGCTGCTGTGCGGCGGCGAGTTGATTGGCGGGCGAACTGCTATCCTATCCGTTTTATTACCGGTAAAGTCGGTTTAGATGTAATGAAACGAGGACGTAGTGGCAAGGGTTCCAGTTACTCCGACGCGTCAAGCGGCGGAAGCCATCGACGTGCTCGCTGGCCTGATCCGCCGCGGCCGCCACCGCAGAGGTTGGACGCAGGCTCAACTTGCTGAGCGGATCGGGGTCACGGCCAAGACCGTTCACTCCCTCGAAGCTGGCAGCCCAACCGTCGCGCTCGGGACGGTGTTCAACGCCGCCGACGTGACCGGGGTGCGCCTGTTCGACGCTGAGGGGGATGAGTTGCACCGGTTGAGGGCGCTCAACCGCGACACTGTAGGGCTGCTCAACCGTCGCGTCCGTCCCTGCGCCATCGCGGTCGACGATGACTTCTAAGCCCCCGTTCGTATGGGCCTGGACGCCCGGAGCCGCCCGACCTGTGGTCGCCGGGCGCCTCCAGCAACTCGCCGATGGCCGCTTGGGCTTCGTCTATGGTCAGAGTTATCAGCGTCTGCCGCAGGCCGTGGCCCTCGGTCCTGATCTGCCGGTTGAACCCGGGCTCATCGTGCCGACCTCGCCGTCAATGGTGATGCCTGGCACCATTCGCGATGCGTGCCCCGACGGTTGGGGACAGCGGGTTATTCGCCACATGTTGACCGGCAACGCCGAGAGTAACGACCCGGATTGGCCCACATGCATGCTCACGTCGGAGTCCAACCGGATAGGTGCACTGGACTTTCAGACTGACTCCGCGACCTACATCCCCCGTGGGCGACCGTCAGATTTAGAAGCGCTGCTCCGAGCCGCCGGCGACGTTTTGGCTGGCCTGCCTGTAGACCCCGCAGTCGAAGCCGCAATGGTGCACGGCACCAGCGTCGGGGGCGCCAGGCCCAAAGTCACCCTCAGCGGCGCGGACGGCGACTTTATCGTCAAGATGTCGTCGTCCACAGACCCTTTTCCGGTCGAGCGCTATGAGGTGACCGCCATGGAGTTGGCCCGTCGCGTCGGGCTGCCGACGGCGCACGTTCACCTGTTGGAAGGCAGTGGCCGGGACCTCCTCGTGGTGCGCCGTTTTGACCGTGAGGGCCCCTTCCGCCGACAGATGGTCTCCGGCTTGACCCTACTTGGCCTGGATGAAATGGAGGGTCGGTACGCGACCTACCCAGACCTTCTCGACGCGCTGCGATCGCGGCATACCTTCGACTCACAGCTAGGGCTGAGGCTGTTCCAGCAGATCGCGGTCAGGATCGCGGTCGGCGATACGGACGACCACGCCCGCAACATCGCCGCCTTCTGGAATGGCCACGATCTCGAGCTCACCCCGGCCTACGACATCGCCCCCGGCCTCCGCTCTGGAGAGAGCGCTAGCCAAGCGATGGCCTACGGCCGTAACGGTGAGCGCGAGTCCAACTTTGCCGGTCTGGCTGCTTGCGGGCCGATCTACGGTCTCGATGAGAAAGGCGCGGGTCAGGTCATCGACCACGTCATCGATATCGTCCGCACGGAGTTTGACGAAGCAGCGGATGTCGGCCAGCTGACATTGGCCGACCGCGTCGCCATGCGCGGGCGGCAGGTGCTCAACCCCGGAGTGATGTACGGCTACGGTCCCCCCGTGTGGACATTGCCTGGCCAGTAGCGCCGCTCATCAGTGCCGAAGGTGAAGGATGTCGGGGCTGAGTTCCTATGAGGTCACAGGTCGACCGGCATGGGCTGCCCTCCGTTGGCGTCACGGTTACAGACCTCCTCGATAGCGGTCGACGTAGATCGGTGTGCCAATCTGCCGCCACAAAAGGGCCAGCACGTTAGCCCTCACGTCCAGCGGGTCACACGAAGTAACGCTGGCCTCAGTATCGCCCAGGACCATTCCGGTGCGACCCGCAGCGTGGACCGCGGCGATGACGTCCGCGCCAAGGAACATCGATCGGCGTCCCTGAGCGATGAACCGCAAGCTCGACATGACCATCTGGTCTTCACCGCTGAACCCGGTTTGACGTCCACCATCACGACGGAGCCGTCCCTGCGCATCAGTAGGTAGTCCTGCGGCGTGCCATCGGACATGGTCGCCGTCACGACCTGAAAGCCAGAAAGGTTGACTCAGGATCGCGGTCACCAGTGGGTCAAAGTCCGCCAACAGAACCTGGTCCCGGTCCAGCGAACTCTCGTAGCCCACCAACGAATCCGTGGTCGAGGTGCACAACCACCCCGGGTAGTTACCTTGATGGCGATGCCAGAAAAACTGACGCGCGGGTGAGCCATCGAGAATGGCAGCCGTATCGAGGTCGGTGAGGCCGGTCACCACCTCGTCGCCCTGCTCAGTGCACGTACCGCAACTCCGTCGCGCGGAGCAGCCTGGGCTCCATACGACTAGCGTCAATCCAGCCGACACGTTAGTGGCAACCCGACACGCGTCCGACACGTTAATGGCAACCCGACACGCTGAGCGGCAACCTACAAGTTCTCGCGGTGGAGAAGGGTGATCGGTCGGGAACAAACCGCCATCACTCCTAGTTGAGCCATATGTACTCAACTTCAGTGAGTCTCGGTTTGACAAGAACCGGGGGTATGCCGCAAGTTGAGTCGTGAAGCATCAACCCGCAGGAGCATCGCGGGCAACCACACTGCCGGGCCAACCGGCAGCTGGACCCGCACCCTCGACATACAGGAGTGATTGACACATGGGCCGTGCAGTAGGCATCGACCTGGGCACCACCAACTCTGCAGTTGCCGTCCTTGACGGTGGCGAGCCGGAGATCATCGCCAACGCAGAAGGCGGCCGCACCACGCCGTCCGTTGTTTCGTTCGCCAAGAACGGTGAGGTCCTGGTCGGCGAGATCGCCAAGCGCCAGGCTGTCACCAACGTCGACCGCACCATCCGCTCGGTCAAGCGCCACATGGGCACCGACTGGAGCACCAAGATCGACGACAAGGACTACACCGCGCAAGAGATCAGCGCTCGCACGCTGATGAAGCTCAAGCGCGACGCCGAGTCCTACCTGGGCGAAGACGTGACCGACGCGGTCATCACCGTCCCGGCATACTTCGACGACGCCGAGCGTCAGGCCACCAAAGAAGCCGGCGAGATCGCAGGCCTTACCGTGCTGCGTATTGTTAACGAGCCCACCGCGGCCGCGCTCGCCTACGGCCTCGACAAGGGCAAGGAAGACGAGCAGATTCTGGTCTTCGACCTCGGTGGCGGCACATTTGATGTGTCCCTGCTCGAGGTGGGCAAAGACCCCGACGACGGCTTCGCCACGATCCAGGTGCGCGCCACCCACGGTGACAACAAGCTCGGCGGGGACGACTGGGATGAACGCATCGTGCAGCACCTGCTGACCACGGTGAAGAACTCGACCGGCACCGATTTGTCTACCGACAAAATTGCAATGCAGCGTCTGCGTGACGCCGCAGAGCAGGCCAAGAAGGAACTGTCTAGTTCCTCGAGCACCAACATCAACCTTCAGTACCTCTCGATGACCGGCTCCGGACCGATCCACCTGGACGAGCAGCTGACCCGGGCACAGTTCGAGAAGATGACGCAGGACCTGCTGGACCGTACGAAGTCCCCGTTCGACACGGTCATCAAGGACGCGGGCGTCAACGTGTCCGAGATCGACCACATCGTCATGGTCGGTGGTTCGACGCGTATGCCGGCCGTCACCGAGCTGGTCAAGAAGCTCACGGGCAAGGAGCCCAACAAGGGCGTCAACCCGGACGAGGTCGTCGCCGTCGGCGCCGCCCTGCAGGCCGGCGTCCTTAAGGGTGACCGCAAGGACGTGCTGCTGATCGACGTCACACCGCTGAGCCTGGGTATCGAAACCCAGGGCGGCATCATGACCAAACTGATCGAACGCAACACGGCCATCCCGACCAAGCGCTCCGAGGTCTTCACCACGGCCAGCGACAACCAGCCGTCGGTGAGCATTGAGGTCTACCAGGGCGAGCGAGAAATCGCCAAGCACAACAAGCCCTTGGGTAACTTCGAGTTGACCGGCATTTCGCCCGCCCCGCGCGGCGTGCCGCAAGTCGAGGTCACCTTCGACATCGACGCCAACGGCATCGTGCACGTGTCCGCCAAGGACCGTGGCACGGGCAAGGAACAGTCGATGACGATCTCCGGGGGCTCCGCGCTGCCGAAGGACGAGATCGAGCGCATGATTAAGGACGCCGAGCAGCACGCCGAGGAAGACAAGGCCGCCCGCGCGTCGACCGAGGCCCGCAACACGGCCGAGCAGATGGTCTACTCCACGGAGCAGTTCTTGACCGAGAGCGGCGACAAGGTGCCCGCCGAGACCCGCGAGCCAGTCGACGCAGCACTGACCGACCTCAAAGACGCCATCAAGCCGGATTCCAGCGTGTCGGTGGACGACATCAAGGCTAAGACCGAGACTCTCTCGACAGCCAGCCAGGCGATGGGTTCGGCTCTGATGGCCGCCCAAGCTGAGGTCGACGCCCAAGAAGCTGCTCAGGCCTCCGAAGCCGATGCCGGCCAGAGCGACGACTCCAACAAGGAGGACGTCGTGGATGCTGAGGTTGTCGAAGACGACGAGCAGAGCAAGTGACCCAGTCAAACGGTGACGCTCGCCCGGGCGAAGAGGGCGAGCCCACCGGGCCGATCATCCGGGACAAGCGCAAGGTCGACCCGCAGACCGGGGCGGTCCGTGACGCGAAAGCAGCCGAGCAGGCTGGTGAGCAGACGGATGCTGCTTCGGAGGTGCCTCTCGAGCACTCAACCGGTACCGGCGCTGGCGGCGATCATGAGGCAGCCGACGACTGGGTGGCGGACGACGCCGCAGACATGACGGGTGCGGTGATTGAAGATGCGCCCAGCGGGGAGGAGCCGATGAGCTCGGATGCGCAGTCGGCGGCCGACAGGTTAGAAGATCTGCGTAGGTTGCAGGCCGAGTTCGTGAACTATCGTCGGCGCGTTGATCGTGACCGCGCCAAGGATCGCGACGTGGCGGTTGGCAGTGCCCTGGAAGCCATGCTTCCGGTGCTCGACGACATCCATTCCGCGCGTGAGCACGGCGATCTCGAAGAAGGCCCAGTTGTGGCTATCATCGAGAAATTGCAGACCACGCTCGGGCGGTTAGGCGCAGAGATCTTCGGCGCGGTGGGGGACACTTTTGACCCGGCCATGCACGAAGCGTTGATGAATCTGCCCGACGCGGATCTGCCCGAAGGCGCAACCGAAACGACGGTGGTCCAGGTCATTCAGCCTGGCTTCCGCGTGGGCGAGCGCCTCGTGCGCCCGGCCCGGGTCGCGGTTTCTGACCCTTCATAGCGACCACGCGTTCGTCACGACGCGTCGCGGATGAGCGCGGTTTTGCCCCACCGGATACTGGCCGGGACGGCGAGACCGCGCTCAGCCGCACCACATACGTAAGGAAGGCACGATGGCTAGCCAAGACTGGTTCGACAAAGACTTCTACGCGATCCTCGGCGTGACCAAAGACGCCGACGACGCCGCCATCAAGAAGGCCTACCGCAAGTTGGCCCGCGTGTGGCACCCGGACGCCAAGCCCGGTGACGCCGCCGCTGAGGTGAAGTTCAAGGAGATCGGCGAGGCGTATGCCGTGTTGTCCGATGCTGAGCAGCGCGGTCAGTACGACGGGGTGCGGGCAATGTCGGGCGGTGGCGCCCGATTCACCTCAGGGGGACCAGGTACTCAGGGAGGGGCAGGCTTTGAGGATGTTTTTGCCCAGATGTTCAACAGTGGCGGGGGTGGCGGCCAACGTCGCACCTCGCAGCAATCGCAGTTCGGTGGTGCTCAGGGGGTCAACATCGAGGACTTGTTGAGCGGCTTCGGCGGTGCCCAAGGTGGTGGATTCCCTGGTTCTGGCTCCCCCGGCGGTGGCCGAGGGGGCCCGGGCTATGGCTTTGGCGCACCCACGAAGGGTCGCGATGTAGAGGCCCGCGCCACGCTGAGTTTCCGGCAGGCTGCAGCGGGCGACACGGTGACCGTGTCTCGCGCCGGCGGCCAACAGGTCACGGCCCGCGTGCCAGCCGGGATCCGAAACGGTCAGAAAATCCGGCTCAAAGGGAAGGGCTCTCCCAGCGACACCGGCGGAGCGGCTGGCGACCTGCTGATTGCGGTCAACATCGGAT
Organism: Actinomycetales bacterium; assembly: GCA_038330045.1. Lineage (GTDB taxonomy): Bacteria > Actinomycetota > Actinomycetes > Actinomycetales > Dermatophilaceae > Ornithinicoccus. Next base: position 1,308 of record JBBQNO010000075.1, on the reverse strand, counting down.
CGCACCCGGTGTTCGGCCGCGATGGACTGGATATCACGGTCGATTTGCCGGTCACGTTTGCTGAAGCTGCTCTTGGTGCGACCGTCAGCGTGCCGACCCTCGACGGTGCGACGGTGAAGCTCAAAGTGGCTCCCGGCACGCCCTCGGGTCGGGTACTGCGGGTTAAAGGTCGCGGCGTGAGCACGCCAAAGGGCAAGGGCGATCTGCTGGCCAAGGTCCAGATTATCGTGCCGCAGCGACTGAGCAAGGCAGCCGAAGATGCCATCGAAGCGTTGAAGGCCGACGAATCAGAAGTCGACCCGCGCGCCGAGTTGTTTGCGCAAGCAACGGACTGACCTAGTTGAGAGTCGATCCGCCCGCCGAGGCGGTCAGAACGGCAGACTAGAGCATCGCTAGGAGGTGATGGAGATGGCACGGACTCGATCAGAGGTCGATCCGGACTCGGCTGTGTTCGTCATCTCTATCGCGGCTGAACTGGCCGGGATGCATGCCCAGACGTTGCGTCAGTACGACCGACTCGGGCTGGTCACTCCGCAGCGCACGCGAGGCGGGGGGCGTCGGTATTCGTCGCGGGACGTCTATCGGCTGCGCGAGGTGCAGCGGCTATCCCAAGAAGGGGTGAGTCTCGAGGGCATTCAGCGCATCCTCGAGCTCGAGAAGCAGGTTGAGCGGCTACAGGCCGAAGTCAGGGACCTCAAAAAGCGCAACGACGTGTTGCTGCACGCAATCGGCTCCGGCAATCGGATCTTCGCCGCCAATATCAGCGGAGAAGTGGTGGCTATGCGGGCTGGAGCGCGACCTCAGCGTGGGCGTGCTGGGACGGCCCTTGCCCTCTGGCGGCCCCCGCTCAACTAGTGCCTTGCGCTTAGCCGCTTTGACGGCATGCGTCCGTCAGCCCAACTCGGCGATCATGGGCACAACCTCTTTGATCGATTTGCGCACGTAGGTCGGCCGGTACGGGTACCGGTCGACTTCGTTCTTCTTCGTCGATCCGCTCATCACCAAGATGGTCCGCAGCCCCGCTTGGACGCCGCTCATGATGTCGGTGTCCATCCGATCGCCGATCATCATGGTGGTCTCGGAGTGGGCCTCGATGCGGTTGAGCGCGTGGCGCATCATCAGCGCGTTGGGTTTGCCGACGAAGAACGGCTCGACCCCGACCGCCTTGGTGATCAGGGCCGCAACCGCGCCGGTGGCCGGGATTGGGCCGGCGGCCGAGGGGCCGCTGGGGTCCGGGTTGGTGGCGATGAGGCGGGCGCCTGCACTGACGAGGCGTATCGCCTTGGTGATGGCCTCGAAGGAGTACGT
>JBBQNO010000074.1:0-10474 GCA_038330045.1 Actinomycetales bacterium | reverse complement strand
GGTGAGAGTGGCGCAACTATCGGGTGGTGAAAAGCGGCGGCTCGACCTCGCGATGGCCGTCTACGGCAGTCCGGAACTCGTGTTTCTCGACGAGCCCACTACCGGTCTGGACCCGCAGTCCCGTGTCCAGATATGGGATCTGGTGCAAGAGATGCTCCACGGGGGTGCCACCGTGGTACTCACGACGCACTACCTCGAGGAGGCTCAGGCTCTCGCCGATCGGATCGGCATCATGCACGATGGCCGAATCGCCGTGGAGGGCACGCTCACCGCTGTGCTCGCTCGCTACCCCGCCCGGATCGGCTTCGACCTACCCGTCCAGGTGGCTGTCGGAGCCCTGCCCGCTACGACCGGCGCCACAACTGTCGAGGACGGCCGGGTGTGGTTCGCTTCGTCCGACATCCAACGAGACCTCTACACGGTCCTCTCTTGGGCACGAGAACACGGGCTGCACCTGCGGCGACTGTCCGCGAGCGAGGCGACCCTCACTGACGTCTTCCAGCAGGTCGCCCAAGGCTCGGCGCCGGAGGTCGCGCCGTGAGGAACATCCACGGAATCTGGATCATCGCGCGCGCCGAGCTGTCCATGCTGGTTCGCAACAAGGCCGTGGCCGCCATTGCGGTCCTGATGCCCCTCGGCATAGGCCTCTACGCCGCGTTCTCCAATGACCGCAACCCCGACGGCTCTAGCGCCGTCGCGGGACTTCAAGTGGTAGTCATGCTCGGCATCGGCGTCTACACCACCGCCACCACCACGTTGGCTTCGCGACGTCAGGACCTCTTCCTCAAGCGACTGCGCTCAGGCAGCCTGCCCGACGGCGCTATCCTTACAGGGCTGCTCTTACCTCTTGTTCTGATTGCGGTGACCCAGATCGCGATCATCTTCACCGTGCTTATCGCAGTCACCGGAACCAAGCCCAGCAATCCACTCGTACTCCTGGTGGGCGTCACCGCCGCAGCCGTCATGTGTGCCGGCGTCGCCATGGCAACGTCCGCGGTCACCGTGTCGGCCGAGCAGGCGCAAGTGACCTCGGTACCGTTTCTGATGGCTCTCCTCGCGGGCGGGATCTGGGTGAGTACCACGGGCCTGCAAGAACTCGCTTGGATCAAGCGCCTCGCACCGGGCGGAGCAGTCAGCGAGGTGATCGCTGGGGCTTGGGCCGGAATGAGTTGGGGAGACGCTGTCCCAGGCCTCCTCTCCCTGACGGCGTGGGCTCTTGCAGGAGCCACCATCGGTCTACGCTACTTCCGCTGGGAACCTCGGCACTGACGCGTTGGCCGATCCCTCCGGGACGAACGGGACGGCAGTTGCGCAAGCGCGGACATCGCCGCAAGCCGATCGCGTTACAGATCTCCGATCCCGCATCTGCCTTCGGCGAGGAGCCCTCAAGCGAATCCCTCTAGAGGAACGCTCACAGGCATGCATCTGAAAACTGATCTTCATACGTCGAGGATGTTTCACAAGGGATCGTCATATGACACGATTCGCTATTGCTTGCAAGGAGGTTGGCGATGGGTGAGGTCACGCAAGACCGGTGGGCGTCGTGGCTGGCGAGACGCCGCCATGGCGAAGACCCAGAGATGTTGCGCCGCGCGCTCGAGTACCTGGTCCCGGTTCGGGACCGAGTCCTGAAAGGTGCGCACCTAGAAACCGGTGCCACCGCACTTGATGTCGGCTGTGGAGACGGTCTGATCGCTTTTGCTGCCTGTGACGAAGTCGGTGATGGCGGCTCGGTGATCTTCAGTGACATATCCGAAGACCTACTGCACCAATGCCGCGAACTCGCGACCGAGGCTGGGTTGATTGACCGTTGCCGATTTGAACGAGCGGCAGCCAAAGACTTGAGCTCGATTGAAGACGCTGGCGTCGACGCGGTCACGTTGCGCTCTGTGCTGATCTACGAGCCCGATAAGGCCTCAGCTTTCTCAGAGTTCCACCGCGTGCTCCGCCCGGGCGGGTGGTTGTCGCTGTTCGAGCCGATCAATAAGTTCACCGCAGATGCCCACTCAGATCCCGAATGCATACTGGGCCGCGACCTTCGTGCGGTGCCCGAGCTAGCGGCGAAAGTGTGGGCGGTCTACGAAGCAATCCAACCGCCCGGCACCGATCCCATGCTCAACTTCGACGAACGCGACCTCGTTCGCCTGGCCGAGGAGGCCGGCTTTACCGAAGTTCACCTAGAACTCAACGCTGACATTGAACCGGTCCAGCCCATCCCGTGGGACGCCTTCCTGAACGTTTCGGGCAATCCGCGCATCCCCACCTTCGGCGAAGCCATGAACCAAGCGCTCACCCAGACGGAGAGAGAACGGCTAACGGTCGAACTCCGACCCCAAGTCGAACAAGGACTTGGGGAGCAACGATCCGCCGTCGCCTACCTGACCGCGAAACACAGTTAGCCCCGCCAGACACGTCTCCCGGCCGCAACTGGCGGATACGGGCCCCAAAGCGCCCGGGTAGCCATCCCTGAAAGACGCGGTCCAAGCTCGGCGACGATCAGCGATAGAACACTGCCCAGAGCGCTCCGCTTTCTACCGTTCTTTGGAACAATGCTCCGCTCGACACAGTGGTGTCTTCATGAACAACGCCTAGCGGGACGCGCCCTAGTCCCTAGATTCTGGGGTTTGGCGTGACACGATGTGGCGGTGGAGCCCCGACCCGAGCTCAGCGAATTGAATGGGGTTCGCGTCGCTTATGACGCGGTGGCTCGGGACTACGCTAAGCATCTGCCAGACACGCGCGCCGAGACCTCACTGGATCTCGCGATGGTCGACGCATTCGCCGATGCCGTCGCCACCAGCAGCACAGCAGCACGCGTTCTCGACGCTGGGTGCGGCACCGGCAGAATGAGCCGGTACCTGGCCGACAGTCATTGCGACGTCGAGGGCGTCGACCTTTCGCCAGGCATGATCGAGATGGCCCGCCACTTCCATCCGGACCTAAAGTTCGGGGTGGGTTCGCTCAACGCCCTCGCCTACCCCGACAACTACTTCGACGGCGTTTTGCTGTGGTACTCAATCATCCACACCCCGCCGGTCGACCACGATCGCATCTTCGCCGAAGCCGGTCGAGTCCTCCGTTCCGGTGGACACATCCTCATTGGTACCCAGTCCGGCTATGGGGTCCGTGACGTCGCTCCTGCCTTCCGACGCTTCGGTCACGAAATCGAACTCGTCCGCTACCTCACCACCGCCGACCAGATCGTCGCCCGGCTTGAGGGGGTGGGCCTTCGAGAGACGGCCCGGATGGTGAGAGTCTCCGGCGGGTCCGAGCGTGACGGCCAAACCGCTGTCCTGGCCAGCGCGCCTTAAAGTAATCCATGCCCGGATAGGGATCCGTTTCCGGTCAGCCGTGTCAGAGTTCTGTCAGACTGTTGGCCATGCCGAAGATGAGGTGGATGCTGCTCGTTGCTGCCGCGGCCGCGGTTACCGCCTGCTCGGGACCTGCCGACCCCCAGTTAGCCATCATGAAAGAGCCTCAGGCGCAGTTGCCCGAGTGGTTCAGCAGCCCTGAGGGCGTACCGGACGAAGACCTGGCGAACGTAGCCGATGTTGACCAGCTGCACGTTTTCGCAAGTCGGGACACCGAGGACAACTGGTGCGTAACCCTGGCGGTCGAGCCCACATCAGGGGGCTCGAACTGGATGGCCGCTTCAAGTTGTGCACCATCAGAACGGTTCGCCGCGGACGGCGTCTCGGTCACGATCTCCTCGACCCGCGGCGGTAGCGCACTCCTCCTGCCGGATGATTTCAGCGGTGACATCAAAGACGGCTGGGAGCGGATCAACGACAACCTCGCGGTCCGTCGGTAGGCGGCCCACAACAGACGCAGCCTCCGTCCTAGATCGGATTGGATTGGTGGCAAGGCCCCCCACTTGCGACTTCGCCCACAGTGCCCGCAAGCGCAACGCCATGCGGTGCTGGCCAGGCATCTGCAGGTTCGCCGCTGAAGACGTCGTCGTTCGCCGATTGGGGATCGCCGTACGGGGATCCTCTGGCGGCGCGAGATGTGAGTTCGCTTGGGCGGCGCCTACGTGCGTTGGCGTTTCTGTGATCGGCCGTCATGCTGAGCGGATGGTGAACCGGTCGGTGGATCATGCGGTGAGATTGCGCAGCTTGCCCATCGTGCGGTTTCTTTTTACACCCATGAGTGTCGCGATGGGTGTTGGAGCAGCGGTTGTGGCGGTGACCTCCGTCCGAAGCGAGCCTTACGGTGCCGCGATCCTTCTCGTGTTTGCTAGTTGGTGCTTCTGGTTGGCTTGGCGGTGGTGGATTTTAGGGGTGACGGTATCGTGGGAGAAGGTCACTGTGGCTGGCATCTTTGTAACGAGGGCGTTCTCCCTTGACGCGACACGAGGGGCTTCTTCCTACCGTCGTGGTGTTTTGGCTACCTGGCTGTTGAGTGTAGGGACCCATTCCGTGGTCCTGTTGGTGGATGAGCGGCCTTTTGACTTGGCCCGCCTCGGCATCTTCTTCGATTGCAAAGACAGCGCAACCCGCTATGCCGACCTCCTTGACGAAACACTTTCAAGCCAGCGAACAGAACGTCGAACCGGCACTGACTCATTCGAAATCCCTGGATGATCGGTACGGCTTCGAAGTGACCGTGCCTGCTTTGCCGTTCCGAAGACTTGCCTAGAGGGCTACCCATGCTCTGCACGCCCGGGCAGAACTAGCCCGGTGCCTGACTCCGCTTGATGGGTTACATCGTGGCTTCACTTGATGGGTAACGCGGCCGTCCCGGACTCTTACACGAGGCGTTGTTGTCTTGTGGAAGGTGGCCGGGTTGATGCTCGTGGAGTTGAGTGTTGTGGAGCAGCGGTATCACGCAGTGATGGAAGTGCTGGGCGGGGCGACGGTGACCGATGTCGCGTCCCGGTATGGGGTGAGCCGTAAAACGGTGCACCTGTGGCTGAACCGGTATGGCGAGGACGGTTTGCCTGGGTTGGTGGATCGTTCGCACCGTCCGCACGCCCACCCGTGGCAGGTTGCCCCGGACGTGGAAGCGCTGGTGGTGCAGTTGCGCACCGATCACCCACGCTGGGGGCCGCGCCGGTTGTTGCACGAGTTGGGCCGTGCCGGGGTAGACCCGGTGCCGTCGAGGTCGACGGTGTACCGGGTGTTGGTTCGTCACCACCTTGTGACAGCCAGGACCAGGAAGCGCGGTAGGGGTGATTACAAACGGTGGGAACGTCCGGTGGCGATGCAGTTATGGCAAATGGACGTGATGGGCTCGGTCAGGATGCTCGACGGGTCCGAAGCGAAGCTGATCTCCGGGATCGATGACCACTCTCGGTTTTCGGTCATCGGGACGGTCGTGGCACGCGCTACGGGTCGGGCGGTGTGTGCCGCGTTCACCACTGCGCTAGCCGAGTACGGGGCGCCGGATCAGATCCTGACCGACAACGGGAAGCAGTTTACGGGTAAGTACGGCACGCCGCGCCCGGCGGAGGTGTTGTTTGACCGGATCTGTCGTAAGAACGGCATCGAGCATTTGTTGACGAAGATCCGTTCACCTACGACGACGGGCAAGGTTGAGCGGTGGCACCAATCGATCCAACGCGAACTGCTCGACGACGCGCCCCCGTTCGCGACGATCGCTGATGCCCAAGCCGCGGTCGACGCGTGGCGGACCGAGTACAACACGATCCGCCCCCACCAATCGTTGGACATGGCCGTGCCCTCCGACCGCTTCACCCCGGCACCGCCACGACCAGGGCTCGAGTTGTGGGTGCCACCAGAAATCGCCAGTATCCCGGAACCCGTCAGCGAGCAACATGGCGATTATTCGTCGAATATTGAGGGCGAGGTCGTCGCATCTATCGTCGATCACTGCCCGGTGGTTGATGACCTCGGCGGGGCTGTTGAGTTGACCGGGCGGTCCCACCGAGCGGGAACGTCGCCGTCGGCGGTCAGCAGTTCTGGTTCGGGCCGCACCGCGCCGGTGAAGTGATCACTTTCTGGATTGACTCGACCACCGTGCACCTGCCCAACCCGCTGGCCCACCGCCCGCACGACCACTGCCCGGGCGGTTACTCGCTGGAGCGGCGATCGAGGTTGACCGGACGGTGAACCCTGGTGGCATGGTCAGCCTCGGCGACACCGCGCTACGAGCTGGGATCCCGCTTGCTGGGCAACGCGTCACGATCCGCCTGGACCGCGACCTCGCGCACGTCGTCCTCGCTAATGGGACGCTGTGGCGAACGACCGCGTTCACCCTCACCCCGACCAAACGCGCCCGCCTACAAGGGGCACGACCAGCCGGGCAAATACCCGAAGTGAGCAACCGGCCAGTCCGGGTAGAACGGAAGGTGTCTTCACGTGGCGGTATCCAAGTGACGAACCAACGCGTCCAGGTCGGGCTTCGCCATGCAGGCACGATCGTGAGCGTCGAAGTCCAAGACACCACGCTGGTCGTGCGAGACGATAACGGGACCACGATCAAAGACGTTCCCCGGCAGAACCACCAGGAGGTGAGACGACACAAGGCCTATGGCCACAGATCTATCAACTGAAACGCAGGACCCCACACCGAGCATGTGAGTCACGACAGACAGGGGAACCACTGAAGTCATAGGGGTTCACATCACCAGGACAGGCAGTTCGACAGTGGCGGGCCACCATTGGGATGGTTAGGTGTAGCGATGAGGCGCGTCGAGGTGGCTGAGCCGCGCTGCGAGGTTCAGATCGCAAGGCCGAGATCTGGGACACACCGATGACGGATGGCGGAAATCACCCGAAATCGAAACGACGCCTCGACCAAATTGGGTGGCCCCTGTGCTTGGTCGCTCTACTTGCCGGGATCCTCGGGCGTGTGGTGTTGGGTCCCGACGTTGTTCCCTACCTGCTGGGCGTCGCTGCTCCGTTCCTCGGGGTAGCCGTCTACCTTGACAGGATCATCAGCCAGAAAACGTCGTCCAAGTTGGACCCGTTTTTGCCTGTCACGGCAGCTGGCTTGCGAGTTGCTGGTCCCTACTACCTGTGCGCGGCTTCGCTGATAGCCGTCGCGGTTGGATGGCCTTTCATTGAACTTCACTAAACTCTGCCAACCCCGGTGGCACGATCGATAACACCGCCGCACGGATACGATCGCGTCAATGGCACACCCTCGGCGCAATCGTGGCTTGGGGAAGGCAAGCGTCCGAGCCACGACACCTGGCACGCGGTGCGGGACCACAACGCAACCGCCATCAAGCGCCCGAAACAGGCGACCACCAGGAGGAGAAACGACGAGCCCCCAAAAGACCAACCTGTCAATCAAGCCTAGGAAGCGTTACCCCTCAACTGAAGCCGAACCGTTACCCATCAAGTGGACCTAGACATGGGAACTCGGCGAAGGTTTCGGTATCCATCGGCGCGAGCTCGAGCTCAACGAGGCGGTCATCACTGTCGATGTGCAGCAACACCATGGCTCCTGGGGGTGTCGACCTCAAGCACGATGTGGCTGTCCTCGATATCAGGCTGGGTGCTGTCGACGTGAGTGAGCCCGATGGATGGGCAGGTGCCACACCCGCACCTGCGCCCGGCGCGCGTGCCTGGGACTTTTCCCAGCCAACGGGCGCGGTCCTGGCCGGTGACGACCTCGCCCTCGATCAGGCTGGCGCCTCGGGTGATGAGCGCAACAAGCACGGACGTTTCCCTGGGAGTCAGGGGACGAGGCACCATTCGCTGCTCGCTTGTGGCCATCCGGTCATTGTGCCCCTGGCGCCGGAGCCACGACCGGCCTCTTAAGGTTTCGATCGGTCACCCCGTAGTCGTCGTCGGCTTGCTATCCCGAATCGAGCGCTGGTGCACCTTGTTGGCGATGATCTAGGTCAACGCTGGGCCTGGCCCGTAGTGTTGCGGAAGTGATGCGGCAGAGGTCCGCTTACCAGGAGATGCGAGTGTGACTTTTTGAGGCCACCCATGGTGAGGAGGGGCTGTGGTCCCGCCTGAACGGGTGACCTTCCAGAACCTGAACATCTCCACGGTCGAGTTCGTGGCAGGTGCGCTGGCGGAAGGCTTCGCTGCCCGCAGGACCACGGAACGCTTGCGGCCCAACCACCACAGCGCAGTGTCGGCCGTGGCCTTTGCCGACCTACTTGGCGAGGTCGAAAGCAAGGCTGAGCCAGCGGACGTCTTGGACAGAGTGCGGGTTTTGCCGGAAGATTCTCACCAGCGCGTCGAACAAACGTCGTGGCTGCCGGTTGTGAGGGCGATCTTCGCCTCTACAGACGCGGACCCCCTTCTCAGCAGAGCCACGACCTTCTGGTCCCAGGCTGACGTCCTGCTGTTTCTCACCCGCTACACGCCGAGGCCGCACAGCGACAGGGGCACATTTGAAGGTAGGTTCTGGCTCATCCTGGCAATATCGGGGCTCCTCGTCTGTTTGTTTCTGTCCGAAGGATCCGCGCTCTGGTACCTCTACGCACCAGCTGCACTTCTCGGGGTCTGTCTTGTCGGGGCAGTCTTCCTAGCCAGAACAAGATCGATCTCTAAGAGGCCAGGGCGCGAATACCCACACTTCTAACTCCCACACCACGTCACGGCTGAGGTACTACTACGATGAACTCATCCGCGTAGATCGCCGCGGCCTGTCGCCCCGTCTCCCTTCTCCACCGGCGCTTTCGCGTATCCTCACAGGACGATCCCGCACTGGACGCTCTGCGTGACGATCGACTGGCGGGCTCGGTTCGCCTATCACCGTAGTGTGCTGCCGAGCCCCTCAATCAGCGTCTTGGAAAGATCGGTGGCCTCGCCCGAGACGGCGGTTCCGACTCCAGTCGCGATGGGAGCCAGCAGGCCCCTGAGCATCGTGATGCCGCGCTTGATATGGCCCTGATCTGGCTCGGACTTGACCACCTCGCCGAGCACCGACTCGGCCGTAGTCTTGGCCTCCTGCTCGTCGTCACCTGACAGACCCAGCGCCGGGAGCGACGCGAGCAGGCCGGTGACCACCTTCGCGAGCTCCTCGTAGCCCGGAGCGATGTCTCGGTTCTGTGTCTGGTTCACCGTCTGGTTGTCCCAGGCCAGCTGAGCGTTGTCGCCATGAACCGTGACCACGGGACCGTGGTAATTATTCGTGATCGGGCCGGCGGGGAAGGTCACGCCGCTTGCGTCCGCCTCCAGCTGGACCCGGACGGGGTTCCTGGCAAACTCCTTCTCTAATTCCCTGCTCATCTTGCGGATCGCCTGCTTGTTGATCTCGAAGCCCTTGCCCACAGTGCTGGTCTCCCCTGGTCGATTGCGAGCAATAATCTCACGCGAAGCCGACAGGCCTGGGTACCGCCGCCGTGCGGCCGGCAGTGCCCCGGGGATGGCCTCGGCGTGGCCGCACCAGGACGGGGACAGCCAGCCAGTGTCAACTGCACCGGTGACGGATCGCCTACCGGTGACCGGTGGCCGTCAGCTTTTGGGGGCAGGTGGCGGCGCAAGGCTCTTGGAGCTTTCAGTGTGGCGGCGATCTGCATCTGTGTGGTGGGTAGACGATGATGGTGAAGGTGGTCGGGCGATCGGAAGGCGCGCTATGGAACAGGTTTTCGCGAGCGTGCTGAACGTGTGGTGGCAGCTGTGACCGAATGGGTGCTGGCCGGCCGGCTGCGCGGTAAGTCGTCCCAGTGCACTCGCTTCGATGGCTATCGGGCTGCCGCTAAGGGCATGGGGGCACATGCCTAGATCTGCGGGAACTCTCACGCTGCGTGGATATATCAATCCGGTTGCGTCGATATGCATGGCTTCACTGATGGGCTTCGCCATCGTGGCTGGGATAGTAGACACAAGTTCGGGCTCAACAGCACGACAGGTTGTTCTCATTTCTTGCGTTTTGGGTTGCTTTGTCGTGTTTGCGTTGAGGAGCAGCCGCTTGCGCGTTGTGTGCAAGGAGGATGTGGTGGTGATCCACGGGCACTTCAGGAACCAGACGGTCCCCGTCCGAGATGTTCGCGCGGTCAATGTTGAAGCCTATGAAGGTTGGCTCAGCAGGGGACCCACCGAGATGTTTTGGATGCTCGTGCTGAGTGTCCGCAACGAGGCGGACGAGGGGAAGCGGGACGGGCATGAGATAGAACTTCGAATTCTTGCTTCACGCAAACTACGGGCTGATCGGTTTGAGAAGTCCTTAAGAACGCGACTGCGACTGTAGAAGCCAACGTCCGACGCCTTTACCGAGGTACCTTCACCTGAGACCACACAATGAACCGCCACCGGTTAGCGATTGGTGATCGGGACGGGCTTCGCAGGCGGAGTGGCGTTTCGACTTGGACGGCGCAAGAGTGCCGCCAAGATCTTGAACAGTCATGCTGGCGGGACTTCCATATGATAATTCTCGTGACAGCGGGGTTGAGTTTTGAGTTGCTTGGCATCGTCAAGTCGTCGTAGCAACAGGGCTGGCCAGGAGGGCCTCGTAGGCCTCTCGTGGGGTGCGCCAGGCTAGGACCTCTCGGGGGATCTCGTTGAGCTCCTCGGCGATCGCGTTTAGGTAGGGCTGGTGGTCGGTG
>JBBQNO010000073.1:0-10522 GCA_038330045.1 Actinomycetales bacterium | reverse complement strand
ATGGAGGCAACAACGGGCCGGATGTTGATCAGCGTCTGCGGAGTGATCGCCTCGACGTCCTGCGTCGTCATCCGCTCACGCACCACACGCTCCATCCGCGACAGGCCCGTGCGGACCTGGTTTTGGATGAGCTCGCCTACGCTACGAAGGCGACGGTTGCCGAAGTGGTCGATGTCGTCGACCTCAGCCAGCAGATCTTCGCGCTTGCCGCCACGAGTGACCTCAATACTGGTGTCACCTGCGTGCAGCGCCACGATGTAGCGAATGGTGGCCACGATGTCGTCGACACCAAGCACCGACTCGCTCAGCGGGGCCTCGAGACCAAGTTTCTTGTTGATCTTGTAGCGACCAACCTTCGCGAGGTCATAACGCTTGGGGTTGAAGTAGAGGTTCTCCAGCAAGTTCTGGGCGGCCTCTTTGGTCGGCGGTTCACCGGGGCGCAACTTGCGGTAAATATCAAGGAGCGCCTCGTCCTGATCGGCCGTGTTGTCCTTGTCCAAGGTGAGGCGGATCGACTCGTAGTGGCCGAACTCTTCGAGAATGCGAGCCTCGGACCACCCGAGCGCCTTCAGCAGCACGGTGACGCTCTGCTTGCGCTTGCGGTCAACGCGGACGCCGACCATGTCGCGCTTGTCGATCTCGAACTCCAACCATGCACCACGGCTGGGGATGACCTTGGCGGTGTAGATGTCCTTGTCGGACGTCTTGTCGAGCGAGCGCTCGAAGTACACGCCGGGGCTACGTACCAACTGCGAGACAACGACGCGCTCGGTGCCGTTGACGATGAAGGTGCCTCGGTCGGTCATCAACGGGAACTCACCCATGAAGACCGTCTGGCTCTTGATCTCACCGGTGGAGTTGTTGATGAACTCAGCCGTGACGAAGAGCGGGGCGGAATACGTCATATCCCGCTCTTTGCATTCATCGATCGAGTACTTCTGCTCCTCGAATCGGTGATCGCGGAACGACAGTGACATCGAGCCGGAGAAGTCCTCGATCGGGGAGATCTCCTCGAAGATCTCCTCTAGACCGGAGCGGTCCGGGACGTCAGTGCGTCCCTCCTTCTCAGCGGCAGCGACACGCGCCTGCCAGTCTTCGTTTCCGAGCAACCAGTCGAAGCTATCGGTCTGCAAGGCGAGGAGGTCTGGGACCTCCATAGGCTCGCGGATCTTTGCAAAACTCAGTCGACCTGAAGCGGTTCGAGCGGTGGATACAGTCTTTTTCGCAGTGCGCGAGGCAGCCAAGGAGGGTCCTTCCACGGGCCTGTACAAGCGGCTAGGTCATCGCTGCCCACATCGACCCTGCCTTGATCACACGGACGATCAGCGGTGTCAGATGCGTACGACAGTCGCTGAGGGCCGTGAGGCTTTGGAAGGGGCGCGGAGTGGGCAGCGCAAAGGTCTACCATACACACGCAGGCAGGTCTCGTCCACCCGATCCCCTAGCACGCTTCCATCCCCACGGAAAGAGTGCAGCCACGCCGATCACGGATTCCGGCGTTGAACCCGATGATCGTGCCCCTTCGCGGCTGTCCCGTCAAGTGTTTAGGGCTCCGACACGCCAACTTTGTACCCTGGAAACGCAAAACGCGGGCGACGACCGTGAGGCCGCACACCCGCGTTAGCTGTGCATCCCGGGATACCCGGGATGACTTCACTTCATCGTGACGGTGGCTCCAGCGCCTTCAAGCGCTTCCTTAGCCTTCGTCGCGGAGTCCTTGTCGACCTTCTCCAAGATGGCCTTGGGGGCGCCGTCAACGAGGTCCTTGGCTTCCTTCAGACCCAGCGAGGTCAGCGTGCGGACCTCTTTGATGACCTGGATCTTCTTGTCGCCAGCGGACTCGAGGACGACGTCGAACTCATCCTGCTCTTCTTCGACTACGGCTTCGGCGCCGCCGCCTGCGGGAGCAGCCATCGCCATCGGGGCCGCCGCGGTGACGTTGAACGTCTCCTCGAACTGGCTCACGAACTCAGACAGCTCGATCAGGGTCATCTCCTTGAAGTTCTCAAGAAGCTCTTCGGTGCTCAGTTTCGCCATGGGGGCGTTCCTTCCTTGTCATGCCTTGAGTGGCTTGTGGTGTTGTGCTGCATGGGTCGCGCCAAGCGGTGACGGACCTAGGCTTACTCGAATTACTCCGAGTCGGTGGTGCTGTCGCCACCCTCGGCGACGTCTGTGGCGGTGTCGGCAGATGCCTCGACTGCTTCGGTGGCCGGAGCCTGCGGTGCAGCGTCGGCGGCCTCGGCAGGTGCCGGGCCTTCTTCCTCAACCTTAGCGCGCAACGCTTCGACGACCCGTGCGGTCTGCGAGAGCGGTGCAGCGAACAGTGCGGCAGCCTGGCTGAGCGAGGCGTTCATTGCGCCGGCCAACTTGGCCAGCAACGTCTCGCGCGATTCCAGATCTGCCAATTTGGTGATTTCGGCTGGGGTCAACGGCTTACCGTCGAGCACACCTGCCTTGATCACCAGTGCGGGGTGTGCCTTGGCGAAGTCCCGCAAGCCCTTGGCTGCCTCGACCGCGTCACCAGTGACGAAGGCGATGGCCGAAGGGCCCTGCAAGTGCTCGTCGAGGCTGGTTACTCCAGCCTCGGCGGCGGCACGCTTGGTGAGCGTGTTCTTCACCACGACGTAGGTCGCGTGCTCACGCATCGACGTACGCAGCTTTGTGATCTGCGCCACGGTCAACCCGCGGTATTCGGTCAGCACGGCCGCCTCCGAGGTGCGGAACTTGTCCGCCAACTCGGCAATGGCAGCAGCCTTCTCAGGTGTCGCCATGAAGCCTCCTTCGTCTGTATGCCGGCCAGCCCCCGGCATACAGAAAGCCCTGGCGTAGGAGCCAGGGCTTGGACAGCGCGAACTGCGTCAAACTCAAACACCTACGCTGGTCGCCCGTGCACTCCGGGACCTTGGCTCAGGTGCTCTTGCGAGCAGCCGAGAACCGGCGGTCATTGGTCAATGGAAACCATAACCTCCCGCGCTCCCGGACCCAAATCCCGCCTCCCTTCCCGCCTGGGCAAGGTTATGCATCCCTCGAGCCTGCGATTTCCCCCGCCCAGGCGGCATACCTTTGCCCAGGCAGTGCCAGGGGTATGGCGCCACGCGATCTTCCGTGCTGCACTGGCCCGGTGAGCCGGGAGAGTACGCAACCAAATGCCACCGGAGCCACTTTCCGTCAGCTGGCTCAGGATTCACATCGCCTGTGGTCGACGCTCGAGTTCCGTCACGCCAACCCAGACCGCGGCACCGTCCACGCCTGGCTGCGACGCCCCTACGATCTGAGGGTCGAAGCAGGTGACGGCACGATATTCGTGGAAAACCAGCGACCGGGCACACCGGGGGCTGGTTGGCAGATGAGCTTCTCCGTCCCAGGCGACGAAACCCTGGCGCAACAGGCCGAAGACGACCCTATGTACGAAAACTACGAATGGGTAGCGATGCTCCGACCGCACGAGCTCGGTCGAGGCGAGTGGCACGATCAAGGCCCCAACGATGGGAACGACAACACCGCCGTCGACGCAGCCATGCCAGCGCCGGGGGTAGTCATCCACCACGTGTGGGCGGACGACAGGCACGGTCGGGACACGTTGTGGGCTGAGGTTTCCCTCGATCCGCGCAGCTACGAGCCTCAGTGCGGTTGCTGCCCACTTCTGTTCAACGCAGCGACAGAGGCGATGGAGTACGGCGACAACCCGAGGCCCTCTCAGCGAAAGGGCGACACCTTTACCCACAGCACTCGGTTCGAGATTGCCCTAGATGTGCAGACCGGCGTGTGTGCGTCGGCGTAACGCACCTCGACGGCTCCAAGACTGGTGAAGCGTTCGACGTTCAGATCGTGAACGTCGATGCCCCAATGTCCGATTCGCTGTTCACCTAAGGCTGTCTCGCCGCTTGCTCACGATGCCCTAGAGCGTGCGGCACGCTCAAAAGCCGCGCTGATGAGATGGCGAACTCGATCGGGGTGGCGAAGGTCGTCCCACGTCAGCCGCACAACCTCGTAGCCCATGGCCCTAAGCCGGTCTTAGCGGACCTTCTCTTGCTGTAGATCCTTGGCGGTCTGATATTTCAGCAGCCCGTCGAACTCGACGACGGTCCATTGCGCAGGAAACAGAAAGTCGACCCGCGCCGCGAAGCCGAAGCCCGTCCGAATGAGCGCCTGCGGCACCGGGTCCGGAAATCCACAGGAGCGCATCACCCAGCGTGCCCGAGACTCCCCCGCTGATTCGATCCGAGCATCGGCAATCGCAGCCACCAACCGTACCGCTTTGATGCCAGGCCCGAAATTATGGTTGTGCGCAGCACATGCGAGGTCTTCCTCGCTGCAAACCCCTACATGCAGCGCCGAGTCTGCTGCGACGAGACCAGCGCAGGCACCGAAAGACCCGGCCATCTGTAGCGCCGCGAGCTCGGGCAGGACAGTAGCCAGCCCCCCGACGATTCTGACGCAGGATGGTCCAATCGGAGCGTGGACCTGCACCACTGCATCCGACCGTCCACGTTGGGCGTCAGTACGCACGAGGTGCACGCGGTCATCGCCACCAAAGACCGATAACCCGTGGACGGCCAGCGCGCTGTGATGGCTGAGGGCCAACGATTGATCGGCGTTCGGGTTCAGACTGTGCATCACTGCCCGCGCTCGCAGGGCGTGCTTCTCCCACTCTGCCGCTTCACTCCATACCTGAGCGTCGATGATCACGTCCCGGCGCAGCCGAACCAACTCCCCGCGCCGGACGAGACGGTCAACGGTTTGGCGCGAAACGCCAAGGTGCCCCAGCTGTCCGACCGAGGCGACGCCACCCTGGGCGGCGAGACCTTCACATACTTCGCGGTTCATGGCTGGACCATCGCAAAAACGGACCCAAGCCATCAGGACTTACCCACAGCAAAAAGCCTGGGCAAGGTTATGCGCGCAGATCGGGGGGAATCGCACCCACGAATGCGGCATAACCTTGCCCAGGCGGAAAGGCTGGGGGGATGTCTACTCGGCGTCGGCGGCGATGGCGCTCTTCGAGGAGTCGAGCGGGATGCCCGGGCCCATCGAGGTACTCATCGTGGCCTTGGTGATGTAGCGACCTTTAGCGGCCGAGGGCTTCAAACGAAGGACCTCGTCCATGGCGACCGCGTAGTTCTCGGCGAGGGACTTCTGCGCGAAGGACGACTTGCCGATGATGAAGTGCAAGTTGGAGTGCTTGTCCACGCGGAACTCGATCTTTCCGCCCTTGATGTCGGTAACGGCCTTGGCCGTATCCATGGTGACGGTGCCGGTCTTCGGGTTGGGCATCAGGCCACGGGGTCCGAGGACCTTACCGAGGCGACCGACCTTGCCCATCAGGTCCGGGGTGGCGACGACGGCGTCGAAGTCGAGCCAGCCCCCGGCCACCTTGTCGATGAACTCGTCCGAACCGACGTAGTCGGCCCCTGCAGCGCGGGCTGCTTCGGCGCGGTCACCGTTGGCGAAGACCAGCACACGGGCGGTCTTACCGGTACCGTGCGGCAGGTTGACGGTGCCGCGGACCAACTGATCCGCCTTGCGGGGGTCGACGCCCAGTCGCAGCGAAACCTCGAGGGTCGCGTCGTACTTGGTGGCCGAGGTCTCTTTGGCCAAGGCGATGGCCTCGGCCGGGGGGTAGAGGTTGTCGGCGTCGATCTTAGCGGCGGCGGCCCGGTATGCCTTGCTGCGCTTCATGTGTGCTCCTAATTGGTGGTGCGGAGGTGTGGTCAGACGGACCAGCGCTGGCCCTGCCACATCGTGCTGGCGGTGCCCATTCGGCACTACCGTTTCGTGCTGTAGCGCTGTGGTGCTGACGTGCAGTTTATGCAGCGGTGAGCACGCGAGTATGCCGTGTGCTCACCGAGTAGATCAGGCCTCGACCGACACACCCATCGAGCGGGCGGTGCCAGCGATGATCTTGGCTGCTTGATCGATGTCGTTCGCGTTCAGGTCTACCATCTTGGTTTCAGCGATCTCGCGGACCTGAGCCTTCGTGAGCTTGGCGACCTTGGTCTTGTGCGGCTCGCCGGACCCCTTGGCGACGCCAGCAGCCTTCTTGATCAACTCGGCGGCCGGTGGGGTCTTGGTGACGAAGGTGAAGGAACGGTCTTCGTAGACCGTGATCTCCACAGGCACGACGTTGCCGCGCTGGCTTTCGGTCGCAGCGTTGTAAGCCTTGACGAACTCCATGATGTTGACGCCGTGCTGGCCAAGGGCCGGGCCGACGGGCGGCGCAGGCGTGGCCTGGCCTGCCTGGATCTGGAGCTTGATAAAGCCGGACTGCTTCTTGGACTTGGGGGGCATACGTGTCTCTTTTCTGTGGTGGTGGGCCGACGCCTCGGGCGATGACCCGGTTGCAGTGCCAGGCACCGGTCGGTGCGCGGCGAGGTGGGGCCGGGGCCCCGCGGGACATTAAATCTTGGCGACCTGGTTGAAGGCCAATTCGACGGGGGTTTCGCGACCGAAGATCGAGACCAGCACTTTGAGCTTTTGCGACTCGTGAATAATCTCCGAGATCGTGGCGGGCAGGGTCTCGAACGGCCCTTCCATCACGGTCACGGATTCGCCGACCTCGAAGTCGATCTCGGGCTCGGGGCGACTACGCGACCCGGAGCCTGATCCGCCAGTGGCCTTGGACTGCTCTGGCTGCTCGAAGACGGGAGCCAGCATATTGATGACCTCATCAAGGCTCAGCGGCACCGGCTGGTGGGCGTTGCCGACGAAGCCGGTGACGCCAGGCGTGTGGCGCACGGCCCCCCAGGACTCGTCGGTGAGCTCCATGCGGACCAGGACATACCCGGGCATCCGCACGCGACGAACCAACTTGCGCACACCGGACTTGATCTCGGTGACCTCTTCCATCGGAACTTCCACCGAGAAGATGTAGTCCTCCATATTGAGGCTGCTGATACGGGTCTCGAGGTTGTGCTTGACCCGGTTCTCGTAGCCGGCGTAGGAGTGGATGACGTACCAGTCGCCGAACTGAGCAAGCAGCGTCGCCCGGAACTCCTCAGCGGGGTCAACGACCTCCTCCGCCTGCTCGACGTCGGTGTCTTCGACCTCAACCGGCGACGACTGGGTGTCGTCGGTCTCGGGAGCCACATTCTGCGACATGAACTACTTCCTTACGTTGCTGCGTTGACCTCGGATGGCCTGGACGGCCGACTGAGCGACCTTGACCCGAGCATGATGCCCGGCTGTGCGCGTCTAGCCGAAGACGAACGCGACGAGTTGCTGAAAGACCTGATCAATACCGAACACGAAGGCCATGATCACACTGACAAAGACAAGCACGACGATCGTGTATATCACCAACTCGCGCTGAGTTGGGCGGACAACTTTGCGGGTCTCATTGAGGACCTGAGCGACGAACGATCCCGCGCGAGCAGGCTGCCCGGAGCGCGAGCGGTCTGCGCCCTGCGTCTCGGGTGCACTTGGATTGCTCACGTTGCGGCCTCAGTCCTGAATCTCGGTGTGCAGTGCGATCGCACTGATTGTGTATCGGTGTCGTTGGTCTATCTGTTTCGCTGTCGTTTCACTACGCAGGGCAAGAGGGAATCGAACCCCCAACCGCTGGTTTTGGAGACCAGTGCTCTACCAGTTGAGCTATTGCCCTTCGGTGCTTGCCACGGGGCGTGACGTTGCGGTGGGTGATTGCACACACCCGACAGACAAGTCTACGTGAGAAGACCGCGCAGCGCGAACCGCCACCAGCACCGTTGTGCTGCTCAGATCCACGGCCACAGGCCCTGGGGTGCGAGGATAGTCCGGTGACTGCCGAAGAGACCCTTTCCCGCCGCCCCCGCTTGTCGCGTCGGATCGGCGCCATCGCCGAATCGGCCACGCTGGCTGTTGATGCCAAGGCCAAAGCGTTGAAAGCCGAGGGCGCTCCCGTTATTGGCTTTGGGGCCGGCGAGCCCGACTTCCCGACCCCGGACTACATCGTCGCGGCGGCGGTCGCGGCAGCCGCTGAGCCGATCAACCACCGGTACTCCCCCGCTGGCGGTCTGCCCGCACTCAAAGCGGCCATCGTCGATAAGACAGCGCGCGATTCGGGGTATGAGGTGAGCCCGGCCAATGTGCTCGTCACCAACGGAGGCAAGCAGGCCGTTTACAACACCTTCGCAGCGCTGTTGAACCCCGGCGACGAGGTCATCCTCCCTAGCCCCTACTGGACGACATACCCAGAATCGATCGCACTGGCCGGTGGCATCACGGTGCCAGTGTTCGCCGGTGCCGACCAGGGCTACCTGGTGACGGTGGAACAACTCGAAGCAGCCCGTACCGACGCCACCAAGGTTCTGTTGTTTTGTAGTCCCTCTAACCCCACCGGTGCCGTCTACTCCCCCGAACAGGTCGAAGCGATCGGCCGGTGGTCGGTGGAACACGACGTCTGGGTCGTGACAGACGAGATCTACGAGCACTTGCTCTACGACGGTGCCGTCGCCCCGTCGATGCCGGTCGTCGTCCCCGAGCTCGCTGAAACCTGCGTGGTCATCAACGGGGTCGCCAAGACCTACGCGATGACCGGGTGGCGGGTGGGCTGGATGATCGGCCCCACGGACGTCATCAAGGCCGCGACCAACCTGCAATCTCACTCCACGTCCAACGTGGCCAATGTCTCGCAGCGGGCCGCCATCGCGGCTCTGCAAGGTTCGTTGGAAGCGGTCGAGACGATGCGTGAGGCGTTTGACCGCCGCCGGAACACGATAGTCACGATGTTGAACGCCATCGACGGGGTCGAATGCCCCACCCCGACCGGCGCGTTCTACGCCTACCCGAACGTCGAGGGATTGCTGGGCCGCACGATTGGCGGTCGCACACCGACGACCTCCGTGGAATTGGCCGAGATCATTCTCGAGCAGGCCGAAGTCGCGGTCGTTCCGGGCGAGGCTTTCGGCCCTAGTGGCTACCTTCGTCTCTCGTATGCCCTGGGCGACAACGACCTGGCCGAGGGCGTCGGGCGCATCCAGGAGTTGTTAACGTAGTCCCGCCTTCCCGACGACGTTGCCTGGCAGGCGCTAGTGGCGTTCGAGTAGCCGACGGTGCGCCGTCTCGGCGTCGGTGGCCAGTACCTCCTCGTCCACGGTCAGCGCACGACCGTCCTCGACGATCGGCTTCCCGTTGACCAGCAGCATCTTCACCGGCGGCGCCGACCCCAAAACCAAGGCTGCAACCGGGTCATTGATATCCGCATGTGCGTAGCCGCGCAGGTCCCACAGGGCAAGGTCCGCCAGTTTGCCGACCTCCAGTGATCCGAGGTCGTCGCTGCGGCCCAGCACGTCGGCTCCGCCACGTGTGGCCATTTCCACGGCGTCGCGGACGCTCAGGGCTTGGGGGCCGCCGCGCGCACGAGCAAAGAGCAGGGCGTGTCGAACGTCGTCGATCATCGAGCAGGCCTCGTTACTGGCCGCGCCATCGACGCCGATCCCGATTCGGGCACCAGCGACGCGCAAATCCCGAGCTCGGGCTATCCCCGCGCCCAACCGCGCATTCGACGTCGGACAGTGGGCGATTCCGGTCCGGGTGGCTCCAAGGTGCGCCACCTCCGCGTCGCTGAAGTGCACACCATGCGCAAACCACACATCCGACCCGATCCACCCGAGCGACTCCACATACTCCAGCGGGGTTTTTCTGAACCGCTCGCGGCAGAAGGCCGATTCGTCGTGCGTTTCGGCCAGATGGGTATGCAGATGCACGCCGTGCGCGCGTGCCAACTCGGCCGATTCGCGCATCACCTCCCCCGTCACCGAGAACGGCGAACACGGCGCCAGACCGATCCGAAGCATCGAGTCTGCGGAGGGGTCGTGCCATCGGGCGATCGCGTCAGCTGAGGCCGCCAGGATGGATTCGCGGTCCTCGACCACGTTGTCGGGCGGGAGACCGCCGTCCTTTCGACCCAGATCCATCGAACCGCGGCTGGGGTGAAACCGCAGTCCTACCTCGGTAGCGGCCTCAATCTCGGCCCCGAGCACGTCGCCCCCATCACGGGGAAACACGTAGTGGTGGTCGGTGCTGGTGGTACATCCAGTCTGGGCGAGCCGGGCTAGTCCTCCGCGTGCCGCCGTACGAACACAGTCTTCGTCGATGCCTGCCCACATTGGATACAACGTCGTGAGCCACTGAAACAGGGGGGAGTCGACCGCGAGACCGCGCGTCACCCATTGATAGAGGTGGTGGTGGGTGTTGATGAAACCGGGCGTCGCGAGGCACCCCCGACCATCGACGATTCGGTCCGCTTCGGCGCGAAGGTCCTCAGGCGCCGGGCTCGCCCCCACCGCGACTAGTCGCTTGTCCTGCATGGCTATATAGCCATGCTCATACTCGTCGCGAGGTGGATTCATGGTCAGCACATGGGCGTCTTCAATGAGGATCATCCTTCATTGAACAGCTCGACCTAGGTGCTGCAACACCCGACAATGAAACGGAAGATCGTGACGTCGCACATCTTCCGGTTGTATGTTCCTCTGATGAAGATGCGTGATTTATTGGCCATGCCGGATTTCGCGTTGCGCCTATTGCATGGCGACGAGAAGAG
>JBBQNO010000072.1:0-10577 GCA_038330045.1 Actinomycetales bacterium | reverse complement strand
TGTACCCACCAGCCCCAAGGACCGCTTCGCGGTCGCCGGACCGGAAGCCGATCTCCCCCTCCGTGACAATGGAGTACTCATCCTCTCTGGTATGCAGGTGAGGCCGCACGAGCGCTCCGACAGGGAAGGGGTGCTCGACTTTTGACACAGCGCCGCCGGTGTCGGTCCCCCACAGCTTAAAGTCGACCCCGATGGAGCCCAGGCTGCCGGTACTCCCCTCGCCGGCCTGCACGATCGTCAGCGGTGGAGGTTCCGCGGTCGTCACGTTGGCTCACCCACTCCCAGGCGCACGCAAGGTTGTTTGATTCGGATACTGTTTCTATAGGGCGGTGTCAATGGCCACCCAGACCACGAGGCCGCTTCGGAAGTGCTGCGGGACCGCTGGCTGACCAGCCAGCGGTGACGGGCGGGCAGCGCATCGCGGTAGGAGCGGACGCTAGCGCGTCGAGGTGTGCGCCATGAGGGGTAAGACGCCTCACGCTGATGGCTGTGTATGGTCCCGGCGCTTCGGCGCAAGCATCCGGATGGCGTGCACAGCGAGCGAACGCATCCCAAGAACAGCTACGGAAACTCTTCTGGTTTCGGCGCGGCACTGGCCCACAGCCGGATTCGCCGGCTGACGCATCAGCGTAGTCGCGATCGCGCTCATCAGCCGGGCCATGTGGGCCGGCTGAGATCCAGAGCCGCGAGAACATCACGATGAGCGCTGCGCCCACCGAGACATCCGCAGGGGTTCTCTCGGCCGGCGCCGTGACCGCGACGCCGTCAGCGACCGCGAGGACCAGGCGGGCGTCGTCCTTCTCGGCAGGCAGGTCGGCACGGGTCAGCACCTCTCGCACGACCTCCTTGAGGGCCGCGTTCCAGGCGGCGAGGACCGGGCGCAGCCGCTGGTGCCTGCCGGCTTCGAGGTAGCGTTCGTACATCAGGAGTATCTGTTGCCGGGGGGCGTCTGCTCCAATGACGCTGATGACGGCTTGGGCCGCTTGCGCAGCATCAAGCTGGGCCGACAGCGCATCGACCACCGCGCCTGCCCTCGCCGCCCAAGCCTCGGCCACGTGCTGCAGCGCCTCATTACGCAGGTCGTCGGCCGGCGCGAAGTAGTAGGTGGTCGACGCAAGTGGCGGAGCGATGTCCAGGGGGACGGTCGAAGAACCACTGGGTGGCCTCGTTCGGGGTGTCGAACGGCCAAGGCAGAACGTAGGTGCGGCGTTGGATCTCGGTGAATTGAGGCTGCAACCAGGAGTCGGAAAGGGACGGGTTTCCCCAGCGGAAGGGCGCCATGGCAATCTGATGCCGGTTCAGGAACTCACCGATCAGGCTGGTCATCTGACCCATCGTGCCCGTCGGGGTCCAGGCCGAGCAGACCAGCAGTCCTCCTGTCCGCAGAACCCGGCTGATTTCGGTCAGCGCTTCCCGAGGGTCCGGAGCGAAGATCAGCCCGAAACCGGAGGTCACTAGGTCGACCGATGCATCTGCTGCAGGGATCTGCGTCATGGATGCCTGTTTCCAATCGACCGTGAGGCTACGCGCGTCTGCGTGACGTCGGCCGATCGACATCAGGCGGGGGGGAGAGGTCGATGGCGGACACGGCCCAGCCGGCCTCCGCGAGTTCGAGGGCCACTGGCCCGGTGCCGGTGGCCAGATCGAGCGCTTGGCGGCCGGCCCCTCGACAGCGGCGATACCGACCTCGCGAGCAGCAGACTTGAGGCATTCGGCGATGGCCGGATAGTCTGCGTCCTCCCACATCATTCGGACATCGTTGCTCCACAACGCATCGTCGGCAGCGGCCGCTGGCGGCTTTACGTTGCGTGGCTCGGGTTGGGACGCCCTGTTCACCGGGATTTCTGGGTTTCAAGGTAGGGCTCGACGTCGATCAGACCTCGCCGCACGGCTCGAACCAGTCGGCGCGGGATGAGCACGGTGCCCTTGGGGGTGTGGACGCTGACTAGTTCTGGTGGGGTGGCCTTCCACTGGGATCGGCGGTGGCGGGTGTTGCTTCGTGACATCTTGCGTTTGGGAACGGCCATGGTGGGGCTACCTTTCTTGTTGTGATGGCTGGTCGACGCCTACCCAAGACTGAGGGTTTAGGCGCGCTTGGTGCGTTGTGGTGCGGCTAGTGGTGGTCCTTGGGCGATCACGGCTTCGTTTAGCGCCGCAGGCACCGTTGCCACGGGATCTGTTGCCGCTGGTCCTCCTGCAGCGACCCAGCACCTTAGGGCTTCGCCGCGTGGGGCTTGCTCGACGCCGGATAGCCAGAGGCTTGGGCCACTTTTTCCGGTGCTCCCGTGGCGGCGCGCGATGATGGCAACCGCGCCGAGGTGGCACGGTCCGAGGCAGTCCGCTGCGATGAGCAGACCGCCCGTGGTGCTGGCCACAGTGGCGTTGAATAATCCTTGCGTGCCGGCCAAGCGCCACAACCCGCGGCAACGGGTGCCCTGGCACACGGCCAGTAGGGGACCGTCTGGTCCCTCGCTGCGGTGTCCGCGTCCTGGGGGGGCGGGTTGCTGCTTCACCAACTGGACTTTGTGATTCCGGGCAGTTCGCCACGGTGGGCCAGTTCGCGGAAGCGGATCCGGGACAACCCGACTTTGCCCACGTAGCCGCGGGGCCGACCGTCCACCTGGTCCCGGTTGCGCAGCCGGACCGGGCTGGAATCGCGGGGGAGTCGGCTCAAAGCAGTGACAGCTAAACGCCGATCCTGCGGGTTCGTTGCCGTGCGGACCGACTCTTTGAGGACGGCCCTTCGGTCGGCATACTGGGCCACCGTCGCCTCGCGTCGGTGTTGCGCAGCGATTTTGCTTTTCTTGGCCATCAGCGGGACTCCTTGAACTCGACGTGCGCGCGAATGACGCGGTCGTACTTGCGCAGCACTAACCGGTCAGGGGTGTTGCGACGGTTCTTGCGGGTGACGTAGGAGATCCCGGTCCCGGCAGTGGAGCGCAGCACGATCTTGGGTCGCACTTCACCTGAGCGTGAGGCCATCAGAGTTTCTCCCCACGGGCGATCAGGTCGGTCACGACGGCATCGACACCACGCCGGTCGATGGTGCGGATTCCTCGAGGGCTCACTCGGATCCGGACGCGGCGTCCGAGGCTGGGAACCCAGTAGCGCTTGTCTTGCACGTTGACGTTGAAACGGCGCTTGGTGCGGCGGTGGGAATGGGAGATGTGGTGGCCGAAACCGGGGCTACTGCCGGTGACCTGACAGGTTCGAGACATGGGTAACCTTCCGTGTAGAATACGAGAACGATTCTCATACTCTACATGGAAGAGGCGCAGCGTGAAGAAGCATCTCCATCCGCCCTACGGGCCGGTCGTGTTCCGCGATCGATCTGCTGGGGTGAGTTTTTTGACCCGGTCCACGATGACTGCAGCGGAAAATATCGAGTGGGAAGGGGTCACCTACCCGGTCGTTGACGTGGACGTCTCCAGTGCCAGTCACCCGTTCTGGACAGGGCGGGGCCGGGTGCTCGATACCGCTGGGCGGGTCGAGCGGTTCCAGCGTCGATACGGTCGTTCGTCATGACGGGCGCTCCGGTCGTGGTGGTGACGGGCATCGCTGACGCGCCGATGGCGGCAGCGACGATCGCTCTGCAGTGGGACCTGCCGAACGCGGTGGTCGTGCAGCACCGCATCGACGTTGCCGAGCAGCGGTTGCATCGGGTCGTCAGCGACGTCACCGGGACCCTGGATCACACCGTCATCGAGCTGCAACACGCCTGCGTACCCTGCGCGATCCGCGAAGACGTCGTGCCCACCTTGCATCAACTCACCGAGGACGGGAGGTGGGACACGGTCATCGCGCACCTACCGGTCGGTGCGGAGCCCACCCAGGTATGCCGGGTCAGCGACAACGAGGCGCGAGCGGGGGTACGGATCGCCAATGTCGTCGCCGCGCTCGAGGGCGAAACGCTGATCGACGACCTGCTCGGAGATGATCTGCTGTGCGAGCGCGGGCTGCACTCCTCAGATGAGGACGAACGAGGGGTCGGCGAAGCCGGCGCGGCGATTATCGAATACGCCGATCACATCGCACTCAGCGGCACGACCATCGACAAAGGCGCGGCGTTGGTCAGCGCGCTGGCCCGCCCGGGGGTCCCGGTTGTCGGCGACACCAGTGGTCTCGACGCTCGGGCGCTCTTGACCCGCGTGCGTCGCCATCAGGCCGCTGAGTCATGGGTCGCGGAGGTGCGTCGCACACCGGGCCGCCCGCCCGCCCACGACGACGTCTGGACCGTGGACCTGCACTCGGGACTGCCGTTGCACCCCGATCGGTTGCTGGAGGCCATCGAATCGATCGGCGGGGGCCCCCGCCGCTCCCGCGGGTGCTTCTGGCTCCCGAGTCGCCCGGGCGAGATCTGCAGCTGGCAAGGAGCCGGCGGTCAGCTCAGCGTGGGCTCGGTCGGATCCTGGGGTCTGTCCAAGCCGGTCACCAGGATCACCGTCACCGGCCTCGACGACGACGCAGACGACATCCGCCAAGCCTTCCAGCGGTGCCTCCTCACCGAACGTGAGGCAGGTGCTCGTGGCACCCGATGGGCGGTGACCCAAGACGGCTTCGAACCCTGGCTCGGCCCGATCGCCCGCGTGGCATAGCGCCCGTCGCCTGCCGCTTCGACTCCCCCGAACGACATACCGGCTCACCCCGGTCTACGAAAGGTTGCAGTGTGAAAGTCCGTAATTCGTTGAAGTCCCTGAAGAACCAGCCCGGATCCCAAATCGTCCGCCGCCGCGGACGCGCCTTCGTCATCAACAAACAGAACCCCCGTGCCAAAGCACGACAAGGTTAAACCTCTCCATGAGAGCCAACGCCATAAGGAAGGGGGCAGCCACTGCTCCGGGGCGCTGGACGCGGTGACGATGCCAGATTGCGGTAGCAGCCTTTACGTTTCTCCACCGTTGACGCTATTATCGCTATGTGACGATGATTTCGAGTGTGGTCCGCGACGGTATCGACGACCTCGACGAAACGGCCGCGAGCCGGGCGGCGGCTTGCCTGTTCCGGGGGATGAGCGACCCATCGCGGGTGGCGATCTTGCGGCATCTGCTCCTCGGTGAGCACAACGTAGCCGAGTTGACTGCCCATCTGGATCTCGCGCAATCGACGGTTTCTAGGCATCTTGCTTGCCTGCGTGACTGCGGCTTGGTCGAGTCACGTCCTGCCGGGCGGGCGTCGGTGTTTTCCTTGCTTCATACTGCTGCGGTGCTGAAGGTGTTCGCCGCCGCGGAGGAGCTTTTGGCGGCAACAGGCAACGCCGTCGTGTTGTGCCCTACCTACGGCGAGGGCTCGAAACGATGAGCGCGCACAATCACGCCGCTACCTTCGTGCAGGACCCTGCGCGACGGCGGCAACTCGGTAGGCGTGCCCAGTGGTTGGCTGTGGCGGCGGTGTCCTACAACCTGATCGAAGCCGTCATCGCGATCGTCGCCGGTCTTGCGGCGGGGTCCATCGCGTTGGTCGGGTTCGGTTTGGACTCCATTGTGGAGGTCAGCAGTGGGCTCATCATTCTGTGGCAGTTCCGCCATCGCTTTCCGGAGTCCCGCGAACGTCGGGCCCTGCGTCTGATGGCGCTGTCGTTCTTTGCCCTGGGTGCATACGTTGGCTTCGAGGCGGTCCGGGCGTTGGTCGGCAACCATGAGCCTGAGACCTCCCAGGTCGGGATCGCTCTGGCGATCGCCTCGCTGGCCATCATGCCGTTTTTGTCCTGGGCGCAGCGGCGGACAGGCAGGAGCCTCGGGTCGAAGGCTGTGGTTGCCGACTCAACCCAAACCTTGTTGTGCACGTACATGTCTGTCGTGCTGCTTACCGGCCTGCTCCTGAACGCCACCCTTGGCTGGTCGTGGGCCGACCCGATCGCCGGCCTGGTGATCGGGGCCGTCGCCGTCCGCGAGGGCCTTCAAGCCTGGCGCGGACAGGGCTGCGCCTGCGGCCCGATGGACATCGACTCACCGACCGACGATGCAGGAGACATCGGCTGCAGTGACCCTTGCTCCGCACCCTGCTAGGACCGGTGACCACATGGAGTGGGACGCTCGCGCGCTTCTGTTTCTCAGCCCTGATCGGCTTCGGGATCCGCACCGCGATCCAGATCCGCCGCATTAGTGACAGCGTTCCCCTGGCCCGGTGGCTCGCCCGGCAACGCGAAATTTGGGCCAGCAGGCTTTCGTCGACGCCATGGTGACTGTCCCGCTCGGACTTAATCGCCAACCTCCTTGAACTCTGCCCCCGGTCAGCTGCGCAGCAGGTGAAGCCTCGCTGATGCCGAGTCGTTCTGGAACCACCATAAGTCCATATCGATGGCAAGGGACTCAGCGGCTGTGCTTCCAGGTTTCGACCGCCGAGTATTGGTTTTGACAATGATTACCATTGTGCTCCAAGGTATGGGTATGCCTTCGCCGCGCCTTTTTGCTCTTGCCGCCCTACCACTCGCTGCCCTACTGTTCTCCAGTTGCGGTGATTCTGGGGATTCCGCTTCCGCCCCTGCAGGTGGGGAAGCGGGGATGGACGTGATCGTGAGTTTCTACCCGTTGGAGTTCGCGACAACCCGGATCGTGGGAGACCTGGCCACGGTTGAAACTCTCACCTCGCCGGGTGTCGACCCGCACGACGCCGAGTTGAGCCCGCAAAGCGTGGCCGGGGTCAAGCAGGCCGACCTGGTGATCTACTCCTCCGGCCTCCAGCCTGCTGTCGACCAAGCCATCGAGAGTCAGGCGACGGATCACGCCTTCGATGTCAACGACGCGGCCGACCTGATCGAAGCCGACAGCGAGGAAGGCCACACCGAGGATGAGGGGGGCCATTCCGAGGAGGAGCACGCGGACGAGGAGGCCCACACCGAGGATGAGGGGGGCCGCTCTGAGGAGGAGCACGCGGACGAGGAAGCCCACACCGAGGATGAGGGGGGCCACTCTGAGGAGGAGCACGCGGACGAGCATGACCACGGGGCCATGGATCCGCACTTCTGGTTGGATCCCGCGCGGATGGGTGACGTCTCGCTGGCGATCGCTGACCAACTGGGGCAGGCCGATCCCGACAATGCGGACACGTACCAGGCCAACGCCGAGGAGTTGGTTGCCGAGCTGAGCGCTCTGAAAAAGGAGTACGACACCGGGTTGGCCTCCTGCACTCAGGGGGACATGATCACGAGCCATTCGGCCTTCGGTTACATCGCTGAGCCCTACGGCTTCCACCAGGTCGGGATCACCGGTCTGGAACCGGATTCGGAGCCCTCTGCGGCCCGTCTGGCCGAGGTCAGCGGGATCGTTGAGGAGTCGGGTGCCACCACGGTTTACTCCGAGGTCCTGCTCGGCGCTGACATCGCCGAGACCGTCGCCAACGAGACCGGGGCGCAGATCCAGGTCCTGGACCCGATTGAAGGAGTCACCGACGCCTCCCCTGGTGAGGACTACATCGAGATCATGGAAGCCAACCTGGACGCGCTTCGCGAGGGGCAAGGTTGCTCGTGACCGCCGATACCTCGCCGGTAGTCACGGCCCGCTCGGCGGCCTTCGGGTATGCCGGGCGCGCCGTCGTCTCCGACCTGACCTTCGAGATGGCCCCCGGTGAGGTCCTGGCGGTGCTCGGCCCCAACGGGTCGGGCAAGTCGACCCTGGTCCGCGGACTTCTCGGGCTCAACGAACACCTTGCTGGCGAGGTCCAGGTGCTAGGAGCGCCGCTGACCCGTCGCAGGGACCGCAGCCGGCTAGGCTACGTGCCGCAACGACATACCCTGTCCGGTTCGGTGCGATCCACGGTGCGCGAGGTGGTCTCCACCGGTCGGTTGCCGCACCGCCCCTGGTGGCGGCCCGCCACCCGCCACGACGCCCTCCTGGTGGACGAGGCGCTGGCCACCGTGGACCTGGCCGACCGCGCCAGGACCGACGTCGCCACCCTCTCCGGTGGCCAGCAGCGACGCGTCCTCATCGCGCGAGCGCTGGTCAGCGAGCCCGCGCTGCTCATCATGGACGAGCCGACAGCAGGGGTGGATCACGCCTCCCAATCCGGACTCGTCCAGGTGTTGCGCCGGTTGGTGGACACCGGAGTCACGATGCTGGTGGTCACCCACGAGTTGACCGCCCTGCAGGGCGTGGTCGACCACATCATCGAGATGGACGCGGGCCAGGTGGGCTTCGACGGCACCCCGGACGGCTATGCCTCCCATCTGCAGGGGGTCGACCGCCAAACCCACCGCGGCGGGGATCATCACGACGAAGTGGACAGCCGCGCGCACCACTTGATGCGTGGCCCCTACGACACCACCTCAACGTCGAAGGTCGAGGCGCGCTGATGGGCGACATGCTGGCGCTGGACTTTATGCGCTACGCGTTGCTCGCGGCCTTCTTCGTGGGGCTGTCCGCGCCGCTGGTCGGTATCTTCCTGGTCCAGCGGCGGCTGTCGTTGATCGGCGACGGGATGGGTCACGTCGCGTTGGCGGGAGTCGCGGTGGGGGTCCTACTGGACCAACAGCCCCTCATCACCGCCCTGGTGGCCGCGTTGGCGGCGGGCATCGGGATCGAGCTGATCCGGCTGCGGGGGCGCACCAGCGGTGACGTCGCGCTAGCGATCATGTTCTACGGCGGGATCGCGGCTGGTGTGGTCATCATCAACAAGGTCGACGGCAGCCAAACCTCAAACTTGACCGGGTACTTGTTCGGTGCCATCACCACCACCACCCCCGGCGACCTCGTGGTCTTCGGAGTGCTTTCGGCGGGCATCGTCGTGCTCACGACCGTGCTGCGGCAGCGCTTCTTCGCGGTGGCCGGTGACGAGGAGTACTCACGGGCCAGCGGCCTGCCGGTAACGGCGCTGAATCTGCTGCTGGCCGCGCTGACCGCGATCACCGTCGTCGTCGCGATGCGGGTCGTTGGGCTGCTCCTGATCAGTGCGCTAATGATCGTGCCCAACGCGGCGGCCCAGCAGGTGGCGGGCAGTTTCCGCACGGCGATCTGGTGGGCGTCAGGCTTCGGTGTCCTCGCCGCCGTAGGCGGGGTCGTGACCTCGTTCTACGCCGACACCGCGACCGGAGGAACGATTGTGTTGTTAGCCATCGCCATCTTCGCCGTGGTGGTCGTGGGCAGGGTTATCGTAGGTTCCTTGCTGGCACGCAGGCACCGGATGGCCGAACGGCACGACCACGAACACGGGGTCGATTGTGGTCACCCAGCCATTCCGCACAAGGGCCACGTGGACTACCTGCACGACGGTCATCGGCATGCAGCGCACGAGGGACATTACGATGAGCATCCCGACGAGGAACGGATTGACCCAATGGAGCGGAACAGCCGGTGACCTCGACGACCCGACGTCCCACCCGCCAGCAGGCCGCAGTGACGGCGCGCCTCGGTGAGATCGAAGACTTCACCTCGGCCCAAGACCTGCACGCCCGGATGCGCACCGCAGGGGAGAGCGTCGGGTTGGCCACCGTCTACCGCACCCTCACCGCTCTGGCCGCGGCGGGCGACGTCGACGTACTGCGCACCCACGACGGTGAAGCCGCCTATCGGATATGTAGCACCGGGCATCATCACCATCTGGTGTGCCGTGATTGCGGTCGTACGGTCGAGGTGGAAGGCCCCGCAGTCGAGCAGTGGACCGCGCGGGTCGCGGCCGAACACGGCTTTCGAGACGTGTCGCACACGCTAGAAATCTTCGGCACCTGCTCCGACCACTGACCGTCACACCAGAGCGGAGCAGCCCTGGCATCGACCTGCTCGTGGGCCCGCCGACGGGTCAGGCGGGGACTTGGGGCAACCCGTGGTCGCAACGACGACTCGGGCTCTACGCAACACGCTGCCGCCGAATCCTCGCAACAAGTTCGACGGCGTAGGCGACATGCGCTCCGAGGGTCGGGAAAGGGCGCGAGGTTCTTGCCCGTCTGAAAAGGGCCACGGCTCGCGTGGACAGGTGCGTGCTCCTTCGCGTTGAGGTGGGTGCCGCGTTCGTCGCGGTCAAAACGGTGTGACTCTAATGCGACTCATCCCCTTACATGCAAATATGCGCATGTGTTACTGTGATGAAGTGACAACAGATCACAGCGTCGGCGGTGCCGCAATCTTGTTCAAAGCGCTGTCCAGCGAGGTCCGGCTAGTGATCGTTCGACGGTTAACCCAGGGGCCTGCATGTGTACATGAATTAGTCGACGATCTAGGGCTGTCCCAGCCGCTGGTGTCCCAACATTTGCGGGTCTTGCGCAGCCTCGACCTCGTCCGCGGCACCCGTCGCGGCAAGGAGATTGACTACGCGCTAGCCGATGAACACGTCGGCCACATGGTGCGCGACGCGCTGGCGCACAGCGTCGAACGGGGCCCCGACCAAAGCACCATCAAAGATGACCCCAACCACGAAATGGAGCACACCCCAATGAGCACTCAGACCCACGACACCCACGCCGACCACACCCATACTCACGGGCAAGACTGCGGCCACGCTGCAGTGGACCACGACGGGCACACCGACTACCTGCACGACGGACACGCCCACCACGTCCACGATGGCCACATCGATGAGCACCCCGTCCCCGAGCACGCTCAAGCTGAAGAGCACGACCACAGCCACGGCGACGACTGCGGTCACCCCAC
>JBBQNO010000071.1:0-10730 GCA_038330045.1 Actinomycetales bacterium | reverse complement strand
CACGAAAGAGACCGTGCCCGGAACGATGCCCACCGCGGTACCGATGGCGTAGTCCCTGGTCCGGACCGCTGTCAGTCCGGCGGAGTAGTTGATAACCGTGAACGGCAGGATGGGGATCAGCCGCACGCCGATGACTGCGATGATCCCTCTCCTGTTCAGCAACGCATCGACGCGTGCGACCCGAGCCCCGGTGATCCGCTGTACGGCGTCGCGCCCGAGCATCCGGCTGAGGGCGAACGCGGCCGCCGCGCCGAGGAGTGCCGCGAGAAAGACCACCACAACTCCGAGCACCAGGCCGAACATCACACCGGCGAGGGCGGCGAAGACATTTTTGGGCAATGGGAGCAGAGTGACCATGGCGTAGATGAGCACGAACAGGGCTGGGGCGGCCGGACCTGCCCCGGCGATGTATGTCTGAACGTGCTGTGCGTCTGGCGGGCCGACGACGGCAGCGGTCACTCCTGCAACGACGAGAATGGCGACCAGGGCGAGCAGGCGCACCTGGGCCGCTTGGCTAGAGGGGCGCGGCTGGTCCTCAGGTCCGGAGTTCACTTGGTGAGCCGACGAAGGCCGTGCCCGGTGTCGGGGCTGCCTCACGGAGGGGGCCGGGGAAAGGTGCGTGACGGGTCAGCGTCCAACGAAGGGTCCACGTCGTGGCTTAGGACCAGGCCGTCCAGAGGGCCCTGACAGAAATTCACCAGTCTGGAGCTTCCGGACGATAGCTCGGCGCCTCGGGGAGGACACCGGCCCAGGCGTCGTCGATTGCGAACCGGGACCAGACACCTAAAGCATCGAGCCGAGGTCGGAGCCGACGGTGGGGTATGCGGCTGTCGCGGATCTGAGTTGTCTGGCGGTGAGGCCGAGTTTGATGGCCACACCAAGGGTGTTGATCAACTCTCCGTACTCGGGGCCCAGGAGGTGGGCACCGACGATCAAATCGGTGGACTGGTCGATGAGTATTTTCGCTGCCGCGGCGTTCTCACCGATGCGGTAGTTGGAGTACCAGGTGCTGGTGTCGGAGTAGCGGACGGTGACATCGATGCCCTGCTCTCGAGCTTCGGATTCGAGCATGCCGACGCGGACGAGCTCAGGGATGGTGAAGACGGCCGTGGGGATGCCGGTGTAGTCCGGGGTGGTGGTCGTGCTTTTGAGCATGTTGGATGCGGCGACTTTGGCTTCGGAGACCGCGACTGGTGTCAACGGCATCCCAGGGGTATCGGCGCTGTCACCGGCAGCCCAGATCGCAGGGTTCGTAGTGCTTTGGAGGTGGCTGCTCACGTGTACGCCGCGTTCCCCCCACTGCACACCGGCGGCATCGAGGCTCATCGAGGACAGGTCGGCGATCCGTCCCGCGCCGTGGACGACGAGGTCGGTCTCGATAGTCTCGGGACCTCCTGACGTCTTGAGGGTGACCTGGTAGCCGCGTTCAGCGGGTTCGATGGCAGTGATGGTGGTGGAACGCCGCAGGTCGATGCCTGCCTGGTTGCCGCGCTCGATCAGCAGTTCCACAAGGTCAGGGTCGAAACCCTTCAACGGGCGTTGCCCGCGGTGGACGATGGTCACCGAGGAATCGGCCCGTGCGGCGAGGTGCGCGAACTCGAAAGAGATGAAGCCGCCACCGATGAACAAGATCTGTTCCGGCAGGACCTCCAGGTTCAGGAAGTCGGTGCTGTCGATGACGTGTTCTTGGCCGGGGAAGTCCAAAGGCCGGGGCCTGGCGCCGGTAGCGATCAGGAACCGGTCGGCCTCGTAAGGGACGTCGTCGATCTCGATTCGTTGCCGGCCGGTGAACCTCGCGTGGCCATGCAACGGGTCAACCCCGTTGCCGGCGAGGTTGTCTTCCATGTTCTGCGGGACTGGGTCGGTGAAGCCGTGCTTGTGCCTCATCAGATCAGCCCAGTTCATTGATAGGCCCCCTTCGGTAATGCCCTTGCCGCGCATCAGTCGGGCATTGTCGATGATCTCGGCGCCGCGGCGCAGGATCTTCTTCGGGTCACACCCCCGCAGCGCGCACGTGCCGCCATACGGGAGGGAATCAATAATCGCGACGCGCCATCCGCCGGTGGCGCACTTGTTCGCTGCCGCGACACCAGCCATGCCCGCACCGATGACGATCAGGTCGTATTTCTGAGTCATGACTTGTCCCTTTGGTTGGTGGAGTCCGCGACCGGAACTGTGCTAACCCGCTTGGCAGCAGCGGTCATCGGGACATCACAGGTCGTGCCCGCGCAGGACTGGTGCCTAGCCCACCGCATCCCGCCAGCCACAGCCAGCACAAGTCCGACCGCGACCAGAGCCCAACTCTGCAACGGAGCCCCGGCAAAGGCGTCCAGCACACCCAAGGAAAGCAGTACCGGCGCTCCACAACAGAGGCCGAGTACCCCAGCCAGGGCGGCGATTGGGCCGATGACGCCCATCCGGTCACGCATCCGTCAACACCCCCTTCAACTGTTCCATCGAGGGCGCACCTTGGTACCTATCGGGAGTCGGATAGCGCCAACACGACAACCCCACCTGTGAGCCCGGTTCCGGGAAGAGGTCCACGCCGTCGACCTGGATGCTCGGTGAGCCGATGAAGCCGAGACGTTCGGCCTCATCTGGGGTTTGCACCAAGCGGTGCATCACCCTCACGTCCAGCCGGTCTTTTACCATGGTGGCCAGTCGCTCCTCGGCGAGTCTCCAGTTCGGGCAATCCTCGAAGTAGAGCAGCGTGATGTCCATCACCAGGGACGGTAAACCTTGAACCATGGTGCAAGGTCAACTTGCTAGAATGAGGCCATGCGCATCGGAGAAGTCGCCGACGCCGCGGGCGTACCCGTGCAGACCATCCGCTACTACGAGCGCAGAGGCCTGCTCCCCGCACCAGAACGGGGTACCAGCAACTACCGCCTCTACGATCCGTCAACCCTGACCCAACTCCAGTTCATCCGCCGTGCCCAAGCAGCCGGGCTCACTCTCGTTCAGATTGCCAGCATCCTGAACCTGCGTCGAAACGGCGCGACCCCATGCACCCACGTTCACTCCCTGCTGCTAGCCAAGCTAGATGACGTCCAGGCGCGACAAGCCAAACTCGCCGCCCTCAAAGACGAACTCGAGAACCTCATCAGCCGAAGCGATCAACTCGACCCAGCAGACTGCACCGACGACCGCATCTGTCACATCATCGAGCCCAACCAATAGCGGCCAACTTCCAGTCGCCTGCCACGTGCCGGGCCCACCTGTTCTTCGCCAGTCTGGTTGGCTCCACCGGTGACGTCATCACCGAGACCGTTGGATGCTCCGCTATCTGGTCACCCGACGGCTCAGCCATCGCCCGCACGTCGAGAACACAGCCACAACAACGGTGGGATCTAACGGTCGACGCAACACTGAGCTGAATTTCCTGTCGAATTGATGGTGGCGCGGGGTTGCTGGGCTATGGGGTTGGGCGGTGGAATTCGGCAAGGAGTCGCGCGGCTGGGGTGTCGTAGTCCAGGCCTTTGCGCGGCCGCGTGTTCAGTTCTTTCATGACCGAATCGACGTGAGTCTTTGAGTGCACGGACAGGTCGGTGCCCTTGGGAAAGTACTGGCGTAACAGGCCGTTGAAGTTCTCGTTCGCACCGCGCTGCCAGGGGCTGCACCGTTCGGCGAAGTAGATGTCTACGCCGGTCGTGGTGGCTAGGTCCTGGTGGCGGGCCATCTCAGTGCCTTGGTCCCAGGTCAGGGTGCGCTTTAGGTGTGGTGGCAATGACGCGAAGGCGAGGGTGGCTGCGGCGTTGACGGTCTCGGAGGTGTGATCGAGCGGGAGGCTCACCACGATCCCGTACTGGGTCTTGCGTTCCCGCAGAGTCATCATTGCCGAACGGCAGCGCAGGCCAAGAATGAGATCTCCTTCCCGGTGCCCGGCCTGTTCCTTGGTCTCGACTTCGGCCGGGCGCTGGTCGATCATTGTCATGTCCTGTACGGCTCCGCCGTGCCCGGTGCGGGTCAGCCAGCGGGACTTACGGATCTGGCGGCCCGTGCGCAGCTTGCGGCACTAACGCTTGTCCAGTCCCTTGCCGCCGGGCACCAGTAGCGCCCGGTACATCGTCTCCGGACACAGCCTCATTGTGGTGTCCTCGGGGTAGGTGAGGCGCAGCCATCCGCTGATCTCATCCGGTGACCAGCAGCGATTGAGTTTGCGCTGCACCAGCACGCGCAGGGTGGGATTGGCTACCAGCTTGTGGGCTTTGGGGTCGGCAACATTGCTGCGCGGCAGCGTGATCACCACCGTGCGGTAGGTAACGTCCCTGGGCGTCGCGGTGACGGTCCACTTCACGTTTGATCGGTGGCGGACTACGGCCGAGGTCGGCGGCGATGGTGCGTAGTGAGCAGTCCAGGCGTAACAGATCAGCGATCTGGAGCCGCTCGCGCAGACACAGATACCGCCCCGCGGGCGCCTTAGACGAGGATGAAGGGACCGTCTGTTGATAGTGGCGGGCGCGGATCCGCGTCCCAGTTTTGCGATGCATACCCATTTGCGATGCATACCCAAGATCTTGCAGGCCCCGGTGTTCGTCAGACCCGAGCCCACCAACTCCCAGTAGCGGGTCTCGCCTACCTGGCGGTCCGATCGAGGCGCCCGAGCGCGTAGCAATTCCTCGGCATGTCGCGCCGAGTCGCGCACCGCCCGCCGCTGGGCGGTTTCCTGATCGCGGCGGGCACTTTCGCATGCCCGACGGCGCTGCACCTCCCACACCTTCGCGTGTTCAGGGGCCACCCTCAGTTGGCGGGCCGCGGCACGAACCGACATGCCCTCCTCGCGCAGGCGCACGTACCGGGCCCGCCACCACCGGTAGGCCGTCGAGCGGCCAACCCCCACGCTTCGCCGCGCCTCGTCTAAGGAGCCTCCCCTGAGGAAGCACTCCCAGAAGTCATCCTCGACCCGGGCCTGCACACGCAAGTGATGACGTCGCGCGCCACCGGGGTATTGCTGGTCCCAGCGCGCAATCAGCGCAGAGAAGTAGCCCAACTCGATCTGCGCGTCCTGCACGCTCAAACCCTGTTCGCGCAGCACCAGGAACGACTCTCGCAGCCACCGATACCCGGTCTCCTTACCGACCCCAGCCGCCCGGGCCGAGCGTTTGAGACCGCGCCCTTCCTTCACCGCAGCCAAAAACCGAAGCCCTGCAGCAGATTCCCGTCCTAGATGCATCAACAACCGCCTTCATATGAGGGCGTTGCGTCGATCGATAGAACCTGGGGGACGTCCTACGGAACACGCCTACTCGTGGGCCGTCGCTTTCGTCCCTCCCCTTCGCAAAGTCTCCAAGGGACGCTTTCACTGCGGCGCATGGCCCCACCCGCCGTCAGACGGTGTAGACATTCCGGGGACCGGGGCCCTTCCCGCCGCCCACATCATGGGCCGCACCGTCTATGGTCGTCAGCAGGGCTGGGAAGACGGCCCCCACAGATGGCCGCAGTACCCGACCTACAGGTAGCTCAGCAGTCCTGGCTCGGAGGGCTGTCAGAAGTAGATAGTCCGGCCTATGACTGGCGTGACCGCTGGCAGTCTCGCGACACGCGCGAGATCGACCGGCTCGATCGTGCACATGCACGATCGAGCCGTTTTTGGCGGGCGTGTCGTCGGCAGATAAACGCCGGTGACCGGAATTGAGGAGGGCGGGCGTAGGTCGTGTCATCCGACTTTACTTACTCCTTAGTGCGTGGAATCACCACGACGACCCTGAGAAATATCAGAACTCGATGCGTTCCTTCAGCGCGAGAAGCGTCCAGTGCCTACACCCACACCCGCTTAGCCCTGCTCATCCTGCTTATGGGGGGTTTCTCCGTTGATGTGAGGCTCTTCGGAGAGCGGGCGATCACCGGTAGGCCGGTTGGTGGGATTACCGGTGATTTTGCCTAGCCCAGTGCGCAGGTGGTCAGTGCCCTTGCGTATGCGCGCATCGTGTTTGGCGCCGGTCTTCTGGTTGGCGAGGTCGCCAGCCTTATCGACTCCGCGTTCGATGCTGCCTTGGTGGGTGCTCATGGCCGTCTTGGCTTGACGAGCAACGCTGAAAAGTCGGTTTCGGATTGCCATGATCTTCCAGTCCTCTTCTGCCCCCCGGAACTAACCCCATACGAGGGATCCGGTCGGCGTCACCGGAGGTCTCTCCCAGCCCTCACGGGCCCGTTCCGCCGAACCGGTATGGACCGATCGTATTGACGACGAAACGAAGGCGGGATACTCCCCTCCGAGGAGCGAGTAGACCACAACTTCACCGCTCAGACAATTTGTCACGTGCGTATCGAACGAACATAGAGCATCGGCTATACCCACTAGGGTCAACAACCGTGGAAGCACTTGACATCGGACGCATCATTTTCGGGTTGGTGGTGCTCGTCGGTGGTGGCGAACTGCTCGTTCGCGGCGCTTCGGGGCTCGCCGCTCGATGGGGTCTGAGCCCGCTGGTGGTGGGTTTGACTGTGGTGGCGGTTGGGACCTCGGCACCCGAATTCGCGGTCACTGTCGGTGCCGTGTTGCGCGACGAATCCGACCTCGCTGTGGGCAACGTTGTCGGATCGAACATCGCCAACGTCCTGCTCGTCCTAGGCTTGGCCGCAATCGTTTTGCCCTTGGCAGTGAAAAGACAGCTTGTTCGGTTCGACGTACCGGTGATGATCGTGCTTTCGATCGTGTTCCTCGTGTGCGCGTTCGACGGGGTCATCAGCACGACAGACGGCCTGTTGCTGTTAGCGCTGTGGCTGATCCACACCGCTTCCACCATCGTGCTGAGCCTTCGTGAAACGTCGCCCTCAGACGAAGGTTCCGACGCGGCCCCGACCCCCAAAGTCCTCGCATGCCTACTGCTGCTCGTGGCCGGGATTGCGTTGCTTGTCGTCGGTGCCAATCAGTTGGTCACCGGCGCCGTCAACATTGCAACCTCGCTCGGCGTCAACGGCCTCGTGATCGGCCTCACCGTGGTGGCGGTCGGCACGTCTCTTCCCGAGTTGGTCACCTCCCTCGTGGCTGCGATCCGCGGCGAACGAGACATCGCGATAGGAAACGTTGTCGGAAGCTGTATCGCCAACATCGGGCTTGTCCTGGCCGTACCCGCCTTCTTTGCCAGCGGCGGGATCCGGGTGGCGCCTGCCGCAATCTCTCTCGACATCCCTTTGATGGTGGCTGCTGCGCTCGCCGTGCTACCCATCGTTTTTACTGGCTTCGCGGTACAACGTTGGGAGGGCACGCTCTTCGTCGCGCTCTACGTCGCCTATACGGCATACCTCGTTTTGAACGCCACCGCTCACGAAACTTTGACAGGGTTCAGCCAAACGATGGTCTTTCTCGTGCTACCCCTGGTCGTTCTCACCGTCGTCGCGACCGTGCTCTACGATCTGCACCGTCGAACTGTCCCAACTGAAAGAGCGGAGGGGTCAACGTCGGCACCCGAGCAACAGAGTTAGCGGCTAGAGCGGATTCTCAACCCTCATTTCATCCTCGTCGCCGTCTACGTCATCTGCCTCTTCTTGCTCTTGATCCTCGCCAGCCTGCTCCTGCTGTTGCTCCTCTTCGCCCTCGCTGTCGCACGAAGCTGCCATCGTCAAAGGGAGAGCTACGGTGATGGCCAGGGCGGCAACAATCCGGCGCAGACGAGGCGGAGGGTAACGGTGCTACGAGACAAAAGAACTCACCTCAAAACTTAGGCGATGCTCCCGGCTAGTATGCCTTCGACACGGTGGACATGGTGAAGTCGGGGATGCGCAATGCCGGAGCGACCGATCGGGTGAAGTAGTCGTTCCACTCTCGGCACAGCACATGCTCGGGCACGCTCGCTTCGGTAGCCCGTCGGAGCAGATCGATGGGAGACTCATTGAAGCGGAAGTTATTGACGGCCCCGACCACCTCGCCGTCCTCGATCAAATACACCCCATCGCGGGTCAGACCGGTGAGCAGCAAGGTTTGCGGGTCGACCTCGCGGATATACCAGAGGCACGTCAGCAACAGTCCCCGCTGGGTGGAGGCGATCATCTCCTCTAACGAAGCAGTGCCGCCTCCGTCGAGGATGAGGTTCTCGATCGGGAAGGTCAGCGGTCCTTCCAGCCCGGCACGCTGCATACCTGCCCGGGTGCGCATCAGCGACGACAACGTGCCGCCGCGCAACCATTCGACCCGCTCGACGGGCACGCCGTTGTCGAAGACCGACATCATGCCCGGCCGCGAGGTCGGCGCCACCACAAACGGCACCACGGGCAACCGCACATCGCTGGGGTCCGAGGCCATCGTGATCGGCAGCCGGCCGAGTCGCTCACCAGTCCGCGTCGTGCCTCGCTCCTTGCCGGCGAAAACGGTGCGGCCTTCTTCGGCATCTCGCGCGCTCATCGACCAGTACGCGTCGATCATCAGATCGACCACCGCACCCGGCGGCAGGATCGTTTCGTACGAGCCAGCCGGCAGATCAATCCGCCGCTGACCCCACCCGAGTCGACGCTCCACCTCGTCGTGCATCGCCGCAATGTCGACGTCGGTGAAGTCGTTGCTCTGCGCGCCAACCCAGGCTGAATTGATCAAATCCGGCATCTTCGCGTTGAATTCGACCCGCCCGCTGGGCTCCACCGCACGACGCCGCAAGCCGGTTGAGTTGGCCAGCCAGGTGGTGGTCTGGCGATACTCGGCGAACCCAAACAACAGGTGCCCCTCATCGCGCGCCCTCGCGAACGAGCGGCCCACGTCGCCGGCCAGCGATGCAAAATCCCCCGGACCCACGAGGTATGCCGACTCGTCGTAGTCCGCGTCGCCGCCGTCACTAACCAGGGGCTGGGCTTCGTCATCGGCTGGAGCGCCCGGGGCTGCCGCGTCGGCTTGCGCCACCAGCGCTAGGAGGTCTTCGAGGGAAGCAAGGGGCCCCGTCACCGAAGCCGCAGAGGTGCCGCCCTCGACGTCGGCGGTGCTGATCACCGTCGCGGTCCGCTCGGTCATGGCGCCGTTGGTGGTCAGCGCGTTGGCCGCCCAGCGCAGGTTGACCTCGTGCGACTCTTGCGCGATCACGATGCAGTCCCGGCCGACCGAAGC
This sequence comes from Actinomycetales bacterium, assembly GCA_038330045.1. Taxonomy (GTDB): domain Bacteria; phylum Actinomycetota; class Actinomycetes; order Actinomycetales; family Dermatophilaceae; genus Ornithinicoccus. The sequence goes on along the minus strand of JBBQNO010000071.1, from coordinate 1,699 downwards.
CGCGAGCGCCTGCTCGATCCAGTCGGTCACCATCACGGAGGTGACCATCACAACTCCCCTGCCGCTGCGGTGTTCAGCACATTGACGCTTCTAAATCGCGCAGCCGGGGTGCCGTGGCTGACCGGCGCGCCTTGGCCCGGCTGCCCCTTGCCGCAGCTGAACGTGCCCGCGAGCAGGTATGTCGACGGCCCGCCGACCGCATCCATCGAGCCCCAGAAGTCGGTGGTCGTGGCCTGATACGCCGCGTCTTTGACCTGACCTTTGAGCTCACCGTTCTCGATGAGGTAGAAGCGCTGGGCGGTGAACTGGAAGTTGTAGCGCTGCATGTCGATGGACCACGAGTTGTCGCCAACAACGTAGAGGCCCCGCTGCACTCCCGCGATCAGGCCGGCCACGTCCGGGCCGTCCGGGTCCGCTTTCAACGAGACGTTCGGCATTCGCTGCAGCGGAATGTGGCCGGCCGAGTCGGCATACGCGCAGCCGTTGGAGCGTCCCAGTTCCTTCTCCGCGGCCATCTGACGGTTGAGTTGGTAGCCGGTGAGCACGCCCCCGTCGATGATGTCGAAGCGCTGCGCCGCCACCCCCTCGTCGTCGAAGCCGACCGTCGACAGTCCGTGCTCAGTGACTCGGTCACCGGTGACGTGCATCAGGTCGGAGCCGTACTTCAACGTGCCGAGTTGGTCGAAGGTTGCAAAGGAGGTGCCGGCGTAGGCCGCTTCGTAGCCCAACGCGCGGTCGAGTTCGGTGCCGTGGGCAACGGATTCGTGGATGGTCAGCCACAGATTGGTGGGCTCGACGACGAGGTCGTAAAGCCCAGGCTCGACCGACGGCGCGTGCGCGTGCTCGAGCAGCAGAGCGGGCAGTCGGGCCATCTCAGCGTCGAAGTCCCACCCGGTGCCGGTGAGGTACTCCCAGCCGCGCCCCACCGGTGGCGCGACGGACTTCATACCGTAAAAACCCTGGTCACCGACGTGCACGGCCTCGATGGACGGCTCGACGCGCACCCGCTGTTGGGTGGTGGAGGTCCCGCCGGTGTCGGCGTAAAACACGTTCTCCTGCACGGCCAGCACGCTGATGGTGGTGTGGTCCACACCGTCCCCGGCCAGCAGTCGGCGGGACAGATCGGTCAACCTGCCCACTCGTTCGGCTTCGGGAACCTCAAACGGGTTGACGTCGTATGCCGACACCCAGGTCTGCTCGGCGTACACCGGCTCGGGTGCCACCTCGACGGGCGCGGGCACCAACGGTTGGGCGACCCGCGCTATCGCAACCGCCTGCTCCGACAAACGCACGGCTTCGTCGACTGTCAACACAAAGCCCGCCGCAAAACCCCACGACCCGTGGTGGATCACCCGCACGCTGAGCCCGAGTTCGCTGGCGTCCGAAGAGCTCTCGAGTTTGGCGTCGCGGAGCACTCGGGCCAGCGACTTCGTGCGGACGACCCGCAGGTCGGCGTGTGTGCACCCGAGCGCGGTGGCCTGAGTCAGGGCCGCGTCGGCGAGCGCGTGAAGCGGCAGGTCAGTGAACGTGGAGTCCATCGCTGGCATGTCGACGACCCTACCTAGTGGTGTGTCTCAGTTTTGAGTAGCTGTTTGGAGGGCGACGCGTCCGCGGGCGACTTTGGCCAGGATGTCGTCGGCGGTCGCGGTCCAGACGAAGGGTTTGGGGTCGTCGTTGTGAGCGTCGAGGTAGGCCTGGA
>JBBQNO010000070.1:0-11050 GCA_038330045.1 Actinomycetales bacterium | reverse complement strand
ATCAGCACCTATTCCAAGGGTATGCGGCAGCGGGTGAAGCTGGCCTCGGCCCTGGTTCATGACCCTTCTGTGCTGCTTCTGGATGAGCCCTTCAACGGTGTCGATCCTCGCCAGCGCCTCCACCTGATGGGGTTGTTGACTCGGATGGGAGAGCAGGGCCGCACGGTCTTGTTTAGTTCGCACATCCTTGAGGAAGTCGAGCAGATCGCCCGCCACGTCGAGGTGGTGGTCGCCGGAAGACACGCTGCCTCGGGTGACTTTGGTGCGATTCGACGATTGATGACCGATCGGCCCACCCGGTACCGCATCCGATCCAGTGACGACCGGTCGTTGGCCGTTTCGATGATGTCGCTGGAGTGCGTGCGCGCCATCACGCTCAACGGAAACAAGGGTCTTGAAGCTGAAGTCAGTGACCTACGGGCCTTCGCCATGGCGCTGCCCGCGCTGGCTATGAAAGCCTCGATCACCTTGCGCGAAGTGAGCCCCACCGACGAATCGTTGGAGTCGGTTTTCACCTACCTGGTGTCGGCATGAACACCACCATTGCTCGACTGTCGGTGCAGGCCCTGTTCGGTCAGCGTCGAGGGATTATTCTTGCGATTCTGCCCGCGCTACTGCTGTTGTTGTCGCTCATCACGGTCCTGGTCACTGACGGGGATCTGGCGATTGAACCCATCACGATGGTCTTTGGTTTTTCCTTGGTATTGCCGTTGGTCGCTTTGTTGGTCACGAACGGAGTGCTGGGCCCGGAGATGGAAGACGGGTCGATCGTTTACATACTCTCCAAACCGATCTCGCGGTACGAGGTGGTGTTCAGCAAGTTCCTTGTCGCCGCCGTGCTCAGCCTGATTTTCGGTGCTGGCTCGGTCTTGCTCTCGGCGCTCATGCTTGATATCAGCGAGTTCGGTCAAGCCTTCGCTATTGGAGTCGGGGCGGCCGTTGCCGCGCTCGGTTACTGCGGTCTCTTCATCGCTCTGGCGGCGGTGACTCGGCACGGCACCATCGCTGGGCTGATCTACATCCTCGGGTTTGAGGGGCTGCTGGCGTCCTGGCTCAGCGGCTTGCGTTACATCTCGGTCGGCTCTTGGGGGCGGCGCGTAGCGGGCTCGCTCAGCGATGACTTGGTGCTGGTCGCGCGAGACCTCAACCTGGTGTATGCCGTCTGCGCCCTCATCGTCCTGAGCGTCGGCGGCGTGGTCGTGGCGGGCCATCGCTTGCGCTCGTTCGAGTTGCGCGGCGAAGACTGACGCATACGTATGACGTGTCGGTACTGCTTGGTGCATCCCACAAGCCCGTCACTAGGCATACCTCGAAACCTTGTGACATCGGTGACTGTGAGGAACCTGGGAACTAAAGCACAGTGTGGAGCAGTTCATCTGCGGTCGCTCCCTTGAGCGTTCGTGGCACCACACCGTTGTGGGCTTACGCCTGCACCAGGATCGCGAGGTTCACACATGTCGACGCAAGTGACACGCAAGAAGAAGGTTCATCCTGTTGATGAAGTCCTTCCCATCCCAAAATTGGCCATTTACGGTTTTCAGCACGTGCTCGCCTTCTACGCCGGCGCGGTGTTGGTGCCGATCCTGGTGGCTCGCGCGCTAGGCCTCAATGATGAGCAACTGATTCATCTGATCAACGCTGACCTCTTCACCTGTGGCATCGCCTCAATAATTCAGGCTGCCGGGTTCTGGAAGATCGGCGTCAAGTTGCCCCTGCTCCAGGGCGTGACCTTTACCGCAGTGAGCCCGATGATTGCGATCGGCCTTGCGGCCGGCGGCGGCACCGACGGACTGCTGGCGATCTATGGCTCGGTCATCGTGGCCGGTCTGTTCACGCTGTTCATGGCCCCGTACTTCTCGCAGTTGCTGCGCTTCTTCCCCTCGGTCGTGACCGGGACCGTCATCTTGATTATCGGTATCGCGCTGCTCCCCGTGGCCGCCGCCGACGTCGTCGAGAGCTTCGGCCCCGCCGATATGGCCGGCGAGCCGGTATTCCGGTTGATTGAGGGCAGCTACATTGCCAAGGACGCCGTCGATATCAAGAACATCGCTTACGCCCTGGGCACCCTGGGCTTGATCGTGATGATCCAGCGCTTCTTTAAGGGCTTTCTGCAGACCATCGCAGTGTTGGTCGGCCTGGTGGTCGGCACCATGGTGGCCTGGGCCTTGGGCGACGCTCACTTCGACGCCGTGGCCGACGCGAAGATCTTCGGTGTCACCACCCCGTTCTTCTTCGGCACACCGACCTTTAGCATCGTGGCCATCTTCTCGATGATCATCGTCATGATCATTACGGCCGTCGAGACCACCGGTGACGTCTTCGCCACCGGAGAGATCGTCAACAAGCGGGTCGGCAAGAAAGACATCGCAGCAGCGTTGCGGGCCGACGGATTGGCCACCACCCTTGGTGGCATCCTGAACTCGTTCCCCTACACGTGCTTCGCTGAGAACGTCGGCCTCGTGCGCTTGACCCAGGTCAAGAGCCGCTGGGTCGTGGTCTCTGCTGGTGTGTTCATGATCGTGCTGGGTTCCATCCCCAAGGCCGGCGCCATCGTTGCTGGCATCCCGCACCCCGTGCTCGGTGGCGCGGCGCTGGCGATGTTTGCCACCGTTGCCGTCGTGGGTATTCAGACGCTGTCCAAGGTTGACTTCAACGACTACCGCAACGTGGTCGTTGTGGGCACGAGCTTGGGCTTGGCCATGCTGGTCACCGCACAGCCCTACATCGCCGATGCGTTCGACGACAGCGTCAAGATCCTCTTCGGCTCGGGCATCACGCTGGGCGCAGTGTCCGCCATCGTCCTCAACATCCTGTTCTTCCACGTCGGCCCCAGCATGGGACCGGCCGTGGCCGGGACGCCGGGCCACTCGATCAGCCTTAACCAGGTCAACGAGATGAGCGAAGAGGAGTTCGTTCAGACCTTCGACGGTCTCTTCCAGGGTCCGGAATGGCCGGTTCGCAAAGCTTACGGTCAGCGTCCCTTCGCCGACACCCCCGACCTGCGGGCAGCCTTCCAGGAAGCCTTGCTCGGTGGCACCGCCGACGAGCAGCGCGAGCTGATGGCCGCATACCCGAACCTCGGCACGGTCGATGAGGACATGAGCGCCGAGTCTTCGACCGACCAGTCGTGGGTCGGGTTGGAGTACCTCACCGAAGAAGAAGAGGACGAGTTCAAAGAGCTCAGCGCGGCATACACCGAGAAGTTCGGTATCCCGTTCATCGTGTGTCTGCGCGACCTTGAGAAGCGCGACCAGGTGCTGCGATTGGGCTGGCGCCGGATGGAGAACTCGCGCGGCCAGGAGCACGTGGGCAGCCTCAACGAGGTCTCGCGGATCGCCAGTTACCGCTTCGAAGACCTCGTCGCGGACGCCAACCCGATCTCCTCCTCGCGGACGGCACGTTTCGAGCAGTTGCACTAAATCAAGCGCGACCGCGCCCTGCGTCGAGATCAGAGCGCGGTCGCGTGTGCCCGCAGCACCCACATCGTCTCTTCCGCCACTGAACGTCCACCGCCGAACCTTCACCACCGTCCGAGAGGCACACCATGTCAGCACCCGAAGGTCTGAGCCTTGACACTTTGCAACGGCGTCTGGGCAACGAGCCCACCGCAGAGCTCGAGGTCGTCCGTGAGGAGTTCGGCAAGATCAATCGCATTCGGCTAGACAGGCTTATTGAGGATGCGCCCTCACTGGAGTGAGGCAGCGCGCTTCGCCAGCCCAACGCACGACCACGCCACCCCTCGAGCGCACCAGAAACCATCTCTACGTCAGGAGTACGTATGTCGCAGCCAACCGGTCACCCGTGCGCAATAGTCGGAGTCTGCCGATGAGCGCCCAGCCCGAAGTCACCGACGTTGACCGTGAGTTCCTCGAAGAAGCCGTCGAGATTGCCCGCAAGAACGTGCTCGAAGGCGGCGGGCCGTTCGGTGCCGTCATTGCGGCCGACGGTGAAGTAGTCGCGCGTGCGGCCAATCGGGTGACTCGTGACAACGACCCCACGGCGCACGCCGAGGTCTTGGCCATCCGCGAGGCGTGCCGGCAACGTGGCGACTTCCAACTGCGTGGGACGACCCTCTACTCTTCGTGTGAGCCCTGCCCGATGTGTATGGCGACCGCACTGTGGGCCCGTGTCGACCGCGTTTTCTTTGCTGGCGACCGGCACGATGCTGCCCGAGGCGGCTTCGATGACCTGGCCTTCTACGAGTTGTTTGCCACGCCCCGCGACCAGTGGGAGACCACCGTGCTCGAGGTCCGCACCGAAGATCCTGCAGCGCCGTTCGACGAGTGGTTAAATAGTGAAAGCCGCACCGACTATTGAGCCATAGTTTGCTCATCTGAGCGCGACAATCCTCGCGCACTGCAGACCGCCGCACGCCCGGAGCCTCGATCTTTGGGCGTGCGGCTCTGTGTGTGATCAGGCCCCGGCGCCAGGTTCTCGTATCTCGCGGGGAAGGTGTGTCTCTGAGTGCGGCTAGGGCGCAGAGGGCCTAGTCGGAGCGGACGAGCGGGGCGGCAGCGGGGGACGCCGCAGCCGTGGAGTGCTGGAAGGCGAGCAGCAACTGTGCTGCAACGCTGATGGCGATCACGGCCGGCTCTTTCCCGCTAATCGACGGCCCACCGATGGGGCACGTGATCCGGGCAATCTCGGCGCCACTGTGGCCTTCGTCGCGAAGCATCGAGGCGAAGCGAGACCACTTGGCGCTGGAGCCGATCAGACCGACGCTGCCAAGATCGGTGCGCCGTACCGCCGCATCGCAGAGGGCAAAGTCCTCGGCGTGGTCGTGGGTCATGATCAGCACGTGAGCACCCGGGGGCAGTTGCTCGAGGACGCTCTCGCCAAGTAGCACCCGATGGGCCGCCACCAGGGCAGGGCCTTCGGTAACGGAGGCCAAGCGGAGCTCATCCATCTGCTCGGCTCGGGAGTCCACGAGGTGCAACCGGACCTCGAGACGGGACAGGATGCGGGCCAACTCAAACCCCACGTGGCCCACCCCAAAGATGGCCACGGTGGGTCTAGGAGGCAGCGGCTCGAGGAGCAACTCCATCTCGCCGCCGCAACACTGCTGCCCGTGCTTGGCGCGCTCGTGGCTGTTGAGGCGCGACGTAAAGTGCTCGACGTCGGTGGCACCGGCCTCAATCAGCTCACGTGCGCGCTCGATGGCACATTCTTCGACGTTTCCGCCACCGATCGTGCCCCAGATATGGTCGGCACCGACGACCATCTTGGCGCCGGCCGCACGGGGGGCGTGGCCGCGCACTGCGGAGACGGTGACGAGCACGCCATACACACCGTCTTGCCGCAGTTGCGCGACCGCCGCCAACCAATCCATGTCAGACCCCGGCGAGACTTTCGGCCCGCTCCGACGTCACGTTGGCGTCGGAGTCAGAGTCGTCGCGGACGCTCTCGATAGCCCAATAGACGGCCTCGGGCGTTGCCGGGCTGCCCAGATCGACCGAGGCACCCTCGGGCCCGAAGGCCGCGGCCGCTTGACGCAGGGCCTCACGGACACTGAACGCGTGCATCAGCGGGGGCTCACCGACGGCCTTGGAGCCGTAGACGACACCAGACTCGGTGGCCTTTTCGTAGAGGTGCACGTTGAAGACCTCAGGCATCTCCGAGAACGACGGAATCTTGTAGGTGCTCGCCGACTGCGTGGCCAACCGACCACGGTTGGGGGTGTCGCTGCAGTCCCAGGTGAGCTCTTCGAGGGTCAGCCAACCGGCACCCTGCACGAACCCGCCCTCGATCTGACCGATGTCGATCAGCGGCGACAGCGAGTCGCCGACGTCGTGCTCGATGTCGACGCGACGCAGCCGGTAGGCCCCAGTGAACCCGTCAACCTCGACCTCGGACACGGACGCACCGTAGGCGAAGTACTTGAACGGCTCGCCCTGCATCAACTCCGAGCTCCAGTGCAGACCAGCGGTCCGGTAGAAGCCGGCCGCCCACAGTTGCACGCGCTGGAAGTAGGCATCGTGGACCAGATCCTTGAACTCGATCTGCTGGTCGTGGAAGCCGATCCCGGTGATTACGCCATCGACGAAGCGCACGTCGTCGGGGTGGATGCCAAGTTTGCCAGCGGCCACCACGTTGAGCCGGGCCCGGATCTGGTCGCACGCGTCCTTGATCGCACCGCCGTTGATGTCGGCACCCGAGCTGGCCGCGGTGGCGGACGTGTTGGGCACCTTGTCGGTCCGCGTCGGAGCCAACCGGACAACATTCAACGGGACACCGAGAGCAGTGGCCGCGACCTGGATCATCTTGGTATGCAGGCCCTGCCCCATCTCGACGCCACCGTGGTTGATCAGCACGGAGCCGTCTCGGTAGACGTGCACCAACGCGCCGGCCTGGTTGAAGGCCGTCAGGTTGAACGAGATGCCGAATTTGACCGGGGTGATCGCCAAGCCGCGCTTGGTGTCGGTGTGCGTTTCGTTGTACTCCGCGATGTGTTGCTTACGAGCCTCGAAATCGCTGCGCTCAGTGAGCTGCTCCCAGATGTCTTCAAGCCGCTCGGCGTGCCGGACAGGCTGACCGTATGGTGTCGCCTGGCCGGGCGCGTAGAAGTTGCGGTGACGCAGTTCGTCGGCCTCGATACCCATCTGCGGGGCGCACCGACCGAGGATGTCCTCAAGCACGATCATGCCCTGGGGGCCACCAAAACCACGGAAAGCGGTCTGCGACGTCTTGTGCGTCTTGCCGATGCGGCCGTGCACGTGGATGTTGGGCACCCAGTAGGCGTTGTCGATGTGGCACAACGCCCGAGCGAGCACCGGCTCGGACAAGTCGATGCTCCAGCCTCCGTCGCTGGTCAGCGTGGCGTCGAGGGCGACGATGCGCTTGTCCTCGTCGAAGCCGATCTCCCAGCTGGCGTGGAAGGGGTGGCGCTTGCCGGTCATGGTGATGTCCTGGGTGCGGTTGAGCCGCATCAAGACGGGGCGACCCGTGATGACCGCGCCGAGGGCGGCTATGGCGGCAAAGCCGTGCGGTTGCATTTCCTTGCCACCGAAGGCACCACCCATACGTAGGCACTGCACCGTGATGTGGCTGCTCGGCAGATGCAGGATGTGACCGATGATCTCTTGGGTCTCACTCGGGTGCTGCGTGCTCGACTGCACAAAAATCTGACCGGCCTCGTCGACATACGCCAACGAGGCGTTGGTCTCGAGATAGAAGTGCTCCTGGCCGCCGAACTCGAACTCGCCGGTGAAGCGGTGGGCTGCCGTCTCCATCGCGCCAGCCGCGTCGCCCCGCTGAACGGTGCGCTTATTGGCCTGGAAACTCTCCTGCTCGATCGCCTCGGTGATCGTCATGATCGAAGGCAGGGTGTCGTACTCGACTTCGATGGCGTTCGCGCCGTTGCGCGCCGCCTCTTCAGTCTCACCGATCACCCAGCAGATGGCGTGCCCATAAAACATGATCTCGTCGGGGAACAGCGGCTCGTCGCCCTTGATGCCTGCGTCGTTGACCCCGGGGACGTCCTCTTTGGTCAAGACATAGACCACGCCTTCGACGTCGTACGCCGGGTCCACGTTGAGTTTGGTGATCGTCGCGTGAGCGACGGTGGACTGCAGCGGCCAGACGTGCAGGCAGCCGGCGGTGCGACCGACGAGGTCGTCGGTGTAGAGGGCTGCGCCAGTGACGTGCAGATGGGCGCTCTCGTGAGAGATTTCCAGCCCGACCTTAGGGTTAAGGGGACGGTCGGCCAGGGGGCCATGTGACTTACTCATCGCTTAGACCTCACTCATCTGGTGCTGCGGTGCACCGGTGGCGTGCTGGTTGTAGAACTTCATCAGGGACGTCTTGAGCATCGCCGAGCGGTAGTGGGCGCTGGCCCGGTGGTCGCTCATAGGTGTGCCCGCGGCACCCAAGACCGCAGCAGCCGCGAAGGCCGTGGCGCGGTTCCAGGGCTTACCGATGAGAGCCTGCTCCGTGGCGGAGGCGCGAAGCGGGGTGGCAGCGACGCCACCGAGCCCGATCTTGATATCCGCAACGATCTGCTCCGACGCGCCGTTGCTGGAGTGATCGGCCGGCTCGAGGCGCATGGCGAAAGCCACCGCTACGCTGGAGATGTCGTCGAAGCGGCGCTTGGCGATCTTGTGGAAACCGGTGATCGGGGCCACGGGGGTAGGGACGCGGATGGTCTTGATCATCTCGTCCGGGCAGCGCACCGACTGCCGGTAGCCGGTGAAGTACTCGGCCAAGGACACTTCGCGTTCACCACCAGTGGAGGCCAAGACCAGGGTGACATCAAGAGCCAACAACCCTGGGGCGGTGTCGCCGATCGGTGAACCGGTGCCCAAATTGCCGCCGAGCGTGGCGCCGTTGCGGATCAGTCGCGAGGCGAACTGGGGGAACAGTTCGGCCAGCAGCGGCACCTCGCCGTCAAGCCCTCGTTCGATCTCGGTCAAGCTCAGCGCCGCACCCAGATCGATAAAGCCGTCACCGACCTTGAGCGTCCGCAACTCTTCGAGTCGATCGATAGCAATGCTGTATGCCGCACGGGCGTGACGGATGTTGAGCTCCACGCCCCAGTCGGTCGATCCGGCCACGAGGACGGCGGTCGGATGCTCCGCCAACTCTTGCAGCGCCTGCGCCAGGGTGGCAGGCCGCACGAAGGTGCCCTGGTCGCTGTCGATGACCGTAGCAGCGGCGGCGGGTGCCGGTGAGGACAGGCGCTGCGCGAGTGGATCGCCGTCGACCGGCTGACCTAGTCCGTAGGCAGCGTCGCGGATCGGGCGGTAACCCGTGCAACGGCACAGGTTGCCCGACAGCGAGTGCAGGTCGAAGCCGTTGGGTCCGTGCTCGTGATCGGGAGCGTGGTCGTCACCCAAAAGGCCATGCTCACCCGTGACGCCGGGCTCCGCTTCGGGCTGGTGCTCCGCCTGACCGGAGGTGGTGGGGGTGCGCTCCGGACGGTAGTACTCCGAGGCCATCGAGCAGATGAAGCCGGGCGTACAGTAGCCGCACTGCGATCCGCCCAGGTCGGCCATGCCCCGCTGCACCGGGTGCAACGCATCGGGGGCGCCGAAGCCTTCCGCGGTCACTATCTCTTGGTCCTCGAGACCCGCGGCGGGCACGAGGCAAGCGTTGATGGCGGTCCACCGCGACGCATCCACGCCGTTGGGCCGGGCCACCAGCACGGCGCAGGCCCCGCATTCCCCCTCAGCGCATCCCTCTTTGCTGCCGGTGTAGCCGGTTTCACGTAACCATTGCAAGAGCGTGACGTGACCTCCTACATTGCCGAGCGGGCGCTGGGCACCATTGACCACTACGTGCGGGCTCATGTCTTCATCTCCAGTCGGGCAGAACTCAACGTTCTTGAGACTGTAACCAGGACCGAGGGACCACTGCTATAGAGGTTTCACCAAAACCGGCAGGCTCGCTGGCCCAGTATCTGTGATGGTGCTATGGCATCGAGCGAAGAGCAAGGAAAACATCGACCCGGTCTTCGAGGCTCGACAGATCTCGCCCGGTCAGTTCTTCCACCCGCTGTATGCGGTAGCGCACCGTATTGACGTGCAGGTGCAACTGCTCAGCGGTGCGGCTCCACGAGCCTGAACACCCCAGAAACGCCGCCAGGGTCTCGTGCAGTCCGGCGTCGTGCTTGGCGTCATAGTCCCAGACCGCGCCCAGCACACGCATCGTGAAGGTACGGCGCACGGCGTCCGGTACGGCGGCCAAGAGGAGGACGTGGGAGGTGACCTCGGTGCTGGAGACGACGTTGACGGGCTCGTTGCCCAGCTGCGCCAGATTGCAAGCATGTCGCGCCTCCTCCCAGGTGCCGGACAAGGCCGACAGGGGAGCGGCGTCGCTGATGCCCACCGCTAAAGGGGTTCGAGCCATACTCGGTGAGAGCCGCAGCAAAGCTGCACTCAACTGACGAGAAAACTCCGGATCAATGGCTTGAACCAACGCCACGGTTTGTTGATCAGGGCCGCTGGCCACCACGCTCGCACCGAGGTGGCTCGTCGCGTCATCGAGCACGGCGCGAGCTTCTTCGCCCCACTGGGACGGGCCGAATCGGCACGCGAGGACGGCCATCGGTTGCTCAGGGTCCATGCCTAACTGGCGCAGTTGCGCCATCGTCTCGGGGCGGTTAGCGGTCCCGTCCAGCACGGACTGCACGATCTCGCCGACCACGACGCGATTGATGCGTGTGGTCTCGTCGCGTCTGGCCCGCTCCCATTGGGTGATGGAGGCAAGCTCGCTGACGGCATCCACCGCTGCGACCGGCCAGGTGGTGAAGTCGCCCTCGACGACCAGCATCCAGGACATCGCCCGCTGTCCCAGCGCAGGCCCGACACCGAAAACAGAATACGTCTGCGCTGGTGCGGGTTCACCCTCGGTGGTCGCCGCGGGCGTCGTCACCGCACACGGCAGGCGGTGAGAGGTGAGGAACGCTGCGGTGATGCGGTCCAGTTTGGCCTCCGGTAGAGGCTGCGGACCGGCCACGACGTGACGACCCGTGGGGGTGAGCACGCGGCATACCAACTGAGTGTCCACCGACACCGAACGGATCAGATCCTCTAACGCGGTGCCTTGAGCCACGGCCGTGAGCATCTTGCGATAGCGCCCCAACGTGGCCTCGAGCCGCTCGCCTCGCGCCGAGGTCGATGCGCCCATGACCGTCTCGTTGATTTGCGTGAAAGACACCTCTACCGGCACCCCGAACAGCAAAAGATTGTGACGGCGAAAGGCCTCGACGACGTCGCTTGGCACGTCGCCGAACATCGCTTCCCCGGCAGCCAGACCCGCCGCTCCGGCGGCCTTCAGGTTGGCGGCGAACGTTTCACTATCTGCGGGGGAATTGCGCCACACCAAACCACTGACCACTAATTCGCCGCCGCGCAAATACCGGCCCGGGTCGATGAGATCGGACGAATAGGTCAATCGCAGCGGCAAGTCGAGGCTCTTCTCGTCGCCATGCAATAGGCGCAACGCGAAATCCGGCATGGCCAATAAATCACGCATCTTCATCAGAGGAACATACAACCGGAAGATGTGCGACGTCACGATCTTCCGTTTCATTGTCGGGTGTTGCAGCACCTAG
>JBBQNO010000069.1:0-11165 GCA_038330045.1 Actinomycetales bacterium | reverse complement strand
CGGCATGGGGATCGACACGGCTGACCCGCAGAAGAACGGTGATGAAGAAGCTACCGGCACCTACAGTGCTGGTGCCGGGGGTGACTACGAGATCGTCTGCAACGAGCCCACCCAGGGCGCCGAAGACGAAGGTCGCACGGCGATGGAGAACTGTCTGACGCTTAACGGTGACATCAACGTGGTCTACGCCATCAACGAACCCGCCGCCATCGGCGCTAACAACGCACTTCAGGCCGCTGGCAAGAAGGATGTCATCGTCGTGTCAGTCGACGGCGGTTGCCAAGGAGTGGAGGCAGTGGCCAATGGCGTAATCGGCGCCACCTCGCAGCAGTACCCGCTCGACATGGCAACCCAGGGCGTTGAAGCGATCAACACCATCGCGCGCGGCGGTGAAGCGCCCGCCGTCACCGAAGGTCTCGACTTCTTCGACACCGGTGTCCAACTCGTGACCGATGCGCCGGTTGATGGCGTCGAGAGCATCGACACCGCCAAAGGCAAAGAACTCTGCTGGGGCTGAACCCGAGCTTCATACATCCTAGGAAGAGGATTACATGAGCACTCCAGCCGCAACCAGTCCCTCGACTGCAGCGAGTTTAGGCGGGCGTAAACAGTCGCCTGTCCAGAAGTTACAACACCTTCTACATGCCCATCCGGCCCTGAGCCCAGCATTGATCTTGGTGCTGACCTTCGTCGTGTTCACCTTGCTCAACTCCCGCTTTGCCAGCGCCGCCTCGCTATCCCTGATGATTCAACAGACGGCCGTCATCGCCATCCTGGCCGTCGGTCAGACGTTGATCATCTTGACCGCGGGTATCGACCTGTCCGTGGGGGCCATCGCCATCTTGTCGACGATGTTCTCCGCCACGATCGCCTACGAAAACGGTCTGCCCGGCTTCCTTGCGGTCATGGTTGGACTCGCCGTGGGCACGCTGTGCGGCGCTCTGAACGGATTCCTGGTCACCAGGGTGAACCTGCCGCCATTCATCGTGACACTGGGGACGCTCAGTATCTTCACCGCGATAGCGCTGTTGTATTCCGGTGGGCAATCGATTCAGGGCAAGGACCTTCCGGAGTTCTTGAACTTCACCGGTAACACGATTTCGCTCGGCGGCTTCACCGTCACCTACGGCGTCATCATCGTGGCCCTCGTCTACTTGGCGGTCGGGTTTGCGCTGAGCCAGACCGCCTGGGGACGTCACGTGTATGCCGTGGGTGACGATGCTGAGGCGGCTCGCCTGTCCGGTATCGCGGCCAAGAAGGTGCTGCTGAGTGTGTATGCCGCAGCCGGCTTCATCTACGGCATCGGAGCGTGGGTGCTGATTGGCCGAGCCGGGGCAGCCACTCCGAACGCCATCACCGATGCGAACCTCGAGAGCATTACCGCCGTCGTCATCGGTGGCACAAGCCTCTTCGGTGGTCGCGGCGGCGTGTTGGGCACCCTGATGGGAGCCCTCATTGTTCAATCGTTTACCACCGGATTGTCGTTGGCCGGTGTCGACCAGCAGTACCGGCTTCTAGCCGTCGGTGTCCTCGTCATCGTCGCCGTTTCCGTCGACCAGTGGATTAGGAAGGTCAAAGGATGAGCACCGAAGCGCAAACACCCACCACAGGAGCCGCCCCCACTGATCGCGAGCCGATCCTGCGGGCACGAGGGCTGAGCAAGTCGTTTGGCCGGGTGGTCGGCCTCGACAATGTCGATCTCGATCTCTACCCCGGCGAGGTGCTGGCCGTGATCGGAGACAACGGTGCCGGAAAGTCGACACTGATCAAGTGCCTATCGGGCGCTTACACGATCGACTCCGGTGAGCTCACGCTCGATGGCAAAAAGGTCAACTTCAAGAAGCCGCAAGATGCCCGCGACTCAGGCATCGAAACGGTCTACCAGCAGTTGGCCGTTATTCCGGCGTTGGACATCGCGAGCAATCTCTATTTGGCTCGCGAGCAGCGTCGGCCCGGCCCTCTCGGGTCGATCTTTCGGATGCTCGATAAGAAGGGCATGATCGAACGCGCCCAGCAGTCGGTGCAGGATCTCGGCATACAGACAATCCAGAACATGGGTCAGGCTGTCGAGACATTGTCCGGTGGCCAGCGACAGGCCGTTGCGGTCGCCCGCGCTGCTGCGTTCGGCAGCAAGGTCGTGATTCTGGATGAGCCCACCGCCGCCCTCGGAGTAAAAGAGGGCAAGGCGGTGCTGGAGATGATTAAGCAGTTGCGCGACAAAGGGCTGCCGGTCATCTTGATCAGCCACAACATGCCGCACGTGTGGCAGGTGGCGGACCGTATTCACATTCAGCGACTGGCCGCTCGAGCGTGCGTCATCACGCCGCAAAGTCACACGATGAACGACGGAGTGGCCATCATGACCGGCGCCATGGTCGTCGACGATGCAGGCAACCAGGTCGAGGAGTCGGCGTGAGCGTCGTCGCGGGATATCTGCCCACGGCGGGAGGCTCAGCGGCGGTCAATGCGGCCATCGCTGAGGCCCGCCGTCGGCAGACGTCGTTAGTGGTGGTGAACACCGGCGACCGCGAGGACTACAGCGGCCCCGAGTTCGCGACCGCCCAGGACCTGGACGCCCTCGGTACTGAGTTGCAACAGGCCGGGCTGGAGCACGTCGTGATCCAGCCCACCAACGGACTCAGCGCGGCCGAGGAGATCTTACAGGCGGCTGATGACTACGACGCTGACGTGGTGGTCATCGGTGTCCGGCGACGTTCGCCCATCGGCAAAATCTTCCTCGGCTCCACCGCCCAAGAAGTCCTCCTCGCCGCGACGTGCCCGGTTTTGGCCGTGAAGCCTGCATAGCCCCATGACGCTTGATCGGCGGCATACGGCAGGATGAGGGATGTGGACCTGCCTGTGATGCCGCCGGTCAAGCCAATGCTAGCTAAACCGGCCAAGACAATCCCTTCTGGCCAGATGTATGAGCCGAAGTGGGACGGCTTTCGAGCGATCATCTTCCGCGATAATGACGAGGTCGTTATCGGCAGCCGCAACGAGAAGCCCATGACCAGGTACTTCCCTGAAGTGGTCGCCGCAGTCCTGCAGCACTTCCCGGACAGGGCCGTCGTCGACGGCGAAATTGTGGTAGCCAACTTCAGGGCCAACCACCTCGACTTCGAGGCGCTGCAGCAGCGCATCCACCCGGCCGACTCTCGGGTGCAGATGCTCGCCGAAAAGACCCCCGCCGCATTTGTCGCCTTCGATCTGCTGGCGCTAGGCGACGAAGATTTGCGCGAACAGCTGATGCGCGACCGGCGCGCCGCGTTGGTGGACGCATTCGCCGACGCTGCGCCGCCCATTCACGTGACCCCATTGACCGAGAACGTCGACGAGGCCGGCCAGTGGTTCACCACCTTCGAGGGCGCCGGGCTCGACGGTCTCATCGCCAAGGCCCGCGATCTGCCCTACCAAAGCGACAAGCGCGTGATGACGAAGATCAAACACGTCCGCACGGCCGACTGCGTGGTTGCCGGGTACCGCACCCATAAGACCAACGACGAAGCGGTTGGCTCGTTGCTGCTCGGGTTGCACAACGACGCAGGCGCCCTCGCCAGCGTCGGCGTGGTTGGCGCACTGCCGATGGCTACGCGCCTGTCGCTGTTCGCGGAGTTGCAGCCGCTGATCGCCGAGTGGGACGAGCACCCGTGGGACTGGGGCGCTCACGAGGCCGGCGACCGGACCCCTCGCAAGAATGAGACGTCGCGCTGGAACGCTGGCAAAGACCTGTCCTTCGTCCCGTTGCGGCCGGAGCGCGTCCTCGAGGTGAAGTACGACTACATGGAAGGCGCGCGCTTTCGGCATACCGCTCAGTTCGTGCGGTGGCGCCCCGACCGTGACCCGAGCAGTTGCACCTATGCCCAACTCGACCACCCGGTCGACTTCGACCTCACCGACGTGCTCGGCGCGACGTGAGGTGACGGGCGCGTGCGTGTAAACCACATCAACCCCAAAGCGGCCACCGCCACGGCGATCACCGGCGTGGGCCTCGGCGTCGTCTCTGCGATCACCTCACTGAGCATTGCGACCTACTTCGCGCGGCGCATCATCACTCCCGAGCACGAGCGCAAAGACAACGTCCTGATCACTGATGTCGGCGAGCACACCGTGACGATGCGCGCCGAGCCGCACACCGTCGCGGTCGGCAACTACGGTTTGTGGCTGCAAGGGGGTAGCGGCCACGCCCGAGTGGGGGCGGTGACCGAGCTGCATACCGACTCCCGCAAAGCGTCCGAGCACACCGTCACCCGCGAGGTTCTTGGCATCGATGCGGGGGAGTTGGTGCCCGGGCCAGCACGCTGGAACGGCTATCACTACTTCGGAAATCCACGATCCGCGCTCGGTCTGGCCTACGACGACGTCGTTGTGCGCAGCGACGTCGGTGACCTTCCCGCGTGGCGGGTGCGCTCAGCCCGCGATGACGGCCGGTGGGCGATCTTGGTTCACGGTCGCAGCGCGCGCCGAGACGAAACGCTGCGGGCCGTCCCGGTGTTGCGCGACCTGGGGTTCACATCTCTGGTCCCGATGTACCGCAACGACGACGGCGCACCGGCGAGCATCGACGGCCGATACAACCTCGGCCTCTCGGAGTGGCGCGATATCGAAGCCGCGATTCGGTATGCCGCACTGCACGGAGCGCGCGACATCGTACTGATGGGGTGGTCGATGGGCGCGGCAATCGTGCTGCAGACCCTGGATCGATCGGCGATGGCCGGCTGGGTCGATCGGGTCATCCTCGATGGTCCCGTCATCGACTGGGGCGACGTGATCTCCTACCAAGCCGAGGTCAACAAACTCCCGCCGCTTATCGACGGGCTCGCCAAGACGCTGCTGTCTCGCAAAGTCACGCGCGGGTTGGTGGGGATTGCGGAGCCGATCGATATCGCAGTGACCAACTGGGTGTCTCGGGCATCCGAGTTGACTCACCCCATGTTGCTCATCCACTCCGAAGACGACGATGTGGTGCCCTCGGGCCCGTCGCAGGCCCTGGCGCGAGCGCGCCCGGATCTGGTGCAACTGGCGCTGTGGAAAGACGCCTTGCATTGCCGTGAGTGGAACACCGATCCGGACCGGTGGCGAGAACTCGTGTGCACCTTCCTGGAGTCCGACGTCGACACCATGAACTTCTCAGGCGAGGCGACACCGGCTGTGCCACGATGAGCCGATGGGCTCAAAGAAGAAGTCACCGACGTCATTCATCGATGCACTCACGGTCGGCAGCGATTTCGCGCTCAGTGAATGCGACCCGCGCAGCACGCCCGGCTTCTCGGGCAGAAAGAAGGACGGCGAGAAGCTGCTGGCCAAGACCGACGATGCCATCGACTCACTGCAAGAGCGGTTGTATGCCGAAGGTGGCACCGGCGGCCAGAAGCGGATCCTGTTGGTCATTCAAGGACTGGACACCGCAGGCAAGGGTGGCATCATGCGCCACGTGGTCGGCATGGTCGACCCCCAAGGCGTACAGATCACGGCCTTCAAGGCACCAACGCCGCAGGAGCTCGAGCACTCCTTCTTGTGGCGCATCCGTAAGGCACTGCCCGCTGCTGGCCTGATTGGCGTGTTCGATCGTTCGCACTATGAAGACGTGCTGATTGTGGCGGTGCACGACCTCGTGCCCGAGGCCCAATGGAAGCGCCGCTACTCCACCATCAACGCCTTCGAGAAGAAACTCGCCGACGAAGACACGACCATCATCAAAGTCATGATGCACATCTCCAAGGCGGAGCAGAAAAAACGGCTGACCGAGCGCCTCGACCGCGCGGACAAGCACTGGAAGTACAACCCAGGCGACATCACCGAGCGAGGCCACTGGTCGGCATACCAGAAGGCATATCAGGCTGTGCTTGACGAAACATCGACGGAGCAGGCTCCATGGTTTGTCGTGCCCGCAGACCGCAAATGGTTTGCCCGCCTCGCCGTGCAGCAACTGTTGCTCGAGCACCTACAAGCGATGGACCTGACCTGGCCCATCGCCGACTTCAACGTGGCAGTGGAACGGGCCAGGCTCGCCAAAAGCTAAGGGTCAAGCCTCGACCGATGGTTAAGCTGACTCGATATCAGGCACTGCAGTCAGCACGACCGATGAACGGGCTGGCACCGTGTGTGTCGCTCCGGTGAGCCACTGGTCGTCGTCTTGGTCGAGGGTGCGGCTGGTATCGAAGACGATGTTCCACGACCCGGTGTCGATGCCGTGGGGCACGGTGAACTCGACCGGTTCGTGCCAGGCGTTGAAAATCAGCAAGAAGTGGTCGTCGGTCACTGGGCGGCCGCGGGCGTCCATGGTTGGGATGGCTTGACCGTTGAGGAACACCATCAGCGAACTCTTGCGTGAGTGTTTCCACGCGTCGTCGTCCATCTCCACACCGCTCGGGCCATACCAAACAATGTCGCCCAGGTCGCTCTGTCCGCCGTGGTCGGCGTCACCGGCGAAGAAGCGGCGGCGACGGAACACCGGGTGTTCTTGGCGCAGCGCGATGACCTTGGCGGTGAAGTCAAAGAGGTCTTGAGCGCCCTCAGAAACGTCCCAATCAAGCCACGCTAACTCGTTGTCCTGGCAGTAGACGTTGTTGTTGCCTTGCTGGGTGCGACCCAGTTCGTCGCCGTGGAGCAGCATCGGCACGCCTTGGCTCAGCAGCAGGGTCGAGAGATAGTTCTTCTGTTGCTGCAGACGTAGGGCATTGATCTCGGGATCGTCGCTCGGGCCTTCGATTCCGCAGTTCCACGAGCGGTTGTGGCTCTCACCGTCGTTGCCGCCCTCGCCGTTGGCGTCGTTGTGCTTGTCGTTGTAGGACACCAGATCACGGATGGTGAAGCCGTCGTGAGCGGTGACGAAGTTGATCGACGCGTAGGGCCGACGGCCAGAGTGCTCGTAGAGGTCTGAGGAGCCGGTGAGCCTCGACGCGAACTCCCCAAGGGTGCTTGGCTCACCGCGCCAGAAGTCGCGGACCGTGTCGCGGTACTTACCGTTCCATTCGGTCCACAGCGGCGGGAAGTTGCCAACCTGGTAGCCGCCGTCGCCGAGGTCCCACGGCTCAGCGATCAACTTCACCTGCGAGATGATCGGGTCCTGCTGAATGATGTCGAAGAAGGCAGACAGTTTGTCGACCTCGTGGAACTGACGGGCCAGGGTGGCGGCCAAGTCGAAGCGGAAACCGTCGACGTGCATCTCGGTCACCCAGTAGCGCAGCGAGTCCATGATGAGTTGCAGCACGTGGGGGCTGCGCATCAGCAGACTGTTGCCGGTGCCAGTGGTGTCGTAGTAGTGCGACTTCGCGCTCTCGACGAGCCGGTAGTAGGAGGCGTTGTCTAGTCCGCGATAGGCCAGCGTAGGGCCCATATGGTTGCCCTCGGCCGTGTGGTTATAGACGACGTCGAGGATCACTTCGATGTTGGCCTCGTGCAGCGCCTTCACCATCGCTTTGAACTCGGTGACCTGCTGTCCGCGCTGGCCGTATGCCGCATACCCGTTGTGCGGGGCAAGGAAGCCGATCGTGTTGTACCCCCAGTAGTTCGACAGTCCTTGGTCGACCAGGTGAGTGTCTTGCACGAACTGGTGCACCGGAAGGAGCTCGACGGCGGTGATGCCCAGGTTGGTGAGGTGCTCGATGATCGCGGGGTGAGCCAGGCCTGCATACGTCCCACGAATTTCGTCGGGGACCTCCGGGTGGGTCATGGTCAGGCCCTTGACGTGCATTTCGTAGATGACGGTGTCGTGGTACTCGTGCCGCGGGGGACGGTCGTGACCCCAGTCAAAGAACGGATTCACCACCACCGAGTGCATGGTGTGCTTCGCCGAGTCTTGATCGTTGTATGAGGTGGGGGCCCCGAAGTTGTAGCCGAACGTCGATTGGTGGCCATCCGTCTGGCCCTCTATGGCCTTGGCGTAAGGGTCGAGCAGGAGCTTGTTGGGGTTGCACCGATGGCCAGATGCCGGATCGGACGCGCCGTGGATGCGATAGCCATAGCGCTGTCCCGGTTGTTGGTTCGGAATGTAGGCATGCCACACGTGAGCGTCGACTTCGGTGAGTTCAACGCGGGTTTCACGGCCGCGTTCGCCGAGCAGGCACAGTTCGACGCGATCAGCGATCTCGGAGAAGATCGCGTAATTTACGCCGCTGCCGTCGTACGCGGCGCCCAAGGGGTAGGGCCTACCGGGCCAAATATCCATAGTCTCTTTCGGTTGGGAACAGTTGCCAGCGACTACGCGCTCGACGTCCCATTGTGACTCATGACCGCGAAACCGCTCGCCGGTCCGTTGGATCGTGCCCGTTGGCGGCTACGGTGAGGCAGTGACGTTGAGGCGACGAGTGCGAACCGTACTCACGCCCATCCCCGGTGCGATGCCCTTAGCGCGGTTGATCGTCGAAACCGTATCGATCTGTCTCCGTTACCGGGTGACGGGCCTGGCCTCAGAGGCCGCCTTCTTCACGTTGTTGTCCTTGCCGCCGCTCTTTTTGGGGGTCATCGCCGGTGTCGGCCTGCTGGGGCAGCAACTAGGCCCGGACAGCGTCGCCGGCGTCACTGACGCGATCGTGCAGTACTCCCGTCGGTTCTTGACCGAAGCCACGGTCAGCGAAGTCATCCAACCCACCATCCGAGACACCTTGCAGGGCGGACGCACGGACCTGCTGTCCATCGGGTTCTTGTTGTCGCTGTGGTCAGGGTCGCGTGCGCTACACGTCTTTATGGACACGATTGGGATCATGTACGGGCAGAACGGGGAGCGGGGGATCGTGCGCGCCCGCGCCATGAGTCTGATGCTCTACCTGGCCTCGATCGGCGCGATGGGCATCACGCTACCGCTCGTGCTGATCGGGCCCGGTCTGCTGCGCGACCTCATCCCGGCACCGGTCGACATCGTGGTGGAGTTGTATTGGCCGACGGTCTCCCTCTTGGGTCTGGTGTCGCTAACGGGACTTTTTCACTTTGCCACGCCGACGAAGTCTCCGTTCTACCGAGACTTTGCGGGCTCGATTCTGGCGGTCGCGATCTGGGTCGGTGCCTCGCTGATTCTGCGGTCGTGGGCGACCCGGGCCATCGGCGGCACATCGGTATACGGGCCTTTGTCGGCGCCGATCGTGCTGATGATCTGGCTGTATTTCATGGCCATCGCGGTGTTGATTGGCGCGGCTCTCAACGCTGCGATTCGGCGCTTGTGGCCGGCGAGTGACTATCGGGGGCCGGTGTCTCGAGCCAGCGAATGGTGGGACGCGCGGCGCACCGATGAGGCCGAGCGCAGGCCGCTGACCCCCGTTGAGCGCCCTCACGAACAGCACGCATCTGGGCCGCCTGGGTGAGGGACGTGTCGATTTGGCGCGCACCGCTGGACTGGGCTAATCTTCCGTGACGCCGCAGCGAAGTTGCTGGGGGTTAGCGCGGACATAGCTCAGTTGGTAGAGCGCAACCTTGCCAAGGTTGAGGTCGCCGGTTCGAGCCCGGTTGTCCGCTCTGAGGCTTCTCAAGACCATATGCCTCACCTGGTGGAGTGGCCGAGAGGCGAGGCAACGGCCTGCAAAGCCGTCTACACGGGTTCAAATCCCGTCTCCACCTCGCAGGACGGTAGTTCAGCACGCCTGGGCGATTGGCGCAGCGGTAGCGCGCTTCCCTGACACGGAAGAGGTCGCTGGTTCGATCCCAGTATCGCCCACCTTCTCGAAACGTAGCCTGACCATCGCTAACAGAAAGGAATAGTCCATCGACTTTCGGTCCCGTGCCAGATACGTGCCAGATTCGACCAGGGGCTCTGGCGTGCCTGGTCGATGAGTTAGGCAGAGGGGAGGATCCGCAGCGCTGCCTAAGCATTGGTGCGGGCTGGCCGGTTCAGGGTCAGCCAAGCGGGGTGGCCTTCCGGCAGTCTTTGGGTCAGTGTGCGGATGCGTCTTCGGTCGGATCCGCCAAGATTCTCGGCTTCGGCGAAGGGGTCCTGAATGCAGGCCAAGAGGGCTGCTGCGTCGTAAAGGTGACCCCCCGCGGACCTGGACACGTTGGCCCCCCAGGTCCCAGACAACATCACACGAAAGGTCACCGACGCCGACCCCCATCTCGATGAAGACCTGGCCGCCTGGTGGGACGACAACAGTGCGCTACCTCGACTCACGTTGCTCGGCCCCGTCGGGGCGCGCACACGGGGCAAGGCGATGATCGACCGAAAGCCGTACTTCACCGAAGTACTGGCCTACTTAGCGTTGCGACCACACGGTGCCACCGCCGATGAGACCGCGGACGCCTTCAACATCACGACAGCCAAGTGCCGCGACTACATCGGCCGCTGCCGTGAATGGTTAGGGACCAACCCACGCAGCGGCCAACCCCACCTTCCCCACGCATCGAAAGCCCCCGCTGCCCAGACCAGGGGAGGCAACATCTACCAAGTTGTTGACGTCCTGGTCGACGCTGACCTTTTCCGACGGTTACGAGCCCGCGCGCAAGCACGAGGTGGGACTGAGGGGATCGAGGACCTGCGCCAGGCATTGAAACTGGTCCAGGGGCCACCGTTCACCCAGCTGCGACGAGGAGGCTGGGCCTGGTTGGCCAGCGGCGACCGAGTCGACCAACACATGGTCTGTGCGATCGTCGACGTCGCACACATCGTCGCCACCCACGAACTGCGCAACGACAACCCGACACAAGCCAGAATCGCTGCCGAAGTGGCATCCCTCGCCGCCCCACACGAAGAAATCCCGGCCCTCGACCTAGCCGCGGTGGCCAGCGCTGAAGGACACCACGGCGAAGCCGTTCGGCTCCTGCAAACCCAAGTGTGCGACAGAACCGACAACCCCGACGCCATGCCAGGTGACCTACCCGACCGAACACAACAGATTCTTGATCGGCACCGGTGGCTCGATCGCGAGAAGGCCGGCTGAAGACTCACCTACCACTGCCCACTGCGGCGCTTGGCTGACAGCCTGCTCAGTGGGGATCGTCACCGTTCAACTGGCTAGAAGTCCCGCTCGCCCTCGACCACAGAGTTGTGGCTCAGAGCATTGGTGGCTCACGATGGACAGCCCCGGATAGGGCACCTCTGCGGGACTCTTCACCGGACAGGTGCTACGGGACACCTCGTGAGCGGCGGGGTTTGTGACCTGCGCCGTTCTTGTAGAACGTTCCTCAATCGAGAGTCAGAACGACGGGAATCCGAGTGGGGTGATCTTCGTGACTTGGAACTG
>JBBQNO010000068.1:0-11284 GCA_038330045.1 Actinomycetales bacterium | reverse complement strand
CTGGCCGTTTTGGACGAGGCTCCGGCGCAGTTGCCGGAGTGGTTCAGCAACCCGAGCGGCATGCCGATCGAAGACTTGGCGCACGTAGGCGATGTTGACCAGTTACACGTTTTCGCCGGTCGCGAGGGCCAGGACAGCTGGTGCGTCGTCCTGGCGATCGAGCCCACATCAGAGAGCTCGAACGGGATGGCCGCTTCAAGTTGTGCACCATCAGAACGGTTTGCTGCAGAAGGCGTCTGGGTCACTATCTCCTCGACCAGCGACGGCAGCGCCCTCCTCCTGCCGGATGATTTCAGCGGTCAGATGGCAGACGGCTGGGAGCGGATCAACGACAATCTCGCGGTCCGCCGGTAGGCGGTTCACGACAGACGCAGCCTCCGTCCTAGATCGGATTGGTTCTGTAACAAGGGTCCCGGTGGGCCATCGTGCTGCGGCGCGGGTCTACTGTGGTGTCGTGGCAGGCTGGTAGCCGTGACGACGAACACGCCGCGGGTGATCGGGATGCTCGGAGGCATGAGCTGGGAGTCCAGCGCGCAGTATTACCGGCTGGCCAACGAGCTGGTGCGCGAGCGGCTCGGTGGTCTGCACTCGGCGCGGATCGTGTTGGCGTCGGTTGACTTCGCGGACGTGGAGGCACTGCAGGTCGCCGGGCGGTGGGACGAGGCTGGCTTGCAGCTCGCCGAGGCGGCGAAGGGACTCGAGGCCGCCGGTGCCGAGCTGCTGCTGATCTGCACCAACACGATGCACAAGGTCGCCGACCAGGTCCAAGCCGCCGTCGACATCCCACTGCTGCACCTGGGCGATGCGACCGCGCAGGCGGTAACTAGGGCCGGGGTGGAAACGGTCGGGCTGCTGGGCACCGCGTTCACGATGGAGCAGGACTTCTACCGCGACCGGCTCACCAGCCACGGCCTGCGGGTGCTCATCCCACCTCCCGACGACCGGGCCGAGGTGCACCGCATCATCTACGACGAGCTGTGCCTGGGAGTGGTGCGAGAGGAGTCCCGGCAGGCCTACCGCGACGCCATCGTGCGCCTGGTTCAGGCCGGCGCCGAAGGTGTCGTACTCGGCTGCACTGAGATCGAACTGTTGATCTCCAACGCGGACAGCCCGGTGCCCGTCTTCCCCACTACCCTCCTGCACGTCGAAGCGGCCGTTGACGCTTCCCTGGGCACACACATGAGCGTCTGACGCCCCGCACGGCGATCCCGTACTGGCGCGTTCCGCATGCCGATCGGCTATCGGTGACCCACCGGCATCACCCAGCGGAACGTGCTGAGCAGTGGTCTTTGGCACCAGCACGAGGACGAACATTCGCATCGGCGCATGCCGGCCGCTTCGGCCACGCGAGTTCCCAGGGCCGCGCACACATACAGGCTGACGGCCACGATGACGCCCCGTCTCATGGCAACACCGTACGCCGATCCGCATTCGGTGACGGTGACGATTTCAGCCGCGGCGCAGTGGGCGCGTCATGTGAGCACCGCAGGAGGTTCGGCATACGGGACAGCAAGGGAGTCCAACATCGGGTACAGAGGGGCCTTGCGCTTGACAGTCATACGCGGCGAAGTGACGCTCCGAGCGGAGCACGGCACGTGAGTGCGTCGACTTAGGCGAACCCTTGTTGGTCAATCTATGCTCGGATGGTGGACCTGATGGTCCGTGCAGACCGATCTCGGTCTGTGTTGGCATGCATTCGTTGGAGCTGCATCTTCGTCGGGGTGGGCCTGCTTGTTGGACTGGGGATGCTGGTATCCGGCGAATCCGCAGCAGCATCTCTCGTCGCTCCGCTTTGCCTGGCCACTGTTGGCCTGATCCCAGGTACGGTCTACGCCATCTGGTGGGCCCTGAGACCGGGAAGAGTCACCTATGCAGTCGAAAGTGATGGGGATTTCGTCTGTTTGCACGGCCAGCGGGTGTTGCGATAGTAGCCGTGTGCGCACGTCGTCAAGGTCGCCTTGATGGACCCCATGGAATGGCCCGGGACGGTGTTCAGTGGATGGTTTAGTCACATAACCGTGTTGCTGAGCGCTTGGATAACGATCAACACCGGCGATCGTTGGTCACCGGCCAACAGTACGCACGGTCTTCCGAGCATCCTTTTTGGGGTGAGGGACGACTGTCGCGGGCTGAGAACGAGTTGAATGCCGCGCTGGCTCGATGTCGCGCACGAGGACCCCGGGGCGCTGGTCTGGACGGCCAAGATTAGCCGTAGTAACTCTCCAGAGATGGTGCGCCGTCCCTCCGTGACCGGCGTGGTGCGGTTCGGAACATGAGCGTATGTGGCAGTGCCGGTAAGCGGCAGATGGACTTACGGCCGCGTACCGGAGTAGCGTCGGCGAACTCATGCGGGGTCTTGGCCCGATCTCTTGGGACTGCGATAATGAGTCTTGTCCCGCTGGGACTGTCTGTCCTTCTTGCATGTGGAGTCCTCGTGATCGATCTTTCCCGGCGGTTGTCCGCCCTTCTGGCCTTCGTCGTGCTAACGGTCGGAGTGGGTGTGCCAGCGATCGCTTTCCCTCAGTCGCATCCCACTCAGGTGGCTCCCTTGAGCCACGTTTGGGACGACATGCCGCAGACCGCGCCCTACACGAGGTACGAGGGTCCCGACCGCTACGCGACTGCGGTGCGGATCAGTCAGGCCGCCTATCCTTACGCCCCAAGCCAGCTCCGGCCTGAGTCCATTTACCTCGCCCGTGGTGACGTCTTTGCCGACGCCCTAGCGGCTGGCACGCTGCGGTTTGGGCAGGTGCTCTTGGTGCCCTCGTGTGGCACGGTGCCCACCGTCGTCCTCACCGAGATCCGCCGGTTAGGGAGCCCGGAGGTCGTGGCGTTGGGCGGACCGAAGGCGGTCTGTGACGATGTCCTCAGGCAGGCCGCGCAGGGTGTATCCACTCGCCGAGTCGGTGGCACGAATCGTTATGCGACGGCAGTGGCGATCTCTCAGGAGTCCTTCCGGTTCGACGACCCGGTGGAGGAGCTTTACATCGCTTCGGCCGCGGACTCGCCGGACGCTGTCGCGGGAGGAGTGCTTACCCGCGGCCCGGTCTTGCTCGTGCCCTCGACTGGTGCAGTGCCCTCCGTCGTCGTTAAGGAGGTGGACCGTCTGCAGCCGAGGCGGGTCATCGCTTTGGGTGGGGTCAAGTCCGTCTCCGACAGCGTCCTGGCGCAGGCCGCCCAGGGCCGAACGAGCGACCGGCTCGCCGGGGCGGACCGATACGGCACGGCGGTGGCCATCGCCCGCCATGAGTTTCCTAGAGGGGGTCGGGAAGCCTATATCGCCCGCGGCGACGTGTTCGCTGATGCGATCGCGGGGGGCAGCCTGAACTTTGGTCCTGTGTTGCTGTTGCCACCGCAGTGCGGAACCGTTCCCAGCGTCGTCGCCGACTACCTGCAGACCACCAGGTCGCCGGACCCACTTGCCGCTCTGGGCGGCAACCGCGCGGTCTGCTATCAGACGCTGGTCTCCGCCGCCGAGCTGGCCGCCATCCAGGTGAGTCCGATTACCCTTCCCGATGCCGTCCTCGGTCAGCGTTACAACGGGCAGCTCACCGCCATCAACGGGATCGCTCCGTTTCGTTGGTCCGGCGCCGGACTGCCCCCGGGGATTTTGCTCGACTCCAGCACCGGGCTGCTGTCAGGCACGCCGAGTGCGGCGGGCGCCTTCGACGTCGGTGTGACAACAAGTGATTCGACACGCCGAGGGGGGTGGGTGGGCCTGGACCTGACCGTCGCCCCCTGAAGCGTAATCAGGTTGGTAAAGTCCGATTTGGGTGTTTGAGCCACTTTAACGGCACCTGCGACTCGATAGAGGCAGACCTGACCATCGCGTCTGCGACCCACGTCGAAGTCCTGCACACTCTCATACCCACTATGGGGGCGAGATCCATGGTGCTGGCTCGGCTGGACGCCCCGAATCCGCACTAGTGCGCGCCGCGATCGGTGACACCGGAGCCAATCTCAGCGATACAGAAACTGCGCGCTGGCCGTGAGGAAATTCGACTCATAGAACGGGTCATTCATCTATTGCCATCAGTTCGGAGAGCATTTTCGGCGGAAAGACGCACATTGCGGATAGTTTGCACAGCAAGCAAGTGTGGACGGATGGCAGGACCTAATGCTGGGCCTTCAAGGGCCAGTTCAGGACGGTTTTTCGAGGGTTACAGATGTTGCGGTGAAGTAGATCGAGTTCGATAGTAGCGACACCATGAACCTGGCCTCGCCGTCCCAGGAGAGATCCGAGATCTGGCCGCCCGGGATGTTGTCTGCGTCCGGTTCAGCGCCATCGTTTAGCCACGCCGTGACGACGGCCCTATCGAATCGGAGCCGTACGACACCGCCGTGCCTGAGGCCGTCCGGGACCCAATCCGGGTGGTCGAAGACGAAGTCGATCACCAGGGACGGCGGGCCCCCGGGACGGTAGGTAATGGCTGTGCAGATGGCGTCGTGGAGACGGATCCAGGACCCCGTCTCGTCTTGAAACTCGTACAGACCGTTCGCCGCGGTGGGCGGGTTCTCCATCGCGAAGCCGACGAGCCGAGCCGGTCGAGGGTAGGGCATGGATGGAGAGTACGGCAGTACTGGCAGCCTTTGCGCGGTACACATTTTGTGTTCGACGGCGGCGCGAGTGGACGGTTCAGTCGGTGCGCTTCGGGTCGCGTTGCTCGCCGAGCCGTAAACTTGAAGGGTGAGCGAAAATCTCGAGAACCAGTAAAACAAGAATCGACAGACGTGGTTGCAACTGAACGAGATGGGCGTCCGTCCCGGCGACACGATCGAGTTCGATGCCTTCCTTTCCGCGCCCAACGAGGAAGCCGCCAACCAACTGGCCGCTGCACTCACAGCGGCGGACTGGGTGACCGACGTAAGTTCACTCAAGACCGGGGTCTTCCGCAAGAAGGTCACATGGAGCGTCTCGGCGTCCAAGCAAGTTCCCGCAGTCGACCTGGCCAAACTGGACGAACTCGTCACAGAACTTGAGGCAGCTGCTGCCCGTCACGGTGCAGAGTTCGATGGATGGGGAACCGAAGTCCAGGAAGACTCCAACTGACGGGTGACCACTCGTGGTCGAACGTGGCCACGCGCGGCTTTTTGCGGGACTCAGGTGGCCCGTCGTCACCCAGCGGTGGTCATTGTCGTAGCGGTTCGTCGAACGGGCGGCTACCGAAGATTGGCTGCCGCGTACTCATGGGTCGTGGGACAGTGCTCAGGTGCGCTTGGGCATCGTCTGGATGATGAGTGTGCTCCTCGCTACTGGCTGCAGCAACGAGAGCGAAGAAGTGCTTGGGTCGACCCCGGTCGGGGACTCGTCGCGCTCCACGTCGACCACGGCTCGTGGCGACCTCTTGCCGTGTCAAAACATGATTTCCACCGATGAAGCCGTGCCCGAGGACTACGAGGTTCTCCTTGACGTTATTGCCCTCCCAACAGCAAACTCAGCACCGCGCGCGTTGCAGGTGGGCCGCCACGACGGTACCGACCTACCCAGTTACTTCGCGAAAACTGGTTTGCTGGTGCGTTCAGGCGCGGCCTTCGACCTCGAGGTTGAAATCCGCGCACGGCTGGCATCCGTTGGGGATCACCGGCCGAATTCTCCTCAACGATTTCAAGCCAGGGTTGCCGGGGCGAATCCTGGATAGCCTTCGCTGGCGGTTTCATAGTCCAAGAGCCCACCTGCGTCCGACTTAAGCTCACCGTGGGCGATCAACAGAAGGTCTTTTCCGTCGGCGCCGGAACCGCCTGCCAAGGTCAGCAACCACCCTCCCCGACCTAACAGCGCGACCAGCCCGGATAGGGATCGCTTCGAGACGAGCGTCGTAGATGGACAACTTGCTAGACCGAGCCCCGGGTCAAGTCACACTCCCTACCGTTCGTCACAAGCGAGGACCATGAAGCTTCCCGACGCGAGTCATGGGCCCAGGTCGTCAGCTTCGCGCTGCAGGGCCGCCGCGCAGACCGCGAGCACAGTGCCCGTCTGGTCGACGATGTATGAGGCCCAACCGTCGTCGAAGCTGACTATGTTGACCCGGTCGTCGGGTAACACCAGCGCGGAGCTCAGAATGACGTCGGCCGCGAAGCCCGTCGTGGAGCAGTCGTTCTCGGCCATCACCTTGTCAATCAGTGACTGGCGCGAGGCCGTCGGGTGGTCCAGGCCTGCGGTATCCCACGCCGGAGCCACGTTCCACAAGGGAGTCTTGGTCGATCGGCCCGACCCCGAATCAGGAGGTGCTCAGCAAGTCGCATGACACGCCGATCCACAGGTCTTGACAATAGCTCGCCTCACCCATCAGCAACCTCCGTGCGAGCAAGAGCGAAATCGTGTGATGGGGGCGATCCACCACCAGCCAGTTCGATCGCGGCGAGGGCGTCGATGCTGATGGCAATTGACGCTGGGGCCTCACGGCACTTCCCCTGAACGAGGGTGGGTGGGTGCGGGCGATCCGGTGGATACTGAGGAACTTTCAGGCGACGGCGGGGATCACGGAAGGTGGCCGCCGACGTCGGTTGTCGAACCACGCCAGTGTCTGCTCGATGGCGACCTCGTGTGGTGTGGGTTCGACGTCACCGAAAACGGTGCGGTAGGCCGTGTCGTCGACCACGAACGGCCGATCGACCTGGTAGGCGAGTTCGGCGAGCTCGCGGGCTATTGGCACGACCGCGCCGGCCCCGCGCAGCAAGAGCGCGGGCAGGACGCGGAGGCGATCCTGCGATTGGGCGGCGCGGTGAACGAGGCCGACGAGTTGGCGTGGCGTGACGGCGGGAGCCACCGGAAGGTGCCACACCGATCCCTCCGCGAGGGCGGGCTGCTCGGCGAGTGTCACGAGGGCATGGGCCGCGTCAGGGAGGTAGGTGAAGGAGTGAAGGTGGTCCGCGGAGCCGAGCCAGAGCGCGGGCCGGCCAGCCAGAGCGCCTTCGAAGAGTGAGGACCCGACGGATGAGTTGAGGCCGCCGGGGCCGTAGTAGTCCGCCAGTCGCCCGACGGTTACCGACAACCTCCCTGCTGCGTGATGCGCCGCTAAGGACCGTGCCATGGCGGCGCGGGTAGCGCCTTTGCGTCCGGTGGCTCGCATTGGGGTGGTCTCGGTCAACGATCCTGTGGCTGTGCCGCGGCCGTAGCCCCCTGGGACCGGGCCGTACCTATAGCGGTTGTCGACGACGACGAGGCGCGCGCCTGCGGCCACCGTGGCCTGCACGACGGCGTTAGTCATAGCCGGGAACTGCTCCGGCCAGCGAGTGTAGGGCGGCTGTGCGGCGTGGTGCACGACGTCCGCGCCCTTCAGGGCTTGGGTGAGCGACACCGGATCGTTGACGTCGGCCGCCCAGGGTTCGGCGTCGGGATCCAGTGTCCGCCCGTTGCGGCTGATGGCGCGAACGCGGTGCCCGCGGCGGACCAGCGTGGCCACCAGATGGCTGCCGACCCCTCCGGTCGCTCCGAGGACAACGTGGCTCTCCTGAGTTCGCCCCCCGGTCATCTGTTCATCGTCGTTCGAGGGGTGCTGTGTCGGTGTTGGGCTGTGCGGCTGCTTGGCGCTCATGTCAATCTCCTCGGTCGTGTGGTCGTGTGGTTGTTGCCGGTCGTTAGTCAGGCGCAACACAGTCCTGTGCTCTCCTGTTCGTGCTGTCGGTCAGAATTTTGGATCGAACGCGGCGTCCCGGCAGGCTTGGTGCGGGTTGTGCACGGACAGGGCGCGGTCGGAGAACTGGTTTTGGATAGGCAGCCGGACACCAAGCAGCTCGCCGGTCCCCACGCCCGTGGTGCAGTCGGTGAGAATGTCGAGGACGTAGCCGACCTTCACGAAGCCGGTGTCGGTGACGGCCTGCTCGGAGAAGTCGATGGCAGAGCCCGTCCACCCGGTGTACGGCGCCTCGTAGCCACCGGTGGTGCGGTCAATGGCCGCAACGTCGACAACGAGCGCGGCGAAAAGCACCGTCGTCAGCACAACACCCCAGACCGCTGCGAGGGTGACGCCGCCGCGGAGCAGTCGCTTGGCCCGGGATCGGTCGAGCGGGGGCGACACGGTTGTGGCCCTGCCGCCGAGTGCAGTCATCGCCGAACCCCCTTGACATCACTGTGCCTACTCAGCGGTGAGGTCGGGCCGTCCGTGGCCCGTCGACGCAGCAGGGCGATCATGACGGCGGCGCTCGCGGCGGTGTAGGCGAGCGCACCGCTGGCACCGAACACCGAGAACTGCTGGTCCACGCCGACGCCGAACGCCGTTGTCACGACCCATCCGAGCGGCCAGGTCAGGCTCGCGGACAGTGACCAGAGGGTCGCCAGCCTGGCCCCAATAACTCGCCTCAGAACGAAGCCCTGCGCCAGGCCGACGTAGGTGCCGCAGACAGCGCCTTGCATGATCAGGTCAATGAGTGCGGTGTCGTAGTCGACCAGCCGGGATCCGATGGTCAGGCCGAGGGCGAGGCCGACGCCGGTAGCGGGGCCCCACCAGGCCGACAGCCGCACGGGTCCTCGCAGCAGCACCCACTGCAAGCCGCCGATGACCACGCCGGAACCCAGGCCGCCCAGCAGTGCCGCTGCGTAGTCGTCCACCGGCCCAATAGCTATGGCGACGAGGCCACCGATGGGGAAGCCCACGAAGCTGACTAGCCAGCGCAGGAGCAGGCCACGGACAACTGGAGCAGGACTGTGCTGGAGGTCTTGGCGGGGTGCAGTTGCGGCGGTCATGGTCTCTCCTATGGAGTGCTGAAGCGGTCGGTCGACCAGCCACAATCAGGATGCCGCCCGTTGTGCGGTGACGTCCAAGACCTGTCTCTACGCCTGTGATAATTCGCGTCAATCACAGGATCACTGATAGCGGTTATCTATCACTGACGTCTCGATGCGTCTTGGACGAACCACACCCCAAACGCGAAGACTTAGCAACGGCGTAGAAACGCGCCAGCCACCACGCACCCAAGGAGCCAACATGTCCCTGGACCACCGCCCGATGTCAGTACCCTCGTCTTTCCCCGAAGCAGCATCGATCCGGCCACCTGACCGTTGGGCTGGCGCGAGTGCCGTCGGTGCCGCCGTCATATTCACCGCGGCCTTCGCGCTGCTCGGCGTGACCTTCGACTACCCGGCCGTCCTCGACGAAGACGCTGGAGTCATTCTTCAACGCTACCAAGACGCCGGGCTTCTTACCTACGTCCTTTGGTACGTGATGGTGTGCGCCTCGCTGGCGTTCGTGCCGGTCGCCGTCCTCGTCGGACGCAGCATCGCCGCCCGCCGCCCCGCAGCGGAGGCGCTGGGGAACCTCACCACAACGCTGGGGGTCCTAGCCGGCGTGCTACAGGCCGTGGGCTTTGCCCGCTGGACCTTCGCCGTGCCCTACCTCGCCGACACCTACGCCGACCCTGCCACCAACCAGGGACGGCGGCAGGCCGTCGAGGTCGCTTTCGAGGTGATGCACCGGTTCGTGGGTGGCGCGCTTGGGGAACACCTCGGCTTCGCACTCACCGCCGCATGGACCTTGGGCACGTGCATCCTGCTGCTAGCCGTTCCCGCAGCGCCACGGCTGCTGCCGGTGGTCGGCCTGGTAGCGGCCACCGCCATCACCACCGGTCTCGCCGAGGCGACAGGGGCGACGTGGCCGGGCCTTTTCGTGGCTGGCGGCTACACGCTGTTCGCGGTGTGGCTGGCCTGGCTCGGATTGCTCCTCCTGCGCGGGCTGCCGCTACCGCATACGAGCAGGGAGGTACCGACTGTTCCTGGGCATGATGGGGTGTGACGCCGCGCCATCGATTGCTCGAGCAGGTCGCAGATATCCCTACATCCGACGCTCACGAACTACAATGGCAGCACAACCCCGAAGCCCATTAGCGAGGCGCTTGTTAGTGGGATTGGTACACACTGGTCACCTCATGGTCGGGTATAGCGCCGACGCGACACGGGTCTCCCTTGCCCTACAGACATCCGGTCACTGGTGACGCCGGTTCGTGTGTTGGTCCCGTCATGTTTGGTTCCGCTCATGGCCAGAGGCGGCGCAAACGGCGGCGACGAAGTCGCCGATGTGCGCTCGGGTGTCCTCGGATCGCCACGCGACGGCAAGCACCGCCGGCGTCAGGTCTTCCATGGGAATGAACCGGACACCCTCGGGGGCGTAGACCCTCCCTAGCGAGGCGTAAGTCAAGGCCACGGATTGGCCACTAGCTACAGAGTCGAACAGGGCCTCGTGAGTCATTGGCTGCACCCGGGCGACGTCGGATCCGCCAGCAGCGGCGCGTTCGGGAGCGGCGCTCCAGAAGTCACGCCATACGGGGTCGGTGTCAGGTGGTACCCCCCAGGGGGTGCCGGTGCCAAGGACCTCCGCCACGGTGGTGGCGAGGCTGTCAGCTAGGGGGTGGTCCTGGGCCACCATCATCACCCGGGGTTCAGTGCTGAGCTCTTGCCACCGCAGTCCCTCGGCCGTCAGCGGCAAGTGGACTAGTGCTGCGTCGCTGGTGCCAAGGCGAAGACCCGCGCTGGTGTCGCTAAAATCGTGTTGTGCGAGATCAAGGCTCACCCCAGGTCGGACGTCGCGGTAGGCCCGAATTACACGAGGAAGGAACCCGTCGGGCCAGCGGGTGTGGAAGCCTACGACCATCTGCCCGCGGTGCATCCGGGATTCGCGTTGCGCGGCCCGGGTGAACACGTCTGCAGAGGCGATTACAGCCTGGGCGTGGGAGAGCAGCCCCGCGCCGGCCGGAGTCAGCTGCACTGATCGTCGGTCGCGCAGAAACAGGGCGATGCCTAGATCGTCCTCGAGCTTGCGGATCTGCTGGGACAGAGCAGGCTGGGAGATGTAGAGGCGCTCAGCTGCCCGTCCGAAGTGCAGGGTTTCGCCCACCGCCACGAAGTAGCGCATCAACCGCAGGTTGGCGTCCACCCCTGAATCGTACGACTCCCTGATAGTCAAGAGTCTCCTGATGCGCACCTGGCTCTCTTGGACACCGCGCCTCCCTGCACCGAATCCGGACGCAGCACGAGAACGACAGCGGCTGCCTTATAGCCGAAAACGATCCCCTACGGAACGAACTGCTGTCGTCCCGGACGATCGCCGGACTGGCTCAGCGCGGCGCCGGTAGCGGATCCTCCTACGGCCACGGGACCCGATGGCTATGGTCACGCATCGTGGCGCCGGGGCGTGGTGGCAGGATGTGTAGGTATGGCTGACGTAGTCCGTTTGGTAACCGTCGTCGACATCGATGATGGACCCGTTGCGATCGACGCCCCAGTGATCAATGCTCCCGCGCCGCAGGGCTTCGAACCTGGCCGGGCCCCACTTGGTCTCACACCAAGCCTCAA
>JBBQNO010000067.1:0-11347 GCA_038330045.1 Actinomycetales bacterium | reverse complement strand
CCCACCGATGAAGATAAACAACCCGAGCAGCGCGGCCAGGATCATGTTCGTGTTGGATAACCACTGGATCCCTTTGCCGATGCCGCTGACGGCCGAGGCGATAAACGCAATCGTCAGCACACAAATGATCCCGATGATGGCGGCGTTGCCTAGTTCGCCGACGCCGCCGACAATCTCGACTCCTCGGCCAATCTGTAAGGCTCCGATACCCAAGCTGACCGCGGTGCCGAACAGGGTCGCGATGATGGCGAAGATGTCGATGACCTTGCCTGCCGCCCCGCGGGCATGCTTGGCCCCGAACAACGGCTCCAGGATGCTCGACATCAGCGGCACCCGTCCGCGACGGTAAGCGCCGTAAGCGATGGCGCCACCCACGACGGCGTACATCGCCCACGCGTTGAGACCCCAGTGGTATGTGGTCTGGGCAAGTGCGGTGTGCATCGCCTCGATGGTCTCGGGCTCGACCGTGTTCGGAGGTGGAGTGAGGTAGTAGGTCATGGGCTCGTAGGAACCGAAGAACAGCAGGCCGATGCCCATACCGGCACTAAACAACATGGCCAGCCACGAGGCTCGGGAGTATTCGGGCTTCTCGTCGTCCAACCCCAGTTTGATCTTGCCAAAGCGGGAGAAGCCGATAATGAGCATGAACAACACCGCGACGATGGCAAAGATGTTGAAGAGCCAACCGACATTGGTCACCACCCAGGTCAGCGCGGTCTCCGAGGCCGACGTCAGACCTTCAGTGTTCGTAGTTCCCCACAGGATGAAGGCGACGATGACGAGCGCAGTGACACCGAAGACCACCTTGTCGGTGCCGTAGCGCACGCGCTGGTCCTCGATCGAGACCCCAGGAACCAAAGCCGGGTGTATGCCGTGCGGATAGTTCATCTCAGCGACGACGTCCTTGGTCTTCCTGCCCACGTCGGCAGCCTTTTGACGTGTGAAGGCACCCGAGTCTTGGGCTGTCGATCCGTCCTGGTGGGGTGGCTGATCCGGCATGATTCGCCTCTCGCTAGGTCGATAGATTCCCGACGGCAAGGTTGCCGGAAACAAGGTTACAGACCTGGCGATACAGATGTGTTCTATGTCACACTGCAGACGAGTTCTGCACCAACTCGACGACACGGGTCAAGACGTCTGGATCGGTCGCGGGCAGTACGCCGTGTCCCAGGTTGAAAATGTGTCCGGGGGCTTGCTTACCCTCAGCCAGAATGCGCCGCACTTCGTGCTCGAGCGCCTCCCACGGAGCGAAGAGGAGCGCCGGGTCCAGGTTGCCTTGGACGGCATACCGTCCACCAGTGCGGGCGATGGCACCCGGCATATCCATCCGATAGTCGACGCCGATCACTTCCGCCCCGGCCCCGGCCATATCGACCAACAACTCTGAGGTGCCCACCCCGAAATGAATACGTGGCACACCCGTCGTCTCCAAGGAGGCTAAGACGGCCCGGCTGTGCGGCTCAACGAACTCGACGTAGTCACGACGAGAAAGGAACCCGGCCCACGAGTCGAACAGTTGCACCGCGCTCGCGCCTGCCTCGATTTGCACCGCGAGGAACTGGGCCGAGATCTGCGCAAGCCGGGAGCACAGCGCATGCCACAACTGCGGGTCCCCGTGCATGAGCGCCTTGGTGCGCACGTGATTCTTCGACGGTCCACCCTCGATCAAGTACGACGCCAAAGTGAACGGTGCGCCGGCAAAGCCGATCAACGGTGTGTCTCCGAGCGCGGCGACGAGCTGACGTACGGATATGTCGATATCGTCGACCATGTCGGGGGTTAGCTCGGGCAGTCGTGCAAGGTCGCGGCTGGTGGCGATGGGATGGGCGACCACCGGCCCGACCCCGGGGACGATGTCGAGGTCCACCCCGACCGCCTGAACGGGGACCACGATGTCGCTGAAGAAGATGGCGGCGTCCACGCCGTGACGGCGCACCGGTTGCAGGGTGATCTCGGTGACCAAATCGGGGGTGCGGCAGGCCGTCAACATTGCGGTACCTTCGCGCAGGGCCCGGTATTCGGGCAGCGACCGCCCTGCCTGGCGCATGAACCACACCGGGGTATGCGGCGTCTCGAGCCCGCGGGCGGCCTTGACGAGAGCGCTGGCCGCTGGGCTGGGGGTCTGTGCGTCGCTATGTGGTGCGGCGGGGGCGGGGATCGTCACTGATCGATCCTCCCACGGGCCCGCTAGCCGAGCCCGTCCAGATCCGGCACCTCGTCATCACGGGGTCGTCGAACGGCGTTTCGATCCGCGAACTCGTGCCCAGGTGCGCCTACGCTGCACAGGTGGTAAGCCGCATACCAGCCGGGCGCCCCCCGGCTGCCGATTCCGACGCATCGCGGGACGCTGCTGCTTTCGTGGTGGCCTTGGATGCGTTGCGTGCTGTCGTGATGCGCCCTGAAGTCTTGATCGAAGAGGTGCCAGCACCGACCCGGCTCTCTCCCCACGCGGTGGCCTTGGCCGGTGAAGTCGTGCCCAGCCACGACCCCGAAGACGAGCCTATCGGCGTCGGGCGCTTCGTGTTGCTCTTCGACCCGAGCGAGCCCGAGCCCTGGGGTGGCGCGTGGCGAGCGGTGACCTACGCCAAGACCACCATGGAGCCCGAGGTCGGACCTGACCCTCTCGCCGGCGAGGTGGGCTGGTCATGGTTGACCGAAGCTTTGGAGGCCCGCGACGTCTCCTGGGCCGCCCAGGCAGGCACGGTCACCAGCGTGACATCACAGAGTTTTGGTGCCTTGGCCGAGCGGGAGCCCACAGTCGAGTTGGAAATACGCGCATCGTGGACCCCCATGCTGGACAAAGCCAGCGATGTGGCCGCCCACGTCCAAGCCTGGGGTGACCTGCTGTGCACGATCGCCGGTTTGCCGCCGCTGCCTGAGGGCGTCGTGGCGCTGCCCGGGATCCGCCGATAGCCGTGAGCGAAACCCCCGATGTCGGCATACAGCCCGACGAGTTCATCGCTCTCGATGCTCCCGTCGACGGGGTGCCCGATGTCGTCGCCGACGCACGCGGTCTCGCCGAGGTCATTGCGTCCATCGCAGCCGGGACGGGACCGGTGGCGATCGACGCCGAGCGGGCGTCGGGCTACCGCTACGGCCAAGACGCCTATCTGGTGCAACTGCGCCGCGAAGGCAGCGGCTCCCACCTGATCGACCCGGTCGGCTGCCCCGACCTGTCCGAGTTGGACGCGGTGTTGGCCGACCTCGAGTGGGTGCTGCATGCGGCCACCCAAGACATCCCCTGCCTTGCCGAGCTGGGCCTGCACCCACGCCTGCTCTTCGACACCGAGTTAGGTGCGCGCCTCGCCGGGCTTCCGCGGGCAGGGTTGTCCTCCGTGCTGGAGTACTACCTGGGCGTCACCTTGGCCAAGGAACACTCGGCGGTGGACTGGTCCACGCGGCCTCTGCCTACCCCGTGGTTGTTGTATGCCGCGCTCGATGTGGAGCTATTGATTCCCCTTCGCGATCGCATGGAGCGCGACCTGCGTGAGCAGGGAAAACTCGACTGGGCCCGCGAAGAGTTTGCGGCGTTGACGTCCTTTACCGGCCCGAAGGCGAAAACTGACCCTTGGCGTCGGGTCAGCGGTGCCCCACAACTTCGGTCGCGTCGGGCGCTTGGCACGTTGCGTGCCCTGTGGCTGACGAGGGAGGAGATTGCCAAAGAGCGGGACGTCTCGCCCGGGCGCATCGTCCCCGAGTCGACTTTGCTCGATTTGGCCATGCGCGGCCCGCGTGATGCGTCGGCGTTGACCAACCCGCACCCCGACAAAAGCCACTCACGGGCACGCCGAGCACAACAGGGTGTGCGGCGCTACCAAGGTGCGTGGTTGCAGGCGATCAACGACGCTTCCCACCTGAGCGAGGACGAGTTGCCGCCTCAACGCGCTGAGTCGCAAGACATCCCGCCGCCCCGCTCGTGGGCCGACCGCAACCCCGAGGCTGCTAAGCGCCTGCTGGCCGCGAAGTCACTCATGGCCGAGCTCGCCGAGCAGCACGACATACCGGTGGAAAACCTAGTCACTCCCGATATATTGCGCCGCGTTTTGTGGGAACCGCCGGACGTCGCTGACGCCGCGAGGGTGTCGCAGGCGCTGGCTGATTTAGGGGCTCGGCGCTGGCAGCGCGAGTTGGTTGCCCCGGTCATCGAGCAGGCGCTCACCGATGCAGCCACGCTGGCCTGACACGCCGAGAAGGCTTCGCGATATCTCACATGTGATTTAGGGTCGTGCCTATGACTGAGCCCTACTTGTCCCGCATCGGCACCCTGATTCGTGACGCGCGCCGCCACAAATCGATGACTCAATCCGACCTTGCGGGTCTGCTCGGCACCAGCCAAAGCGCGGTCGCGCGCATTGAGCAGGGCAAGCAGAACCTGTCTTTGGAGATGTTGGCTCGCATCGGCGAAAGCCTCGACTCTGAGATCGTTTCCGTGGGCTCGGCTGTGCCGCAGAACTTGCGCATCACCGGCGGCGTCAAGTTGTCGGGGCAGATCAACGTGCGCACCTCTAAGAACGCGGCGGTCGCTCTGCTCTGCGCGTCCCTGCTCAACAAGGGCCGCACCACCTTGCGCAACCTGGCGCGCATCGAAGAGGTCAATCGCATCACCGAGGTGCTGACGAGCATCGGCTTCAAGATTCGTTGGCTGCCGGACAGCTCGGACCTGGAGATCGTGCCGCCCCCCACCATTGATCTGTCGGGCATAGATGAGGCCGCCGCGCGCCGCACCCGCACGATCATCATGTTCTTGGGGCCGTTGATGCACGAGCTCGACAACTTTGAGCTGCCGTATGCCGGCGGTTGCGACCTCGGGACGCGCACCGTCGAGCCGCACATGATCGCGCTGCGCCAGTTCGGCGTAAACGTCGTCGCCACCGACGGCGCCTACCAGGCCTCCATCGACAACGACCGTTGGCCGCGCAAGCCCATCGTCCTGACCGAGCGCGGCGACACGGTCACCGAGAATGTGTTGCTCGCTGCGGCTCGCCACACTGGCACCACGGTCATCCGCAACGCCTCCTCGAACTACATGGTGCAAGACCTCTGTGTCTTCTTGAAGGGGCTCGGCGTCAGAATCGACGGTTTGGGCACCACGACGCTGGAGGTCACCGGGGTCGAGCACATCGACATGGACATCGAATATTCCCCCTCCGAGGACCCCATCGAGGCGATGAGCCTGCTCTCGGCCGCCGTCGTCACCGGCAGCGAGATCACGATCAAGCGGGTGCCGATCGAGTTCATGGAGATTGAGCTGGCTGTGCTGGACACGATGGGTCTGCAATACGAGCTCAGCGACGAATACACCTCCGCCAACGGTCACACCCGTCTGGTCGACCTTAAGACCATCGAGGGTCCGCTGCACGCGCCGCTGGACAAGATCCACCCGCTGCCCTTCCCCGGGCTCAACATCGACAACCTGCCGTTCTTCGCGATCATCGCGGCCTGCGCGCAAGGGTCGTCGATGATTCACGACTGGGTCTACGAAAACCGCGCCATCTATCTCACCGAGCTCACGACACTCGGTGCCAAGGTGCACCTGATGGACCCGCACCGCGTCATGATCGAGGGCCCCACCAAGTGGCGGGCCGGCGAGATCATGTGCCCCCCGGCGCTGCGACCTGGCGTGGTCATCCTGTTGGCTATGCTCGCGGCCCCCGGGGTCTCGGTGTTGCGCAACGTCTACGTCATCAACCGCGGCTACGAGGACCTCGCCGCACGGTTGAACGCGCTCGGCGCCGGCATCCAGACCTTCCGCGACATCTGAGCCGGTCCCGATACACGACCGTGACGGCGTTCGCGTTCGAGCGCGACGAAACCGGTGGGGTAACCGTGCTGCTCGACGGGCACCCGCAGTCCTACGTGAACCTCGACGACCCCGGTCTGTTGTCGTTCGAATACATGCAGCATCTAGCGATTGCTCTCGACGCACTACCTGCTGGGCCTCTCATGGTCACGCACGTCGGTGGTGCTGGGCTGACGTTGCCGCGCTACGTGGAGCACACTCGTCCCGGATCGCCGCAGATCGTGCTCGAGCCCAACGCTGCGCTAACTGACGCCGTGCGAGCCGAGATCCCCTTGCCCAGACGGCACCGGATTAAGGTTCGCGCCGTCAACGGTGCCCAAGGACTCGCTGCATTACGCGACGCCAGTGCCGACGTCGTGGTGATCGACGCCTACACAGAAGGGCAGGTCCCCGCCTCGTTGACTGGTATGTCGTGTGTCAGCCACGTTGCGCGAGTGCTGCGCACCGGGGGGATACTCGCGATGAACCTGGCAGACGAGCCGGGTTTGTCACACGTCCACCGGGTGGCCGCCACCGTCGCTCAGGCCTTGCCCCACGTGGGGATGCTTGCGCTGCACGAGGTCTTTAAGGGCAAACGCTTCGGCAACGTGGTGCTTGTCGCTAGCGACCGACCGCTGCCGGAGAAGGTTTTGACTCGCCGCGCCGCCTCCGCCCCCTTCCCTACCGGGTGGAGATCGGCCGCCGCCACGGCTCGCCGAACGGCTAGCGTCCGCCCGTTCGGTGATCTCGGCGACACCAGCCCGCGACCCCCGACCCCCGGGTCGTGGCGTCGTCGATGATTCGGTCGCACACGGCAGCTCGCGCGATCACCACCGCATCGCTCATAGGGCGTCCGCCAACATCATCCCGAACGGCAGTCCGCTGGGCTCGCATCGCTTCTCGATGGCGCGGCGTGTGGGTCAGTTCAGGCCTGGCCGCCATGACCGACAGCACCAACGCGAGATCGGCTGCGATCCGGGCCATGGGTCGGACGCGGTCCAAGCTCGGCCTAAACGGCACCACGCCCACCGCCGAGACCAGGTGCGGCGAGGGCGCTAGCCCAAAGACGCCGCATTGGGACGAGGGCTCGCGGACGGAGCCGCCGGTGCCGACGGATAGGGGCACCTGGTGCGACGCCACCGCTGCGGCGGCTCCCCCACTGCTGCCACCAGGGCTACGGCGCGGGTCGACCGGGTTGCGAGTCGGCCCAAACGCCGACGTCTGGGTCGAGGCCCTCCTGGCCAGCTCGTCCATGTCGGACCGTCCAAAGATGACGGCACCAGCGTCACGCAGCGCAGCAACAACCGGAGCGTCGATCTGAGCCGGCTCATTTGCTGTGCGCCCGCGAACGGTGGAGGTGACCTCACCGCACACAGCGATGTTGTCCTTGATCGCGATGGGCACCTCAGCCAGTGGCAAGGACGAGGATGACCCGCTTGCGACGATCTGGTCGATGGCGTCAGCCTGGGCCAACACCGCCTCCCGGTCGAGGTGAATGTATGGCGTTTACGATGCCGTCGATCTCCGTATGCGATCAAGGTGGGCCTGCGCCACCTCGCGGACTGTGAGCGCCCCATTCTGCACACCCGCAGCGATCTCGATTGCGCTTAACGCTGTCAGCCCAGGGTCGCAAACACCTGCGCGTCCTATGGGGTGGCGAAGCGGCCTAACACCCGTTCGGCCCTAATGCCGCCCAGGCTCTCGTCGAAGATGCGTTGGTAGCCTAGCTCTTCGCGTGATCGAGCCGCTGGCAACCCTTCGATGCGGACGCTCTCCCAGTCCTCGTCGGGCACGAACTGTTCGGCGCGACGCGTCATCACGTCGGCCGTGCCCGACCCGTCACCGAACTGCTCCTTACGACGCCACAAAATCTCATGCGGCAACCACCCCTCGAATGCCTCCCGCAGCAACGCCTTCTCTTGCCCGTCTTCGCCGAGGAGTTTCCACTCAATCGGCACCCGACCGGCAACGTCCAACATCTCGCGAGCCAGAAACGGCACCCGTGCCTCCAATCCGTGCGCCATCGTCATCCGGTCGCAGCGCTGCAGATTGAGGTGGTGCAACGTCTCGACGCCGTCGATCAGCGCCTCGTGTAACTCCTCCGAGCTCAATTCCCGCATGTGGTGGTAACCGGCGAACAACTCGTCAGCGCCTTCCCCGGTCAGCACTACTTTCACGTGGTGAGCGGTCATCTCCGCCAGCAGATAGTTAGGCACAGCACTGCGGATCAAAGACGGCTCGTAGGACTCCGTGCTGCGCACTACTGCGGGCAACGCCTTGATCACGTCGTCGTCGGTGTAGACGCGCTCGTGATGCTCTAGACCCAGGTAGTCGGCGACTAGACGGGCCGCAGCCACGTCCGGGCTGCCCGGCACCCCCGCCGCGAACGAGTGAATTTTTGCAGCGCCGCCAGCCCCAGCACGCTCACGTATGCCTGCGTTCTCACGGGCCATGATGGCGGCCACAATGCTCGAGTCGAGGCCGCCGGACAGAAAAACTCCGACCGGCACGTCGGCCATCATGCGCACCCTCACCGCAGCCATCACCGCCTCCCGAACCGCAGCTTTCGCACTTTCTCGGTCGGTGAACATCGGCTGGCGGAGGTCACCGTCGCCCAGAGGGTTTGCCCGCAGATCGACAAACGACACGAGACCTTCCTGCGTCGTCCAATAGTGCCCCGGTGGGAACTCCTGGACGGCGGCCCTCGCCTCGCGAGGGAAAGCTCCCAACTCAGACGCCACCAGCAGGCGGTCGTCGTGGCGCGCCCAATAGAGCGGCTTCACCCCCAACGGGTCTCGCCCCAGCACCAGGGCACCGTCGCTGCGGGCCAAAGCAAAGGCATACATGCCCTTCATGTCGTGGATGGAGCCCGGCCCCCGTCGACCCACCAGGTGCAACACAATCTCAGAGTCGGACTGTGTGGCGAAGACGTCGCCGAGCCGCTCCCGCAATTCAGCGTGGTTGTAGATCTCGCCGTTAACCACCACCCACGAACTCTCAAGGCCCAACGGTTGCTGACCGCCCGCTAGATCGACGATAGAAAGACGAGCGTGACCGAGCCACGCGCGCTCCCCGACCGATCTGGTGCCCAGGCCGTCGGGCCCGCGGTGGCGCAATCGTTGCAGCATCGCCTCCCCCAGGGCGGCGCTCTCGGGGGCTCGATCGGTGGTCGGGGTGAAGTCGTGAACGGCGGCGATCCCGCACATGGGTTTCTTTCGTCCTTTGAAGCAAGGCACGCAGGGCACCTTCAATGTAGCGCCGTAATGGCGCTGCGGCGGTAGGTTTGGTGAACGATTTCTGTCGGTGCCGCTGCGGTGCCTCAAGGAGGACTGAGTGACCTCGATTACCGATGGCCATAAGGTGCTGGCTAGCGCCGATAGCTCGTCATTCACCTCGCTACGGCAGCGGCCAACCTCCCGGGCCGAACGCACCGCCATGGGCAAAGCCATCCGCAAGACGGTTCCGCGCCAAGCGATGGCCGCGTGGGAGCCGCCCACAGACCGTCCTGACCCCATCACCTTGCTCAACGCTTCTCACCGTGGCCGCGTCGACGAATTGATTCCGGTGCGGGTGGGGCGGATGATCTCCTCGCCCTACGGATTTTTGCGCGGAACAGCGGTCGTCATGGCCGAAGACGTGGCCTCTATGGCAAGCACCAGCATCCAACCTGTTGTCTGTGGGGACGCGCACCTAGGCAACTTCGGTTTCTACGGCTCTCCCGAGGGCGAGTTGGTCCTAGACCTTAACGATTTCGACGAAGCGCACCCTGGGGCCTGGGAGTGGGATCTTCGCCGTCTCGTCGCCAGCATCTGGGTGGCCGGTCGCGAAAACGGTCTGTCCGAAGACGAATGCCGCAGCGCCGTCGAATCGTGCGTGTCGGCATACCGAGACGAAGTTCGGTTCTTGGCTAAAGAGCCGCTGCTGATGCGTTCCTACAATCGCCTTGACGTGGGCCGCCTGCATGAAACCG
Organism: Actinomycetales bacterium; assembly: GCA_038330045.1. Classification (GTDB taxonomy): domain Bacteria; phylum Actinomycetota; class Actinomycetes; order Actinomycetales; family Dermatophilaceae; genus Ornithinicoccus. The sequence goes on along the minus strand of JBBQNO010000067.1, from coordinate 1,598 downwards.
CCACCGAGAAAGGACTACGAAAAGAGATCAAGCGCTCGGTCAAGAAGGCCAAGAAGAGGACCAGCGACCGAGTGCTGCCTAAGTTCACCCACGAGCAGGACGGCGAGCGTCGCATCGTCGAGGAGCCACCGCTCATCCGCCGGGTCACTGACCGCAAAGCCGAGTTGATTGGTCGCGGCCTCGATCGCTACCTGGAAACCTTGGCACCGCACTGGTCGCGGGCGCTGGGCGGCTACACCATTCAAGATGTGGCGCACAAGGTCGTTGGCGTCGGCAGCGTGGGCCTGCGGGCGTATGTCGCCTTGCTCGAAGGCTCCAGTGACGACGACGTGGTCTTCCTACAGATGAAGCAGGCGAGACGCTCGGTCTTGGCGAAGTACGTCCACGGCGACTCCGCTCTGCACGATCACCAAGGGCAGCGCGTCGTGGAGTATCAGCAGGCGCTGCAAACGGTGAGCGACCCGCTTCTGGGCTGGACCACGATCGACAACCGTCAGTACTACGTGCGCCAGTTCCGAAATATGAAGGGCACCGTGCCCCTGGATGCCATGGACGCCGATTCCTTGGCGGACTACGCAGGCATCGTGGGTCACCTGCTGGCCAAAGGACACGCCCGCACCAGCGGCGCATCGATGATCGCCGGATACGTCGGCAAGGGCGACAACCTCGACCGTGCCCTCGGTGATTTTGCTCTCGCGTATGCAGATCAGACCGAGCGCGACCACGCCCGGTTGGTCGTGGCCGCGAGAAACGGCCGGATACCGGTGGCTAGGGGCGCCTTGGACTCCATGGGGTCGGCCTTCCGGCCCGGTGGCTGAACAGTGCGTACAGCGTATTTGGACCATCCCGGTCCACTACCGATGGCCCACCGCGGGTTCTCGCTGGACGGTCTCGAGAACTCCATGGTGGCCTTTGCGGCTGCGATTGAGTTGGGCTTCAGGTACGTCGAGACCGACGTACACGCCACCAGAGACGGAGTGGCTCTGGCCGTACACGACGCCACCCTGAATCGCATTACCGACTCGGTGGGTGTCATTGTGGATTTGCCGTGGTCCGACGTCTCGAAAGCGCGGATCCTCGGTCGGGAACCTATCCCCCGCCTCGACGAGTTGCTACACGCGTGGCCCGAGCTGCGCCTCAATATCGACGTCAAAAGCGATCCGGCGATCGGGCCGACGGTTGCTGCCATCGAGCGCGCGCAGGCTCACGAGCGGGTGTGCATCGGGTCGTTCTCCGATCGCCGGCGACGCGCCGTGGTGCGACAACTCAGTCGCCCCGTCGCGACGTCGGCCGGTCAATGGGCTGGGGCGGGCTTCCGGATCGCTTCCGCAGGCCCGCGGCACCTCGGCCAATCATTGGTGAACTGGTCGCTGCGCGGTGTAGACGCACTCCAGATTCCGGTGCTGCGATACGGGGTGCCCATCGTGACGCCGCCCAGTGTCGACGCCGCGCATCGAGCGGGGTTGCCGGTTCACGTGTGGACCGTGAATGACACCCCAACGATGAACGCTCTCCTCGATCTCGGCGTTGATGGGCTGATCAGTGACCGAGCCGACTTACTCAAGAGTGTGCTCATTGATCGACGGCAGTGGAACTAG
>JBBQNO010000066.1:0-11893 GCA_038330045.1 Actinomycetales bacterium | reverse complement strand
CCTGCCGGCCCGGTTCGGTATGCCGTATCGGGCCCCACCAGCTCCGGCAAGCCAGATCTGGTGTTGGTCCACGGTTGGTGCTGCGAGCGGTCTTCGATGGTCACCCTGCGGGAGGAGTTCGGCACCGAGCACCGGATCGTCGAAATCGACCTGCGCGGCCACGGTGCCAGTCTCGACGCCCAAGACGATGGCTCGATGGGCGTCGGCCATCGGCGCAACGACGCCGGTGAGGCCGTCCCGCCCTCCCTCGCCAGCGTGACGATCGAGGATTATGCAGACGACGTGTGGGCTATCTGCAAGCAGGCGAGGCTCCACCGGCCATTGCTCATCGGGCACAGCATGGGCGCACTCGTGGCCCTTGCCGCCATAGCGAGTCGACCCCTCGGCACCCACGCACCGATCGGGGCGGTGTTGCTGGACCCAGCCCCGATCCTCAGCCCGAACGCAAAAAGGTTCTGGGTAGACACCGCCGACCACGTCCGCCGGGACGGCAGCGGGGAGTGGCGGCGTGCGTTCGCCCAAGAGCTCTTCCTGCCCACCGACCGTGCATCACGGGTCGCCCTCACCGAAGCCATTGCCCGCACCCGCACCGAGGTCGCGGCGGGAGCAGCCAGCGCCATGGCCACCTTCGACGGGGACGCCGCGCTACGCCGCGTAGACCGCCCCATGTTGGTCATCCACGCCAACACAGCCGAGCGCGCCGTCGGCCAACTCGCGCAGCAAGAGGGGATTCCGCTGACCACCGGACAGACCGTGGGGGCCGGGCATTTCCATCACCTGGAGGTCCCCGAGCAGGTTATGCCCATGATCCGACAGTGGATGAAGGTCGAAGTAGCCGACTAAAGCGGCTATGGCACCCGACTCAGTCGATGACGACGAGCACGTCGCCTTCTTGGACCACATCGCCAGGTGACACATACACGCTGGTCACCGTGCCGCCACCCTCGATCAACATGGGGATTTCCATCTTCATCGACTCCAACAGCACGACCTCTTCCCCGGCCTTTACCTTTTGCCCCGGCTCGACATGCACCTGGGCAACGTTGGCCACCAACTCAGAGGCTATGTGTTGCGTCATAGCGATGATCTTGTCAGAAGAAGCGCCCATTGATGGTCAAATCTGCTGCTCGAATCAGCCCAAGAGCGCACCTGGGTGGACCCAGCCATCGCCACATCCGTCCTCGATCTCTATGGCACCTCTGGCCAGGCTTCGCTAGACGAACCTCTGCTCAAGCCGCCTTGTTCCTGCGCGCCAAGAATCAGCGTCCCGTAGTCTGCTGCACGCCTCACCTAAAGGTTTGGCTCCACCCTTGAAAAGATGCAGGTTTCAGTAGTGATGCAAGATGCTCCAGCGCAGCCCCGGCGTTTCCGCTGGGAAATCGAAGGATTGCGCGCGGTAGCCGCTCTCTTGGTAGCGATTTACCACGTCTGGTTCGGACGCGTCTCTGGGGGCGTCGACGTGTTCTTTGTGATCGCCGGCTTCATGATCACCAACACTCTACTGGGCCACCTGCGTCGTCACGGACGCATCGACATCGGCCGATACGTCGGGCGTCTGATGCAACGACTTATCCCCAATGCGGCCTTGGTGCTTGTCCTCGTCTCGATCGCGACGTGGCTGTTCATTCCGGTCACCCGACGAGATGAAGTCTTCGGTGAGATCGCTGCCTCAGCGCTCTACTACGAGAACTGGGAGTTGGCTCGCCGATCGGTTGACTACCTCGATCGAGACTTCACCAACTCCCCCGTTCAACACTTCTGGGCAATGTCTATCCAGGGCCAGTTCTATTTACTCTGGCTCGCACTCTTCGTCGTGGTCCTCAAAGTCGGACCCGCCGACGCCGTCCGACGGCGGATCACCGTCGCGATGGTGATCTTGGTGCTGGTATCACTGGGCTTCTCAGTGTGGTTTACCGGCGTCAATCAACCGACCGCGTACTTCCACACCGGCGCTCGCGTCTGGGAGTTCGGGATCGGCGGACTCCTGGCACTGTCCTTACCGTGGTGGCCGGTGCTGGGCCGACGCCTGTCACTGTCTTTGGGTTGGATCGGGCTTATCGCCATCGTGAGCTGCGGCGCCTTACTCACCGTGGGTACCTCCTTCCCCGGGTGGATCGCCCTATGGCCCGTGACCGGCGCCGCCCTCATACTCTTTGCCGGTCACACCGACTCGCGCTGGTCAGCAAGCACCCTGTTGTCGAGTACGCCTTTGGTCAAACTGGGGTCGGTCTCCTATGCGCTCTACCTGTGGCACTGGCCGATATTGGTTTTCGTACTGGTGCTGACCGGGCGTGATCAGGTGGGGCTCCTGCTAGGTCTGGCCATCATCGGGATCTCCATCGCCCTCTCTTTCGCGTCCACCCATTTCGTCGAGCGTCCAGTGCGTTCACTGAAGTTGGATGCCCGCAGCGCCTGGTCTCTTCCGTTGATCGCTGCCCTGGTCATCGCACCCGTGGCCGCGATGGGGTATGTCGTGGCAGCCACCAGCGGAAATCCGCCGGCTGTAGTCAGCGACCTCGACCCTGAGCGCTTTCCCGCTGCTGCGGCGGCTGGCCCCGAGGCGACTTCACTCACCAGTGCTAACACTGAGAATCCAGTTCCCAGCATTGCGGCCGCTCCTGACGACGTTCCCGTCGTCTACGAGCAGGGGTGCCACGCCAGCCCGACCGATGTCGAAGTAGTGGCCTGCGAATACGGAGACCCTTCGGCCGATCGCACGATGGTCTTAGTAGGGGGCAGCCACTCGGCCCAGTGGCAGCCCGCGCTGGCCGTAGTTGCGGAGCAACAAGACTGGCGTTTGCTATCGGCCACTAAAAGCGGCTGCCGCCCAGGTACCCAACTCGTCGCGGCCGAGGAAGACGAGACCGAAGATGGCGGCAACGGGCCAGCCGAACGCGAGTCGTGTCGCGAGTGGAACACAGCGAATGCGGACTGGATCGTCAAGCAAGACCCGAATCTCGTGGTGTTGACATCCACGGTGGGCTCAGGAGCCAACGAGCGGGTGCCCGAAACGTACCTCGCGTTCTGGGACCAACTCGATCTTGAGGGCCTTGATGTCTTGGCCATTCGCGACACCCCACGGCCCGCCCAGAACGTTCCAGATTGCCTCGCTGCCAACGGCCCCACAACACAAGAGTGCGACGCGACTCGTACCGCCGCTTTGGCCCCGGTCGACCCGACCGACTCGTTGTCTGACCCCCCAGACAATGTTGTCTTTGCCGACCTGTCCGACTATTTTTGCGATGACGTCACCTGCCCCGCCGTCATTGGCAACGTCATCGCGTATTCAGATGCGAGCCACATCAGCAGCACCTACAGCCGCACCCTCGCCGAGGCTCTGATGACGGTTGCCCCGGTTTTACGCTGACACCGCTACCGCGCACAACCCATCCAGTGGCTTTGAATGTGTCCATGCCGGTCTCTCAGGTACCGTCATCTCCGACCTAGCGGCGAGAGAGTGGTGTAGATGCGCGTTTCAGTGATCGGGACAGGGTACTTAGGAGCAGTTCACGCCGCAGGCATGGCTGAGCTTGGGTATGACGTCGTGGGTGTGGATACAGACCCAGCAAAGATCGCATCGTTGCAAGAGGCAAAAATGCCCTTCTACGAGCCGGATTTTGAGCCTCTGCTGCAGAAGCACGTAGGCGGTCGCCTACATTTCACGACCGACGTTTCCGAGGTGGCTGGGGCCGAGGTCCACTTCGTCTGTGTGGGGACCCCGCAGCAACAAGGCTCCATGGCCGCCGACTTGACCTATGTGGACGCAGCGATCGACGCCATCATTCCCTACCTCGCCGACGGATCCGTAGTGGTCGGCAAGTCCACGGTCCCGGTCGGCACCGCAGAGCGCCTCACCGACCGTATTCGTAGCGCGACTCCAGATGCTGTCAATGTTTCGCTGGCCTGGAACCCCGAGTTCCTTCGCGAGGGGCTCGCGGTCCAAGACACGTTGCATCCCGATCGACTCGTGTTCGGGGTCGATGGCGAGCACGCCGAACATGCCGAAAAGGTCCTTCGCGAGGTCTATTCACGAACCATCAGTGAGGACCGCACTCCGGTCGTCATAACGGACCTGCCGACGGCAGAGTTGGTCAAAGTGGCAGCGAACTCTTTCTTGGCGACCAAGATTTCGTTCATCAACGCGATGGCCGAAATCTGTGAGGTGGCTGGGGCGGACGTCACCAAGTTAGCCGACGCGATCGGCCACGACGTGCGCATCGGACGCAAGTTCCTCAACGCTGGAGTCGGCTTCGGCGGCGGCTGTCTACCGAAGGACATACGTGCCTTCAGCGCGAGGGCTGGCGAGCTGGGTGCCGCCTCTTCCGTCGCCTTTCTCGCCGAGGTCGATGCAATTAATCTGCGTCGCCGCGAGCACGTCGTCGAGATGGTTCGCCGTGAACTCGGCGACCTGCCTGGGCGTCGGATTGCCGTCTTGGGTGCGGCGTTCAAACCGAACTCAGACGACGTCCGAGATTCTCCTGCACTAGCGATAGCCGGCGCTCTGCATTTAGCGGGGGCCGAGGTCAGCGTCTACGACCCCAAGGCGATGCCCAACTCGGCCGCAGTCTTTCCCACGCTGCGGTATGCCGACACAGTCACTGAAGCCTTCAGCGGCGCGGAGATCGTGTTGCACCTCACGGAGTGGTCAGAGTTCGCCGACCTCGATCCCAGTCACATCGGAACTTTGGTCGACGATCAAGTGATTCTGGACGGTCGTAACAGCCTCGACCGCGACGCCTATCAGGCAGCCGGGTGGAAGTACCTCGGCCTAGGTCGCTAAACACTCGAAAGCCTGGCCCCCGTTACGCGAAGGTCATGGCATCCTAGGCGTCATGCCTCACCTCGTTCTGCACGTCACCGGAGCACGTCCCAACTTCCCGAAGGCTGCGCCTGTCATCGCTGCGCTCAGAGAGTTATCTATTCCGCAGCTCTTAGTGCACACCGGCCAGCACTACGACGAGAAGATGAGTGACGTTTTTTTCCGTCAGCTTGGCCTGCCCATGCCTGACGTCAACCTCGGGGTCGGTTCCGGAGCTCACGGAGCACAGACAGCGGCCATCATGGCGGGCCTGGAGCCACTCTTTGTGGAGCGCAAACCGAGCCTGGTGGTTGTCTACGGCGATGTGAACTCGACGGTTGCTGCTTCGCTGGTAGCGGCCAAGATGGGCATCCCGACCGCGCACGTCGAGGCGGGGCTGCGGTCCTTCGACTTTTCGATGCCGGAAGAAATCAACCGCTTGGTCACCGACCGGCTTGCCGACCTTTTGCTGGTCACTAGCGTGGATGCCGTCGCGCATCTAGGCAACGAGGGCACCGATCCGGACAAGATCCACTTCGTTGGCAATCCGATGATTGACACGCTTTTGAGGCACAGAGACTCTTTCGACCCCGCTCCCCTCAAAGAGGAGCTCGGCCTGCCCGACACCTATATGGTCGCCACCTTGCATCGCCCAGGAAACGTGGACGATCCGGCTGACGTCGCCGAGTTAGTGAATGCTGTGCATGCTGTGGCCGACCAAGGCCACCTGGTCGTGCCGCTGCATCCCCGTGGCCGCGCACGGCTTGAGGAGGCCGGTTTCTTTGACCACGAGGCTGTCCAGGTCGTCGACCCCCTCGGCTACCTCGAGTTCATGAGCCTGGTCGCTGGTTCAGCGGCCGTCATCACCGACTCGGGCGGAGTCCAAGAAGAAACCACGATCCTGGGGATCCCCTGCCTCACTCTGCGCCCCAATACCGAGCGTCCGGTGACCATTACGCACGGGACCAACCAATTGGTGCGCCGAGACACACTCCCTGGTGCTGTGAGGGACGTGCTCGCACACGGGGCGCTGACAGATTGGCCGGTCCCACCGCTGTGGGATGGGCATGCCGGCCCACGCATCGCTGCAGTGATCGCCTCGGTTTTGGACGCACAAGCGTGATGACCCGACACGGCCTTAAGAGCCGTATGAGGCGGCGTATGAAGCGCGTCGTTCGCGCGCTCGACCGAGCCCGGACAGACCCGATCGCGCGGGCCGAATTGCCACGTAAGGCCGTCGCCGCAGTCAAGAAGAAGGTGCGCCCTGAGCCGCCACGCCACGCAGCGTTAGCTAGCGCCCCAAGTCCCACTCCCGTCGACCCCAAGATGCGTGTGCCCAAGGTCGCCATCCCAGATGGCCCCGTGACCCGCCCACACCTGCGTGTCGCTGTCATACTCGATCCGTTCTCCAGTTTGGCTTTTGGCTTTGAGTGGAGCCAGTTTCCAGTGTCACCGACGCACTGGCGCGACGAGCTGACGCGTGATCGGCCGGACCTACTCTTCGTAGAATCGGCGTGGAACGGCAACGACGGGGCTTGGCGTCTGGCCATGACCAAGGAAAGTCCTCTCCGCGAGGCGCTGGCCGAAATGGTGGCCTGGTGTCGAGGGGAGGGCATCCCCACGGTCTTTTGGAACAAGGAAGACCCGCCCAATTACGAGGTCTTCATCCGCACCGCCCAACTTTTCGACCAGGTCTTCACGGTCGATGCTGACCGAATCCCCGCTTACGTCGAGGATCTCGGTCACGATCGCGTGGGTTTATTGCCGTTTGCGGCTCAACCCCGCATCCACAACCCGATTCGGCATACCAGGACCCTCATCGGGGAGGTGGCATTCGCCGGGACGTACTTCGTCCACAAGCATGCTGATCGGCGAGCCCAGATGGACTACCTCTTGCCTGCGGCAGCCGACCGTGGTTTAGATATCTACTCGCGGATGCAAGACAAGAAGGACCCCCGCTACCTCTTCCCGGCCCAGTTTCGCTCCGCGGTCGTCGGCACTCTGCCCTACGAGCAGATGCTGGCCGCTTCTACGTGCTACCGGGTCTTTTTGAACGTTAATTCCGTGACTGAGTCCCCCACGATGTGCGCCCGTCGCCTCTTCGAGTTGTCTGCAGCTCAAACGACCATTTTGTCCGGGCCGGCAGCCTCGATCGAGCCTTTCTTCGGCGACACCATCACCGTAGCCCACGACGCGGAAAGCGCCCGGCTCGGCCTCGGTGCTCTCCTAGACCAAAGCGAGCACCGCGATCGGTTGGGGCTGCGGGCACACCGTCGAGTGTTCGACGAGCACCTCTACACAGACCGCGTCGATACTGTGCTCGCGACGCTGGGCTTGCCGCCGCACACCGTGGACCAAAGTGTCTCGGCCATCGTCCCGACCATGCGTCCGGGGCAGATTGAGCACGTGCTGCGCACCGTCGCAGCCCAGGTCCACACCGACCTAGAGCTCATCCTGCTTCCGCACGGTTTTGACCCGGATCGTGGTCCGATCGAGTCGCTAGCTGCAGAATTGGGCGTGAGCGTGCAGGTGGTCCCGGTCGACAAGTCTTTGACGCTTGGCGCGGTGATGAACGTAGGTGTGCAAGCGGCGGCTGGCCGTTACGTGGCAAAGATGGACGATGACAACGACTACGGGCCGCATTACCTCTCCGATCTAGTCCGGGCGTTCAGTTACAGCACCGCCGAGGTCGTAGGCAAGTGGGCCCACTACGTGCACTTGGCGGGCAGCAACGCCACGCTCCTGCGGTTTGCGGCATCAGAGCATCGGTACGTTCGCCTCGTCCAAGGTGGCACAATCCTGACGCCGCGTGATGTGGCCCTGCGAGTCCCCTTCCGCGATGTGCCTCGCCGAGTCGACACCACCTTCCTTAATGCCGTGCACGCCGAAGGCGGCAAGGTCTACGCCGCGGACCGGTTTAACTTCGTGTCTCGTCGTGGAGTTGATGTCTCCGGACACACCTGGAGTATCAGCGACGCCGAGATCCTGAGTAGGGGCTCGCGCATTGTCTTCTACGGCGGTCCGCTCCAGCACGCGATGGTCTAACCGGCGCCCGCCACAGACCGTATGCTGTCCGTTGCCCCATCCGAGGAACCTATGGAGATCGCTGTGTCTGAGTCCGATGTCGTTCGGGATCTCGTCGTCTCATACTGCTTCCCACCGTACGCAGACACAGCAGCCATCGTCGCCGCAAAACGGGTCGAGCAGCGCGGTCGCCCTGTCCACGTGCTTCAAAATGCGATGACGAGGATTCGAAAAACGGATGACGGCCTCATGAGCCTTACTGCGGACTTGGTCCGACGCCGCTACGAGGTGCCCAGCCCTACCGCCTTTTCGAGTTGGCGCTCGATTCGTGAATTTACTTTTGAGGGACTCCAAACCGCCTTGAAGTGGGACCGAGAGGGCCCGGGCTACATCCGTCTTTACAGTCGCGCACAGTTTGCGGCTAGTCACTTCTTGGCGGCGCGTATCGTCATCTCGCGTCCAAGTATCGAATGGACTGCCGAGTTTTCGGATCCGTTGTCTCACGACGTGACGGGAGCCGTACGCCACGCTTCTGCACATGATGATTCCCTCCTAGTGACACTGGGCAACGCGGTCCGGGATGCTGGGTTTGAGCCTCCCACCAGCGGTAATGCCATGGAATGGGCCGAAGTTCTTCCCTTCGCTCTTGCCGATGAGATTCTCTTTACGAACGCCCACCAGCGCGACTTCATGCTCTCCGCCATTGATGACCCCCGTTTGCGTGCTCGCGTGGAAGAGCGGGGGGTCATCACACCCCACCCCACGCCCCCCCCGGACTTCTATCACCTCGCTGAACCGGAATATGACCTCGACGCCGAGCGCATCAACATCGCTTACTTCGGAAACTTCTACGTATCCCGCGGCATCGGCGACGTCTTGGAGGGCCTGAAGGTGCTGCCAGCGGAGTTGCGAAGCCGAATCTGTCTTCACGTCTTCACCAGTGCCCCAGCAAAAGTAGAAGAAACCATCTGCACATTGGGCCTTGAGGACTGCGTTCGTACGAGCGCTTTCGTCCCGTTCCTCGACTTCCTGCAACTCACCACGCGAATGGACGCTCTCGTGGTTAACGATGCCGACACCGCTGCGACCTTGGGGCAGAACCCCTTCTTGCCGTCGAAATGGAGCGACTACCGCGGCAGCGGAACGCCAGTGTGGGGTCTCGTCGAGGCGGGCAGCACCTTGGACGGTTTGCCGTTGGCCTTCAGGTCACCCATCGGGCATGTGACGGCGACCGTGCAAGTCCTAGCGCAAATGGCACGATCACTCAACTAGCCCACCCCGACACCACGTCTATACCGTCGACGACCGGTACTCCAGCCCGACCGCGCTAGAAGGGCCGCTCACGTCTTATACCCGCTTGAGCGAAGCGGATATCCGCTTCGCACTGCTCTTTGGCTCTCCAGGGCTCAAGGCAAGAGAGGTGTCGTTGATGCGACCAGATATCCAAACACTGCGGGCGATCGCAGTCCTGCTGGTCCTGCTGTGGCACGCAGGAGTGCCCGGGGTCTCTGGTGGCTACGTCGGGGTCGATGTTTTCTTTGTTCTCTCCGGTTTCTTGATGACCCAGATCCTGCTCAACGAGCTCATCGAACGAAACCGTGTGGACCTGCCACGTTTCTACCTTCGAAGGGCGCGGCGCCTGTTCCCGGCTGCAGCGGTGGCCGTGCTGGGGACCACGATCATCACCTTGGCTTTTCTGCCGATCACCCGCTGGCGAGATATCGCAGTCGATATTTTGGCCAGTGCTTTTTACGTGGTGAATTGGCGACTCGCTGAGCGTTCCGTTGACTATCTAGCAGCCGAATCGACACCGTCGCCCGTGCAACATTTCTGGTCGCTGGCGGTGGAAGAGCAGTTCTATCTCGTGTGGCCGCTCCTCCTTGCCGTAGTCGTATTCCTACCGCGTAGACGTTGGGGCTTCTCGGTGTGGGTGCTGATCGTCATGTCGGCAGTACTCCTTATTTCTTTGGCCTATTCAGCCTGGTTCACGCAGACGGACCCCGGGCCTGCCTACTTCGTCACCACCACCCGCGTGTGGGAGTTGGCCATCGGCGGTCTCGTTGCAGCCGTCTGGCGCACCTGGTCGAGACATCCCCCAGGGCGCCAGGTCGCTACCTGCCTCACGTCGCTTGGCCTCGCAGCCATCGCGATCTCAGCAGTGACCTACGATTCGTCCACGGCTTTCCCTGGAGTGGCAGCCTTATTGCCCACCGTCGGGACTGCCACAGTGCTTCTTGGCGGCCCCTACGTCGCTGCAAGCGGAGCGACAGCTCGTCTTTTAGCGCTCGCTCCGGCGCAATGGATCGGCGCCATGTCCTACTCGCTGTATCTATGGCATTGGCCGCTGCTCGTCGCGGCAGCCGCGTTGCTGGATCAGCAAGCGGTGAAATGGCCGGTGGGTTTGATCGTCGTTGGACTTTCGCTCCTACCAGCGTGGCTCTCGCTGCGGTTCGTCGAAGCACCTTTCCGTCGACGACTACCCGGTCACCAACAACGGCGGGACCTACGAAAAGTGGGGAGTTGGGTCGCTGGATACGCTGGAGTCTCGGCACTCGCAGCACTGGCCATCGTTGTCGCTCCAACCGTGCTCGGATCTGGGGGGTTGCTTAGCCCAGGCGAATCGGTGCAGGCCATTTCTCCCGCGCCCGAGGAAGCCCGCGATGATGTTTACCAGCGGTTTTATGATGGCTGCGACGCTTTGAGCGACAACAGTCTGGCTACGGTATGCGTCGGCGGCGACCCTGAAGCGAGCGAAACTATCGCCCTCGTCGGTGATTCCCACGCCGTTATGTGGATGACTGCTCTAGACGCCGCAGGAGCTGAAAACGGTTGGCGTATCGAATTGCTGGCGCGCAGCAGTTGCCCCATCGCTGATGTCATCCCCATGGCGGATGGCGAACCCAAGCAAGAATGCTCAGCGTGGCGTGACGAAGTCCTCGACCACCTCCAAGATGCCCCTCCGACTGCGATCATCACAGCCCAGGTGCCTATATATCCACTTTGGGAAGCTGGCCGAGAGCTGTCCAAAGAAGCAAGCGAGGACGCTTTCACTGTCGGGCTGGAGCAATCCTGGACCGATATGCGCAGCACAGGAGCGACGATCGTTAGCGTGGCACCTACCCCGCGATTCGTCACCGACCAACCTGAGTGTGTAGTTGAGAATCCGCGCAACCCTGATGAGTGCGGCGAACCGGCCAGCACAGCGGAGCAACGAACTCAAGGCCCCGTTGCTGTTACCCTGAAGATTGCTCCTTGGGTGAAGGTTGTCGACCTTAATCCGCTCCTATGTCCGGACGGTTTCTGCCCTGCAGTCCAGAACGGTGTACTGGTCTGGGGAGACACCAACCACCTCACCGCCACCCGGGCGGAAGAACTAGCTGGCCCGTTGGGTGCGGCCGTGAGGAAGACACTCAGCGAGTCGAAGCCAAAATTTTAAGGTGCAGGCCACAGCCTGCACGCCGAAATCCGCCGTTCGGTGGCGGGTAACTCTGGATTCCCGTGGTGCCGAAATATCGTGCTGCGAAGGACCCCAGGACGGTGAGCGATGATGCACCATGAGGAACGCGGCTATTGAACCCCACCATCGTCTAGCACCGCTCGCCATCGGCATAACACTCCTTCTCGCCTTCGCAGGATGCGCTGCAGCCGATGACACGCAGCCGGAGCAGGGAGAATCTATCCAGACACCCTCAGCGTCGCCCTCATCTGATTCTTGTCAACGGCAAGCCAATTCTGACCCCCTAGCGGCAAGTGAATATTGACCCCTTGCGTGTCAGTTTTCTTCTTGTTGGTTGGCCGCGGGGACGCGGCCTAGGTCTCGGCCTTTGAGCCTGTAGGAGTCGCCTTTGAGCGCGATGACGTCGGCGTGGTGCACGAGGCGATCGATCATTGCTGCGGCCACGACGTCGTCGCCGAAGACTTCGCCCCACTGGCTGAAGGGTTTGTTGCTAGTCACGATCAGTGAGGCCCGTTCGTACCGGGAGGAGACGAGTTGGAAGAATAGGTTCGCTGCTTCGGGTTCGAAGGGGATGTATCCAACTTCGTCGATGACTAGCAGCGGGTACCGGGCTA
>JBBQNO010000065.1:0-11929 GCA_038330045.1 Actinomycetales bacterium | reverse complement strand
TTGAGCGTCATCTTGTTCGTGAACGTGCTCGGTGTGATCCTGCGCCGAGTCCTGGCCGGGGTTGCCGGGTTTAACCTGCAGGCGTTGTATCGCCAACGCGTCACCCGCCAGTACCTCCGGCTACCGCTGACGTGGCATCACCGGCACCCCTCGGGTCAGCTGCTTTCTAACGCGCACTCCGACATCGAGGCGACGTGGCAGGTGTTCAACCCGCTGCCGATGGCTTTAGGCGTTGTGGTCATGCTGTTCATCGCCGGTGGGCAGATGCTCTCGGTCGACCCGTTCTTGGCCTTGGTCGGCCTCTTGGTCTTCCCAGCGCTGTTCGCCGCCAACCTGGTCTATCAACGGGCGATGTCGCCAAAGATCACCAGAGCCCAACAACTACGAGCCCAGGTTAGCGAGGTGGCGCACGAGTCGTTCGAGGCCGGCTTGGTCGTCAAGGCGATAGGCCGCGAGGAGTACGAGAGCGACCGGTTCGGACGCGTCACCAACGTGCTGCGGGATTCGCTGATCGATGTGGGCCGCACCCGGGGCGTCTTCGAGCCCGCGATCGAGGCCATCCCGACGCTGGGCACCCTGGCGGTGCTGGGGGTCGGCACCGCGCGGGTCGCCTCAGGGGATCTGGACGCCGCCGATGTGGTGCAAATTGCATACCTGTTTTCGATCCTGGCCTTTCCGGTGCGTGCGCTCGGATGGGTGTTGGCCGAGATCCCACGCTCGGTGGTCGGCTACCGACGTGTCGACTCGGTGCTCACCTCCGGTGGCGCCATGGAGTTTGGCGAAGCACAGTTGGCGCCCGGCGGCGCAGCAAGGGCGCAGTCTCGAGACATCGACTTTGCCTACCGGGTCGACACCAGCGCCGCGAGTGAACAATGGGGGCAGGACACAGCGCTGCATTCCGGGCAGGCAAGCATCGAACTGGTGCCGGTCATCCATGGAGTGAGTCTCGACATACCTGCGGGATCCACGACCGCACTCGTTGGGCCCACCGGCTCCGGGAAATCCACTGTGACTCAGCTCAGCGTGCGGCTCGTCGACCCTGACCGCGGGGTGGTCACGCTCGATGACGTGGACCTGCGCAGCGTGCGCGACGGTGGAGTTACCGATGTCGTTGCCCTGGTCAGCCAGCAAACGTTCATGTTTGACGACACAGTCGCCGCCAACGTGGCGTTGGGCGGCGATTACACGCGCGCCCAGATCGCCGAAGCCATCGAGGTCGCTCAGGCCTCGGGGTTCGTTGCCGACCTCGCCGACGGACTCGACACGATGGTGGGCGAACGCGGGGGAATGCTCTCGGGTGGGCAACGACAACGAATCGCCTTGGCACGAGCCATCGTGCGCTCGCCGCGCTTCCTGGTGCTTGACGATGCCACCAGCGCCGTCGATCCTTCCGTCGAGCAAGACATCCTTGCCGGGGTGCGGTCTGCAGCCCAGGGCATGACCGTGTTGCTGGTGGCCTACCGGATGGCAACTATCTTGCTGGCTGACCGCATTCTTTATGTCGAGGCGGGGCGGATCGTGGACGAGGGCAGCCACGAAGAACTAGTTGCCCGGTGCCCCGGATACGCCAACCTGGTCCAGGCGTACGCCCGGGAGTCCGCCGAACGAGCGGCCGTACGCGCCCAAGAGGTCACACCATGAGCGCCTCACCCAACGATCCCGGCGAGCAGCCGACCGGAAGCCGCATTGGCGAGAGCTCTGAGCTGTCCACCATGGACACCCTGCGACGGGGGTTGGAGCTGTCGCCGGAGCTAAAGCAAGGTTTGCTCATCACCATCGTGCTGGCCTTGGTCGCGACGCTGGGCCGGGTGCTGATCCCGTTTGTGGTGCAGCAGACCACGGACAACGGGATCATGGCCGACCCGGAGCCCGACGTGGGATTTGTGATGTGGGCCATCGCTGCGGCCGCGGGGGCGATCGCGGTCACCAGCGTCGCGCAATACCTCGTCAACCTGCGCCTATTCACGTCCGCGGAGAAGGGCCTCGCCACCTTGCGGATGAGGGCGTTTCGGCATATCCACGACTTGTCGGTGCTGACCCAAAGCACCGAACGGCGCGGTGCCTTGGTCTCTCGGGTGACCAGTGATGTCGACACCATTTCGATGTTCGTCCAGTTCGGTGGGCTGATGCTGCTGATCTCGACCGCCCAGATCGCGCTCGCCAGTGTGTTGATGGTGATCTACAGCCCGATCTTGGCCGGGGTCGTCTACCTGTGCTTCCTCCCGTTGGTGCTGCTGATTCGGCACTTACAGCCAACCCTGGGGAAAGCCTATGGCGTCGTGCGGGTGCGCGTAGGCGACATGCTCGGGGCCATCTCTGAGTCGGTCGTGGGAGCGGTGGCGATCAGGTCCTACGGGGTGCAGGGGCGCACCCAGAAACGCATTGATGCCGCCATCGACGCACACCGCCGCAGTGCGATCTATGCGCAAGCCCGCTCGGTGCTGGCGTTCGTGTCCGGGCAGGCGTTTGCCGGGCTAACGTTGGCGATCGTGCTCGTGGTCGGCACGATCCTCGCCTCGCGCGGCTCCCTGACCCTCGGCGAGTTGTTGGCGTTTCTCTTCCTGGTGAACCTCTTCACTCAACCGGTCCTGATGGCCACCGAAATCTTTAACGAAATGCAGAACGCTGTCGCCGGGTGGCGCCGAGTGATCGGGATCATCGACACGCCGGCCGATGTCGCTGACCCTGGCGCGGGTGGCATCACGCAACCTCGTGGGCCGATCACCGTGGATTTCACCGACGTCGGTTACTCCTACCCTGGCGGAGAGCCCGTGCTGACTGGTGTCACGGTGCGGGTCGAGCCGCGTACCCGTGTCGCGATCGTGGGCCAGACGGGCTCGGGCAAGACCACGATGGCCAAGCTGCTGACGCGCCTGATGGACCCGACCCAGGGGCAGATCACCATCGACGGCGACCCGCTGTCCCACATTGCGTTTGCCTCGCTGCGATCTCGGGTGGTGATGGTTCCCCAGGAGGGCTTCCTCTTCGATCAGAGCCTGCTGGACAACATTCGTTATGGCCGCCTGGAGGCTACCGACGATGATGTGGCGCTGGCGATGACCGAATTGGGTCTCGACGCGTGGGTGAGCGGCTTGCCGCACGGCCTGCATACCGAGGTCGGTCAGCGTGGGGAGTCCTTGTCTGCGGGGGAGCGTCAGCTCGTGGCGATTGCCCGCGCCTACCTCGCCGACCCTGATCTGTTGGTGCTCGACGAGGCCACCAGCGCCGTCGATCCGGCTACCGAAGTCCGCATCCAGCGGGCGCTGGAGGGGCTGAGCGCCGGGCGCACCTCGGTGGCCATTGCCCACCGCCTGTCGACCGCCGCCGCCGCTGACACCGTCATCGTGGTGGATAAAGGCGCCGTCGTTCAGGTCGGATCACACGACGAATTGCTCACCGAAGACGGGGTGTATGCCGCGATGTTCGCGTCGTGGTCCACCCAACACGCCACCTCAACTCCCATGGAGTCTCACCGATGACCAAGATCGCCTCGCTAGCCGTGCTGATCGCCGGCCTCGTCGCTGCCTTCACGGGCGGACGAGTGTGGGTGCGCTTTACCGTCGATGATCCCGTTCTAGGTCCGGGCGCGCGTGCCGCGACGGGGTATGCCGTCAGCTCGGCCCTGTCGGCAGCATGCATTGTGGCCTTGGCCGCGGGCTTAGCGGCGCTATTGACTCGGCGCAGCCCGCGCAGCATTGCGCTGCTCATCTTGGCTGTGGACGCAGCCTGGGGCAGTTGGCTGACACTTCGCGTGCTCACAGACCCGGCGCAGGCGGCGTCGACATCGGGATCCCCGGACCTCGGCCTGACCGTCACCGGCGAATTAAGTGCCCAAGGAGCCCACACCACGGTCTATGCCTTCATGTTCTTGGCTGCGGCGGTGATCGTGGCCTGCGCGGCGATCGTGGTCGCGGTGGGCACAAGCACTCTTTTTGCCCACCCCACGACGCAGGCCTCGGCGGTGGCCCTGCGGGAGACGAAAGGCGGGACCGCAAAACCTCTGCCTGCCGCTGAGTACGAGCGTCGGGCTAACGCTGCTGCCTGGAATGACCTCAGCCGGGGGAATGACCCGACGGCTACGGATCTAGAGGGAACCTCCGAGATGCCCCTGCGTGACTCCGACCCTCCGGATTCCCGCGCTTGAGGCTCACTGCTGGCACAATAGGCCGCCAGTGTTGATTCGAGCAAGGAGAACGACGTGGAAGACGAGTTCGGGCACGGCCACAGCACCGCAGCATGGGTCGGTGTTGGCATTCTCATCGTGGCCAGCACTTTCATCGCGGTGGGTCAGTTCTTCACGATCATGTGGTGCACCTGGCTCGGCGTTGTCTTGTGCTTCGTGGGCATCATCGCTTGGGTTGCCCTGACCCGTGCCGGATACGGCGAGGATTGGCACGCCGCGAACGACCACCAAGACGCGTAGGGCGGTCTCGTCCGGCGACCCTGCGGCGTTAGGCTGGGTCGGTGTCGACCGTCTTAGAACAGATCATTGATGGGGTCAAAATCGACCTTGCGCAACGACAGCGCGACACTTCGCTGGGCGAGCTTCAGGAGATGGCTGCGCGCGTCCCACCGGCGATTGACGCTTTGGCGGCGCTTAAGGCCGCGCAAGGCGTCCACGTCATCGCGGAGGTGAAGCGGGCCAGCCCCTCCAAGGGCAAACTCGCCACCATCACAGATCCTGCTTCGCTGGCATCCGCCTACGCAGCCGGTGGTGCGAGCGTCATTAGTGTGCTGACGGAAGAGCGCCGCTTCGGTGGGAGCCTCGCCGACTTGGCTTCGGTGCGCGCAGTGGTCGACGTTCCGGTGTTGCGCAAGGACTTCATCGTCGAGGACTACCAAATCTGGGAGGCCCGAGCATGGGGCGCAGATCTGATCCTGCTGATCGTCGCCGCACTCAGCGACGATGACTTGGCTCATCTGCTCGCTACGGTCGCCGAAGCCGGTATGCACGCGCTCGTTGAGGTCCACGACGAAGCCGAAGTCGCTCGGGCCGTGGCCGTCGGTGCGCGCATCATCGGCGTCAACGCCCGCGACTTGCGCACGCTGGACGTCGACCGCACGACCTTTGCCCGGCTAGCCAGCGGCATACCGGACGGGGTGGTCACGATCGCCGAATCGGGGGTCCGCAGCGCGGACGACGTCAGCGACTACGCATCGCAAGGGGCTGACGCCGTCCTCGTCGGTGAAGCCCTGGTCATCGGAGATGACCCTGCACAGACCCTCAAGCAGTTTTTGGCCGCCGGAGAGCGCGGCGCGACGAACAAGAGAGGACTCTCATGACCACCACCACCAATTCTGCGGTCCCCACGATCGACCTGCCGGGTCGATTCGGCGTGTTCGGTGGGCGATATGTGCCTGAAGCGTTGGTCGCCGCCCTCGACGAGCTCGACGAAGCGCGTCTCGCGGCGATGGCCGAGCCGGACTTCGCCGCCGAGCTCGACGGGTTGCAGCGCAACTACACCGGTCGACCCAATCCACTCACCGAGGCCGCTCGCTTCGCCGAGTACGCCGGGGGGGCGCGCATCTTCCTCAAACGCGAGGATCTCAACCACACTGGGTCACACAAGATCAACAACGTGCTCGGCCAAGCCTTGCTCACCAAGCGCATGGGCAAGAGTCGCGTCATCGCCGAGACCGGTGCCGGGCAACACGGTGTGGCCGCCGCCACGGCTGCCGCGCTGATGGGCCTTGAGTGCACCGTCTACATGGGCAAGAAAGACACTGAGCGCCAGGCGCTGAACGTCGCCCGCATGCGCCTCCTGGGGGCCGAAGTCGTTCCGGTCACCCACGGCAGCGCCACCTTGAAGGATGCCATCAACGAGGCCATGCGCGACTGGGTCACCAATGTCGAGCACACGCACTACATGCTCGGGACCGTCACCGGCCCGCACCCGTTTCCGACGATGGTGCGCGACTTCCACTCCATCATTGGCAACGAAGCGCACGACCAAATCCTTGCGGCGACAGGCCGACTACCTGACGCGATCTGTGCGTGTGTCGGGGGCGGGTCCAACGCCATAGGCATCTTCCACCGGTTTATGGACGAGCCTTCGGTGCGACTCATCGGTCTTGAGGCCGGTGGCGACGGGGTGGACACCGGACGCCACGCGTCCCGATTCTCCACCGGCACCCCTGGGGTATTGCACGGTGCGGCGACCTACTTGATGCAAGACGAGGACGGCCAGACGCTGGACTCACATTCGGTGTCTGCAGGCATGGACTACCCCTCGGTGGGCCCCGAGCACGCGAGTTTGTTCACCGCCGGTCGCGCGGAGTACTACCCCGTGACCGACACAGAAGCGATGGATGCCTTCTCGCTGCTGTGTCGCACCGAGGGCATCATCCCGGCCATTGAGTCCGCTCACGCACTGGCGGGAGCGCTACGCATCGGCAAGGAAACCGGCCCGGGCTCGATCATCGTGGTCAACCTGTCCGGCCGTGGGGACAAAGACGTGGACACTGCAGCGCGATGGTTTGACGTGGTCGATGGCGAGGACCTAGTCCGTGCGGAAGAGATCAAAGCGGCAGAGCCCGTCACAGAAGCCGACGGAAGTGGCTGGTGAGCACCGCTATCGACGCCGTTTTTGCCCGATGCAAGACCGAGGAGCGCGCGGCACTGGTGGCCTACCTCCCAGCTGGCTATCCCGATCAGAGCGCCTCGGAGCAGGCGTTAGGCGATCTAGCCCGTGCCGGTGCCGACATCGTGGAGGTGGGGGTTCCCTACTCTGATCCGCTGATGGACGGCCCAGTTATTCAGGATGCCGCCGATGCCGCCCTGGCTGCGGGGTTTCGCTTTGCCCATTTGCTGCGCTGCGTCGAAGCGGTTGCTGAGGCCGGGTCGGTGCCGGTGGTGATGAGCTACTGGAACCCCGTGTTGAGGTACGGCCCCGACCGGTTCGCCCGGGATCTGGCCAGCGCCGGCGGGGCAGGTCTCATTACCCCGGACCTAATTCCCGACGAGGCAGGTGCGTGGATCGCGGCCGCCGCTGAGCACGGGGTCGATCCCATCTTCCTGATCGCCCCATCCTCAACGGACGAGCGCTTGTCGATGACCATGAACGCGTGCCGAGGGTTTGTGTATGCCGCCTCGACCATGGGTGTGACCGGTGCTAGGGCTGCCGTGGGTGGCGGAGCCGAAGCGCTGGTGTCCCGCGCCCGCTGCGTCAGTGACCTGCCGGTCTGTGTGGGTCTAGGGGTATCGAACGCGGACCAAGCGGCTGAGGTGGCGGCCTTTGCCGACGGGGTGATTGTGGGCTCCGCGCTCGTCAGCGCCTTGGGCGCAGACCCCAGCGGCACGGCCTTGACGACCTTGACCACCTCGTTGGCCGAGGGAGTCCGCCGGCGGTGAACAGCACGGCAACATCGGACAGCAACACCACCGAGCACGGTTCTGTGTCGCGGCAGACACTCTCGAAGGCGAAAGACATCGTGGGGCTGGTCACGCGTGTCGTCCTCGGCGTAGTGCTGGTGGTGGCGGGCTACCTCAAAGTCATTGACCCGGTGGGCTCGACGCAGTCTGTGGTCGCCTACGACATCTTCGGGTACGAGATTGCCCGCTTCATTGGACTGACCCTTCCCGTCATTGAGATTGCGGTGGGGGTGCTGCTGATTGTTGGACTGTTCAGCCGGGCCGCGGGGGCACTTGGTGCAGGTCTTATGGTCGTCTTTGTGACCGGGATCGCGTCAGCGTGGGCTCGCGGTCTCGCCATCGATTGTGGTTGTTTTGGCACTGGGGGCCCGATCGACCCGAGAAACACCCAGTATGCGCAAGAAATCGCCCGCGACACGGCGCTAGCGGCTGCTGGCCTATGGGTCGTGCTGCGGCCGCGTACCCTATTTTCTTTGGACGGCTTGTGCAGCAAGTTCGTGCCCGATGAGAGGAACGACTGAGCGATGCCACGTCCCCCCGCACCCAAAGCCAAGGAGACTAAGACTGCCGGCGGCCCGCCGATGGGCCTGATCGGTGTGGTCACTGCCTTATTGGTCATTTTCGTTGCGGTCCTGGTCTATCTCGGGACGCGTACCACGAGTCTTGATGCGGCGGGAGGGGCAAACTCGCTGCCCGACGGGGGCGGTTTGGTGCTCAACCCCGAGGTCGGCGACGACGTGCCGCAGGTCCATCTCTATGAGGACTTTCAGTGCCCGTTCTGTGGCCAACTCGAGGCCTCCTCCGGTGAAGTGATCAACGAGGCTGCTGCCGCAGGGGACATCAAGTTGACCTACACGTTCATGTCTTTCTTGGACGGTAACCTCCGTAACGACTCGTCCTCGCGGGCCGCAAATGCCGCGGTGTGCTCAGCCGATGCCGACCAGCTCGGCGGCTTCGTGACGAGCCTGTTCGACCGTCAGCCCGTCGAAGAAGGCACCGGCTACCAGGACCAAGCGTTCTTTGACGCTGCCCAAGAGGCTGGCATCGAGGGGAAGGCACTGGAGACCTTCACTTCGTGCGTCGAGACGAACAAGTATGCCGACTACGTGACCGCGATGCAGGAGCGTTCAACGCAGGACGATGTCACCTCCTCGCCGGTCGTAAAGATCGACGGCGAGCCGATCACCACTGATCAATTGACCGGGTTGCTTCAGAACCCCGCCTCCTTCCAGGATCTGATCGCGAGCCAGGGATGATTGTTGCGCTGAGTACAGCGCTGCCAGCGGCGTTACCCAGCCCTGAGCAATCGGTCTGGCACCTGGGACCCTTCCCTGTTCGCGCCTATGCCTTGTGCATCCTCGCGGGGATTCTTGTTGCCATCTGGATTTCGTACCACCGCATGCGGGCCCGGGGTGGCACGGGCGAAGAGATCTACGACGTCGCGGGCTGGGTCGTTGGTTTTGGCATCGTCGGGGGGCGTCTCTACCACGTGATTTCCTCGCCACGCCCGTACTTTGGCGAGAACGGAAATCCGATTGACGCCTTCAAAATCTGGGAAGGCGGCCTCGGCATCTGGGGAGCGGTTGCCCTAGGTGCGTTGGGCGCCTACATTGCGTGTCGTCGACACGACTACAGCTTTCTCGACATTGCGGACTCCATTGTGCCTGGGTTGTTGGTGGCCCAGGCCATGGGCCGGTGGGGCAACTACTTCAACAACGAGCTGTACGGCGGGCCATCGATTGCTCCTTGGGCCCTAGAAATCCACCAATGGAACGCTGCGACCGGCAGTGCTGTGGTCGACAGTTCAGGAGCCGCAGTGGTGCTCGGAACGTTCCAGCCGACGTTCCTCTTCGAGTCCCTGTGGGTGCTCGTGGTGGCCGCCGTCATTATTGTCGCCGACCGTCGACACCGCTTTGCCCGGGGCCAGGTCTTCGCCCTGTACCTCATGGGGTACACCCTGGGCCGATTCTTCATTGAGCTAGCACGGACCGACCCGGCAGAGATCGTCTTCGGCCAAAGAGTCAACGTGTGGGTCTCATTGGTGATTTTTGCTCTCGGCGTCGCCATGTACTTCTGGCGGGGCCGACGTGCGGACTATCCGCCCCGCGGATCAGCCCATCTTCATGATCCAGACCCTGAGCCAGAACACGCAGGGGAATCGTCTACATCCTGAGCGGAGCGACGCATAAGATGTGACATATGCGTCGTGCCAAAATTGTCTGCACCCTCGGTCCCGCTGTCGACACCCAAGAGAAGGTCACCGCTTTGGTGGAGGCCGGTATGGATGTTGCCCGCCTCAATATGTCGCACGGAGACCACTCGGAGCACCAGCGCCGGTATGACCTGGTGCGAAAGGCAGGCAACGACGCTGGCCGCGCAGTGGCGGTCTTGGCCGACCTGCAGGGCCCGAAGATCCGCACCGCCCGCTTCGCTTCGGGACCCATCGAGTTGTCGGCCGGGGACCGATTCGTCATCACCACCCGTGACGTGCCCGGGGATCAACACGAAGTCGGCACGACGCACCACGGTCTGGCAGATGACGTTCAGCCCGGCGACGACCTGCTCATCGATGACGGCAAGATTCAACTCAGGGCTGTGGAAGTCACCGACACCGACGTCATCACCGAGGTCGTCATCGGAGGCCCCGTGTCGAATAACAAGGGCATCAACCTGCCCGGCGCGGCGGTGAGCGTACCCGCACTCAGCGACAAGGATGCTGACGACCTGCGGTGGGCCTTGCGTGCCGGCGCCGACTTGATCGCTTTGTCGTTCGTGCGCTCAGCCGACGACCTCGTCGACGTGCACGCCATCATGGACGAGATCGGCATACGCCGTCCGGTGATTGCCAAGGTTGAGAAGCCACAAGCGGTGGACAACCTCCAAGAGATCGTCAAAGCGTTCGATGCCATCATGGTTGCGCGCGGCGACCTGGGTGTGGAGTTGCCGCTCGAGCAGGTGCCGCTGGTGCAGAAGCGAGCCGTCGAGATGGCCCGTCGCAACGCGAAGCCGGTAATTGTGGCGACCCAGGTGCTCGAGTCGATGATCACCAACGCTCGACCCACTCGTGCTGAAGCCAGTGACTGCGCCAATGCCGTATTGGACGGTGCCGACGCCATCATGTTGTCGGGGGAGACTAGCGTCGGCGAGTGGCCCATCAAGGCGGTTGAGACAATGGCCACCATCATCGAGAACATCGAAGAGCAGGCCCTAGACCGCATCACGCCACTGGGCAGCAAGCCTAAGACCACCAGCGGTGCCGTCACCCGCGCGGCGGCAGATATCGCCGCCCTCTTGAAAGTGTCCTACATGGTGACCTTCACCCAGACTGGGGACTCGGCACGTCGGATGTCGCGGCTACGCTCGGCGATCCCGATGTTGGCGTTCACCCCCCTTGCGACGACCCGTTCCCAGTTGGCGCTGTCGTGGGGAATCGAGACGTTCCTCACGCCATACGTCGAGCACACCGACGAAATGGTCATGCAGGTCGATGAGGCGCTGCTACGCGAAGAGCGGTGCAGCGAAGGGGATTTGATCGTTATCGTGGCCGGTTCCCCCCCCGGGGTTCCTGGGTCGATCAACGCGCTACGTATCCATAAAGTGGGGGACGCGGTCTACGGTCGGGCCAACGCTTACGCTCGGCTACGCGAGGACACCGACGGACGTATATGATTCTCCTGCCCTAGGCCGGGGTGGTGGAATGGCAGACACGGAGCACTCAAAATGCTTTGCTCGAAAGGGCGTGCGGGTTCGAATCCCGCTCCCGGCACAGATAAAGGACGAACATGACTGAACAGCCCTCGATGGACGTTGAGTCGGCCCTGGCCGGTCTCGACACGTCGGTCCCCAGTGAGACGAAAACCCACCGCATCGTCGTGGCTGAAGACGAAGCGCTCATCCGGATGGATCTCACCGAAATGCTGGTCGAGGCTGGTCATGATGTAGTCGGGCAGGCCCCCGATGGCGCCCAAGCGGTGGAGATGGCCCGTGAGTTGCGCCCCGACATCGTCGTGATGGACGTCAAGATGCCGGTCATGGACGGCCTGACCGCCGCAGAGATCGTGGGACGAGAGGGACTGGGCGCTGTCGTCATGCTGACGGCGTTCAGCGACCGCACGCTGGTCGAGCGGGCCGCAGAGGCGGGAGTGATGTCCTACGTGGTCAAGCCCTTCGCGTCCCACGACGTCCTTCCTGCGCTCGACATCGCTGCAGCGCGCTGGCAGCAGCGGGTAGCGCTCGAGGCGGAGGTGGCGGACCTGTCCGATCGTCTCGAGACCCGCAAGCGCCTCGATCGCGCCAAGGGCTTGTTGATGACAAGGCTCAAGGTCACCGAAGCCGAGGCGTTCCGCTGGATTCAGAAGGCCGCCATGGACCGCCGCATGTCGATGCGCGAGGTCGCTGACGCGGTGGTGTCGGGAATGGACACCAAGTAGACCGTTACGTCACCACCGCACTGACCGCCGCTACGGCGAGCGGGGCAACCAACAGTGCTGGCAGTAGATCCGCGACCGGCACCTCACGAACCCGCAGGAGCCGAAGCGCCAGCCCGATCAAGAGCAG
>JBBQNO010000064.1:0-11936 GCA_038330045.1 Actinomycetales bacterium | reverse complement strand
TTCGATGAGATCCTGGTAGTCGCGGCCGTAGAGGTCTTCGACACCATCAGGCAGCAACAACACCCGCTCGGGCTCCAACGCGCTCACGGCGCCTTCATCGTGCGAGACCAACACCACTGCGCCGCTGTATGAGCGCAGCGCCCCGAGGACTTCCTCGCGGGATGCGGGGTCGAGGTTGTTTGTGGGCTCATCGAGCAACAGGACGTTGGCGGCTGAGACGACGAGCATGGCCAGCGCGAGGCGCGTCTTCTCGCCACCGGATAGCACCCCTGCGGGTTTCTGCACGTCATCGCCGCTGAAGAGGAACGATCCGAGGACCTTGCGGGTCTCGGTTTCGTCGAGGTCGGGCGCGGCCGTCTTCATATTGGCCAGCACTGAGCGCCCGACGTCAAGCGTCTCGTGCTCTTGCGCGTAATAGCCAAGTTTGAGGCCGTGACCGGCGTGGACTTCCCCGGTGTCGGCCTGGTCGATACCGGCCAACAGGCGCAGCAACGTGGTCTTGCCCGCGCCGTTAAGCCCGAGGACGACGACCTTGGAGCCGCGGTCGATCGCAAGGTCGACGTCGGTGAAGATCTCCAGCGAGCCGTAGGAGCGAGATAGCCCCTCAGCAGTGAGCGGCGTCTTGCCACAGGCGGCGGGGGTCGGGAAACGCAGCTTGGCGACCTTCTCGACGGACCGCTCCCCCTCGAGCCCGGCCATCATCTTCTCGGCGCGCTTGATCATGCTTTGAGCGGCTGTGGCCTTAGTGGCCTTGGCGCGCATCTTTTCGGCCTGAGCCATGAGCGTTTGCGCCTTCTTCTCCGTGTTGGAGCGCTCACGGTGGCGACGACGCTCGTCGTTCTCACGCTGGGTGAGGTATCGCTTCCAATTCATGTTGTAGATGTCGAGCTCGCCGCGGTTGGCGTCGAGGTAGAACACCCGGTTGACGACGGTCTCGATCAGTTCGACGTCGTGCGAAATGATCAGGAGGCCGCCGGCGTAGTTCTTCAGGTGCTCGCGCAGCCACACCACGGAGTCGGCATCGAGGTGGTTGGTGGGCTCGTCAAGCAGCAGCGTGCTTGCACCCGAGAAGAGGATGCGAGAGAGCTCGATGCGGCGACGCTGTCCACCGGACAAGGTGCCGAGCGGCTGGCCCAGGACTCGCTCATCTAGCCCGAGGCTGTTGGCGATGGACGCGGCTTCGGACTCTGCGGCATAACCACCGCGCGAGGTGAACTCGCCTTCGAGTCGGCCGTAGCGGGCCATCGCTTTGTCGCGGTGGACTTCGTCGGCGCTGGCCATCGCTTCTTCGGCAATGCGCATATTGCGCAGCACCGAGTCCAGGCCACGAGCGCTCAGGATCCGGTCGCGGCCGAGTTCGGTGAGGTCGCCGGTGCGCGGGTCTTGCGGGAGGTAACCAACTTCGCCGCTGCGCGACACGGAGCCATTCGCAGGCTCCGCGTGGCCCGCAAGGACCTTGGTCAGGGTGGTCTTGCCGGCGCCGTTACGGCCGACCAGGCCGACCCGATCTCCAGGTGCGACACGGAAAGTCAGGTCATCAAGCAAGAGGGTCGCGCCCGCACGGAGCTCGACGCCGGAAGCAACGATCACGGCGGTGGCTCCTTCAGGGGTGGGGTGGTGGCCAAACGGGCCTTCGCCAGTCTACGCGGGAGTATCGTGTTCTCGGCCCAACTTTGCCTCAACGCACGGAGCTTCCATGACCTTCCGCGAGAACGCCAGCCTTGATACCAATCAAGTCCGTCGTGGTCGCGGTGGTGGGCCTCGTGGACGATCCGGTGGCGGCGGCGGCGGCCGGATGGGTGGGGGGAGCATGGCCGCTGGCGGTGGAGTCGGCGGCATCGTGCTGATCGTTCTTTACCTGATTGTCCAAAGTCTCAGCGGTGACTCCGGAGCGGGAGCACCAGCGGGTAGCAATTGGAACTTCGACTCGCAGTATGTGGATTCGTCCAGTCCTGCTGCGGGTGACGGCGGCGACCCTTTCCCTGAGTGCAAGACGGGGGCAGATGCCAACGAACGGGTCGATTGCCGCATGGTTGGTGCTGTCATCAGCGTCCAGGACTACTGGAGCAAGGCCTACGACAAGTACGAGCCCGCGCAGACAGTGCTGTTCGAAGGCAGCACCAACACGGGCTGCGGCGCAGCGGACAGCAGCGTCGGCCCCTTCTACTGTCCCGTCGACTCCACGATCTATCTAGACGTCAGTTTCTTCAACCAGCTCGAAGCCATGGGCGCCGACGGAGGTTCCCTGTCGCAGATGTATGTCGTGGCTCACGAGTACGGACACCACATCCAAAACCTGACGGGTGCCCTTGCCCGCTCGCAGCAGGACCGTCAGGGCCCTGAATCGGGCGCCGTCCGCGTTGAACTGCAGGCTGACTGCTTCGCTGGCGTATGGGTGGCTAACGCCTCTGACACCGTCGACGAGGGCGGCCAGGCGTTGTTGGAGCCGGTCACAGAGGCGCAGATCGAATCGGCCCTCTCTGCCGCATCCGCGGTGGGCGATGACCGCATCCAGAAGCAGGCCACCGGACGGATCAACCCCGACGTCTGGACTCACGGCTCAACCGAACAGCGACAGAAGTGGTTCCTGACTGGCTACCAGTCCGGCGATCCCAACTCCTGCGACACCTACAACACCGAAGACCTGTAGGCGGGGACGTCGAATGGGCTACTCGTTGTCGCCGCCGGTGTCCTGCGGCATAGCGGGGCCACCTTCGGCAGTGGCGGTCTCCCCGACGTCGGATCGGACCCACGCGCGGACGGCAGGGCTGTCCTGCCCGGTGGCGCGGGTGTACTCGCGAACCTCTAGCCGCTGATCGACCATCTGCTGCCGCAACCCGGCATACCGAGTGGCTAGGCCAGGCACTCGATCGATGACGTCCAGCACCAAGTGGTATCGGTCGAGGTTGTTCATCATCAGCATGTCGAACGGCGTCGTGGTCGTGCCCTCTTCGATGTACCCACGCACATGCAGGTTGGAGTGCCCGGTGCGCCGATAGGTCAACCGGTGGATCAGCCACGGATACCCGTGGTAGGCAAACACGACTGGCTTGTCAGCCGTGAAGATCGTGTCGAATTCACGGTCCGATAGCCCGTGCGGGTGCTCCTTCTCGTCCTGCAGTCGCATCAGGTCGACCACGTTGACCACGCGCACCTTGAGGTCCGGGATGTGCTCGCGCAGCAGTGCCGCCGCCGACACAGCCTCCAACGTCGGGACATCGCCAGCGCAGCCAAGCACCACGTCCGGCGATTCGCCCTCGACCTCCGTGCCGGCCCAGTCCCAGATGCCCAGACCTCGGGTGCAGTGCTTGAGAGCTTCATCGACAGACAGGAAGTTCGGCGCGGGCTGCTTGCCTGCGACCACGACGTTGACGTACTGCTTGCTGCGCAGCACGTGGTTGTAGGTCGAGAGCAACGTGTTGGTGTCCGGTGGAAGGTAGACGCGAATGATGTCGGCCTTCTTATTGACCACGTGGTCGATGAACCCCGGGTCTTGGTGGGAGAAGCCGTTGTGGTCTTGACGCCAGACGTGCGAGGACAGCAGATAGTTCAGCGATGCGATCGGTCGACGCCACGGGATCTCGTTGGTCACCTTCAGCCACTTGGCGTGCTGGTTGAACATCGAGTCGATGATGTGGATGAACGCTTCATACGAGTTCATCATCCCGTGCCGACCGGTCAGCAGATAGCCCTCGAGCCACCCCTGGCACTGGTGCTCCGAAAGCATCTCCATCACCCGGCCCACGCGCGCCATCGGGTCGTTCTCATCGTTCGGCAGATAGCCGGCCATCCACTGCTTGTCGGTGACCTCGAAAACGTCCTGCAAGCGGTTAGACGCGGTCTCATCTGGCCCAAAGATCCGGAAGTTGTCTGGGTTCATCGTGATGATGTCGCGCAAGAAATCTCCCAGTATGCGGGGCGCTTCGGTCATCGACCCGTCCAACTCGACGCCGTAGTCGCGCCAGTCCGGCATCCGCAGATCGCGCAGCACCAGCCCGCCGTTGCTGATCGGGTTGGTCGACATCCGCAGGTCATCCGGTGGGTTGGCCGCGGTGATCTCGGGGATCAGCGCGCCGCTGTCGTCGAAGAGGTCCTCCGGACGATAACTGCGCAGCCAGTCCTCGAGGTTGTGCAAGTGCTCGTCGGTGTCGCGCGCATTGGCCAGCGGCACCTGGTGTGAGCGCCATGAGTCCTCGGTGCGCTTACCGTCGATCTCTTTCGGCCCGGTCCAGCCCTTCGGCGTGCGGAAGACGATCATCGGCCATAGCGGTCGCTCCTGCGCTTCACCGGCGGCGTCGCGGGCGGCAGCGTCAGCCTTGATCTGCGCAATTTCGTCGAGCACCACGTCGAGCAACTCGGCATACCTGCGGTGCGCGGCCGCGTGATCTTCGTCATCGAAGCCACCGGTGAAGAAGTGTGGCTTGTGCCCATACCCGTGCATCAAGGCGGCGAGCTCTTCCTCGGGGATCCGCGCCAGCACAGTGGGATTGGCGATCTTGTAACCGTTGAGGTGCAACACCGGCAAAACCACCCCGTCGGTATGCGGGTTGACGAACTTGTTGGAGTGCCACGACGTGGCTAACGGCCCGGTCTCGGCTTCGCCGTCGCCGACCACCGCAAAGACCAGCAGCTCCGGATTGTCGAAGGCTGCTCCGTAGGCGTGCGACAGCGCATAGCCCAGCTCGCCGCCCTCATGGATCGAGCCTGGCGTTTCCGGGGCAACGTGCGAGGGGATACCGCCGGGGAACGAGAACTGGCGGAACAGCCGCCTGATGCCCTCGGTGTCGCTGGTGATGTCCGGATACGTCTCGGTGTAACTGCCCTCCAGGTAGCAGCTGGCCACCAGACCGGGGCCGCCGTGACCTGGGCCGGTGACATAGAGGGCGCTCAAGGACCGCTCAGCGATAGCCCGATTCAGGTGGGCGTACAGAAAGGTCAATCCAGGCGTGGTGCCCCAGTGACCGAGCAGGCGTGCTTTGACGTGCTCAGGTCGCAACGGCTCGCGCAAGAGGGGGTTGTCCAGCAGGTAGATCTGGCCCACCGACAGGTAGTTCGCAGCTCTCCACCATGAGTCAATGCGTTGCAGCGTTTCGTCGGTCAGTGCCTGGTCGATAGACCCCTTGCGACTCGGCCACATGTTTGCGCGGATCGTCTGCTGTGCCATAACTTTTCCCAGCTTTCTGATTGCATCAGTTGACCTATGGACTGCTCTGGTGGTCGAACCCGCTAGGTATACCCGCAAAGACCACTGACCTAGACACTATCGGGCGCATTGCACACCCTGACGGCTACGCTCCGGGCGCGCTCAGCAACGGACTTCAGGACCACGAATCGGGGGTCGGGGATGTCGAAGAACTCGCGGCGGGGCATGCGGCGCAGCTTCGCTAAACGGGAGTCCTCTAGCGCCTGCTCGATCAGTGGTTTGTCTCCGCCCACCACCAAACCAACGAGTTGTGCGGAGGCAAACATGGTGACCGCTCGCTCCGCGACTGCACCCACGAGTCCGTCGGCTTGGTGAGAGCGTCGTCGCGCGTAGCGCTGCTGTGACCAACCACCGGCGGCGGTGCGTGATTGCACGTACTTCGTTCCGCACTTGTGCGCCGACAGAGTCTTCCCCTCGGCCACCCCGACGGCATATCCCCCGCGACGGATCAGCATGACGCCTAGCCGCTGAGGCGATTGACTCCATGAGGTCAAGTCTGGCGGTATAGACGTCGCTGCTCGCCAAGCATTGAACGCCGCCCACGATCCGTCAGCAGCGCTGAGCACGTATGCAGATCCGTCCAGCGACCACGTCGACTCACCATGGCGCTCGGAAAAACCGGCAACCCAGCGCTCTAGCCGCTCGACGGGTACGTCGATGCGGCGCGGTTCATTCACTCAGACGTTGAAGCCCAAGGCGCGCAACTGGTCGCGGCCATCGGGGGTGATCTTGTCCGGGCCCCACGGCGGCATCCAGACCCAGTTGATCCGGTAGCTGGAAACCAAGCCTTCGAGCGCCTGGCCGACCTGCTCCTCGATGACGTCGGTCAACGGGCAGGCGGCGCTGGTCAGGGTCATGTCAAGCACGGAGTGGGCCTGGGCGTCAACGGTCACGCCGTAGATCAGGCCGAGGTCGACGACGTTGATACCCAACTCGGGGTCGACGACATCGCGCAGGGCCTCTTCGACATCAGCCACATTGGGAGGGGTCATGGTCTCGCTCATCGGTCAGCCTTTCGGGACGTTTCGCTCAAGATCTTACGCGGGAAGAGTGTGGCGGGGAAGAAATGATGCTGATGTCTATACCGGCCTGAGCCAGAGCATCAAGGTATGCCGTCCAGCCCAACAGCGCGCACTTCACCCGGGCGGGGTATTTCGCCACCCCAGCCAGAGCCACCGCGTCACCGATCTGCTCGGCGTCGCCAGGGTCGGTGCCGCGAGAGGTCAGCATCGCTTTGACGTGGCCATAGGTCGCGAGGGTCTGCGCCACGGGCTCGCCGACACACTCTTGGTTCAGGATTGACGTGGAGGCCACCGAGATACTGCAGCCCAGCGCGTCGTAGGAGAGGTCGGACAGCACCGAAACCCCATCGACCTCGGAAACATGGACGCGCAATGTCACTTCGTCGCCGCACGTCGGGTTGACGTGGCTGACCTCCGCGTTTGAGCCCGCACGGAGCCCAGCACCGACCGGTCGCTTGGAGTGAT
This sequence comes from Actinomycetales bacterium, assembly GCA_038330045.1. Taxonomy (GTDB): domain Bacteria; phylum Actinomycetota; class Actinomycetes; order Actinomycetales; family Dermatophilaceae; genus Ornithinicoccus. Next base: position 5,246 of record JBBQNO010000064.1, on the reverse strand, counting down.
CGAGGATCAACTCGCCATACATATCCATGGGTTTGCCTCTCCTCCTAGACCGTCATGCCGAAGACTGCAGGAACCTCGTCGAGTGCTGCCACAAAGGCGTCGATCTCGTCGGTGGTTGTGTAGATGCCGAAGCTGGCCCGGGTGCTGGCGGTGACACCGAGACGGCGGTGCAACGGCCACGCGCAGTGGTGGCCGGTCCGCACGGCAATTCCCCGGTCGTCCAGCACTTGGCCGACGTCGTGGGGGTGAATGCCTTCGACGGTGAAGGCAACAGCACCTACGCGGACCGACGGGTCGGTCGGGCCGAGCACCGTCACCCAGGGCCGAGAGTCCAAAGCCGCGAGCGTATGCCGCATCAAGACCTGGTCGTGGGCAGCGACTCGGTTCATGCCCACCTCGCTTAGGTAGTCACACGCCGCAGCAAGACCGACGGCCTGCGCAGCCACGGGCACACCCGCTTCGAAGCGTTGCGGAGGCGGCGCATACGTCGAGCTCTCCATCCGGACAATCTCGATCATCGAGCCACCGGTGAGGAACGGCGGCATGGCAGCCAACAACTCGGGCCGGCCCCACAGCACGCCAATGCCCGAGGGTCCGAGCACCTTGTGGCCGGTGAAGACCACGAAGTCCGCGCCCAACGTCGACACATCGACCGGCATGTGGGGGACGGACTGACACGCGTCAATAACCACCAGCGCACCCACGGCCCGGGCAGCCTCGACATACGAGGCCAGGTCGTTGTGCGTGGCCAACACGTTGGACACGTGCGTTAACGCCACGACCCGAGTCTTCGGGCCGATCACCGTCTCGGGAGCCTGCAACCCGCCGTTGTCAGTCACGTCGATCCAGCGAAGGGTCGCGCCGGTGCGACGGGCCAACTCCTGCCAGGGCACCAGGTTCGCGTGGTGCTCCATGATGGACACGACAATCTCGTCGCCGACACCCATCTGTAGCCGTGCAGCAGCAGCCGGGTCAGCACCGTCCAGAGCGCCCGGCGCGCCGGCGTTGCTCAACGCGTAGGCCACCAGGTTGATCGCCTCAGTGCCGTTCTTCGTGAAGACGATCTCGTCGGCATGCCCACCCACGAACGTGGCGACCGTGGCGCGAGCAGACTCGAAAGCCTCCGTCGCCTCCTCGGCCAACTGGTGCGCTCCACGGTGCACGGCGGCGTTGTGCTTGGTGTAGAACTCGTGCTCGGCGTCGAGAACGACCGACGGCTTCTGTGAGGTCGCGCCGCTGTCGAGATAGACCAGCGGGCGACCGTCACGCACGGTGCGCGCGAGGATGGGGAAGTCGGCCCGAATACGGGCCAACTCCCCTGTGCTGAACGCTGTCGTGCTCAGCGCCTCACTCATGCGTGCCAACCCTCTAAGAACTCTCAGGCCGTAACCGCGGTGTAGCGGTCGTAGCCTTCGTTTTCGAGGCGCTCAGCGAGCTCGGGGCCACCGGACTCGGCGACCTTGCCCTCGATGAAGACGTGCACGCGGTCGGGATTGATGTAACGCAGGATCCGCGTGTAGTGCGTGATCAGCAGGATGCCGATGTCGCTGGAACCCTTGATCCGGTTGACGCCCTCGGAGACCACCTTGAGTGCGTCGACGTCGAGGCCCGAGTCGGTCTCGTCGAGGATGCCGAACTTCGGACGCAGCAACTCCATCTGCAGGATCTCGTGGCGCTTCTTCTCGCCACCGGAGAAGCCTTCGTTGACGTTGCGCTCGGCGAAGACGGGGTCCATGCGAAGGGCCGTCATGGCTTCCTTCATGTCCTTGACCCAGTGACGCAACTTCGGCGCTTCGCCGTCGATGGCGGTCTTGGCGGTCCGCAGGAAGTTGGACACGGTCACACCGGGCACCTCAACGGGGTACTGCATGGCCAGGAACAAGCCGGCCTGCGCACGCTCGTCGACGCCCATCGCCAGCACGTCTTCCCCGTCGAGGGTGACGGTGCCGCCGGTGACGTTGTACTTGGGGTGGCCAGCGATCGAGTAAGCCAGCGTGGACTTGCCCGAGCCGTTAGGGCCCATGATGGCGTGCGTCTCGTTGGAGTTGATGGTCAGCGTGACGCCGCGCAGGATCTCTTTAGCTCCGGCGTCGGTCTCGACGCTGACGTGAAGGTCCTTAATTTCCAGAATGCTCATACTTGCTCTGCTCCTTGCGTGATGTTTTCGTCGGTCTTTGTCGGCGCTGCGCCAGAGACGTTTAGCTCGACGTAGACGTCGTTGCCCTCGATCTGCACGGTGTGCACCACGACGGGCTTCGTGGCCGGTAGCCCGGTGGGCTTTCCGGTGAAAAGGTCAAAACTCGATCCGTGCAACCAGCACTCGATTTCTGAACCCTCAACGTCACCCTCGGAGAGGGAGACGTTGCCGTGGGTACATGCGTCGTCAATGGCGTGCACCACCCCGGCCGAGTCGCGAGCAATAGCGACCTTGTGGCCGTCAAAGTCTGCGAGCACGGCACCAACGGTGGGCAGGTCGTCGAGTGAGCACACGCGGGTCAAGCGGGCTGCCCTACCTCAACCATGTCGAGCGCCAATTCGGCCTCGATCGCTTCCATCAGCGAGTCCACGATCTCGGGGACCCGGATCTTGGCAATGATGTCGGCAAAGAAGCCGCGCACGACCAAGCGGCGGGCTTCCTCTTCGGTGATGCCGCGAGACATCAGGTAGAAGAGCTGCTCGTCGTCGAAACGCCCGGTCGAGCTGGCGTGACCGGCGCCGGCGATGTCGCCGGTCTCGATCTCCAGGTTCGGCACCGAGTCGGCGCGCGCGCCGTCGGTCAAGACCAGGTTGCGGTTGAGCTCGTAGGTGTCGATACCCTCGGCCTCGGCACGAATCAGCACGTCGCCCACCCACACGGTGTGTGCGCTTTCGCCCTGTAGCGCACCCTTGTAGGTGACCAGCGAGTTGCCCTTGGGCATGTTGTGGTCGATGAACGAGCGGTGCTCCAGGTGCTGACCAGCGTCCGCGAAATACACCCCGAGCAGCGTGGCGTCACCGCCCGTGCCGGCATACCGGACGTTGCTGTTCATCCGCACGATCGCGCCGCCGAGGCTGACTGCAATGTGCTTGTATGTCGCGTCGCGGCCCACCAGCGCCTCGTGCTGTGCGAGGTGGTTGGCGTCGTCGGCCCAGCGCTGCAGGGTGACGACCGTCAGGTCCGCGCCGTCGCCGACGAGGACCTCGAGGTTGCCGGTGTAGTCCGCAGAGCCGGTGTGATCCACGATCACAATGGCCTTCGAGTGGTGGCCCGCCTCGAGCACGTGGTGCCCGTTGGCGCGCTGGCCTGCACCGTTGCCGTGCAGCGTCACGCGCAGCGGCTCGGTGATCTCGGCGTTGGCCGGGATCAACAGGTGCAACGCCTCGTCGGTATTGGCCGAAGCCACAACGGCACCGCGGTCCTCGGGCACCAGCACGCTGCCACGGGGGGCAACACCCTGAGCCAAGATGGCCTGGGTGACGCCCTCGGGCAGAATGACCTCAACGGTGACCGGGTCGCCGTCGGCGGTGGCCTCGTCGGCAAACAGTCCGCCGAGGCGGTCTACCGGGGTGAAGCGCCACTCCTCTTCGCGCCCGTTCGGCACGGCGAAGGCAGCCACGTCGAAGGAGCGCATGCGCGCGGCACGCGACTCGTCTGGGACCCGCTCGGCGTTGATGCTCTGCGGGTCCACGTGCGTGGTGCCTTCGATCTTGGCCGTAGGCGTCTCGGTGGGGCTTTCGTTGGAGACAAGCGTCATCAGCCAACGGCTCCTTCCATTTGAAGTTCAATGAGGCGGTTGAGCTCGAGCGCGTACTCCATCGGCAACTCGCGCGCGATGGGCTCGACGAACCCGCGCACGATCATGGCCATGGCCTCGGTCTCGGACATGCCTCGGGACATCAGGTAGAACATCTGGTCTTCGGACACCTTGGAGACCGTGGCCTCGTGACCCATCTGCACGTCGTCCTCGCGGACGTCGACGTAGGGGTAGGTGTCGGAGCGGGAGATCTGGTCGACCAGCAGCGCGTCGCAGACCACGCTGGACTTGCTGTGGTGCGCGCCTTCGAGGATCTGCACGAGCCCTCGGTAGGACGTTCGACCGCCACCACGGGCCACCGACTTGCTCACGATGGTCGAGGAGGTGTGCGGGGCCGCGTGGACCATCTTGGACCCGGCGTCCTGGTGCTGGCCCTCACCGGCGAAAGCCACCGAGAGCGTCTCGCCCTTGGAGTGCTCACCGAGCAGGAACACAGCGGGGTACTTCATGGTGACCTTGGAGCCGATGTTGCCATCGATCCACTCCATGGTGGCGCCCTCGGCGCAGGTCGCGCGCTTGGTGACCAGGTTGTAGACGTTGTTCGACCAGTTCTGGATCGTCGTGTAGCGAACGCGGGCGTTCTTCTTCACGATGATCTCGACGACGGCGCTGTGCAGGCTGTCGCTCTGGTAGATCGGCGCAGTGCAACCCTCGACGTAGTGCACCGAGGAGCCCTCGTCGGCAATGATCAGCGTCCGCTCGAACTGGCCCATGTTCTCGGTATTGATCCGGAAGTAGGCCTGCAGCGGGATGTCCACGTGGACTCCCGGCGGGACGTAGATGAACGAGCCTCCACTCCACACCGCGGTGTTCAGTGCGGCGAACTTGTTGTCGCCGGCCGGGATGACCGACGCGAAGTACTCGCGGAATAGGTCTTCGTGCTCGCGCAACGCGGTGTCGGTGTCCAAGAACAAGACACCCTGCTCTTCCAGGTCCTCACGGATCTGGTGGTAGACAACCTCCGACTCGTACTGAGCGGCCACGCCGGAAACGAGGCGCTGCTTCTCAGCCTCGGGGATGCCGAGACGGTCGTAGGTGTTCTTGATCTCTTCGGGCAGCTCGTCCCAGGTGGTCGCCTGCTTCTCGGTCGACTTCACGAAGTACTTGATGTTGTCGAAGTGGATGCCGGTCAAGTCGCTGCCCCAGGTGGGCATCGGCTTCTTGTAGAACAGCTTCAACGACTTCAGACGCAGGTTGTGCATCCACTGCGGCTCGGACTTGCGCGAGGAGATGTCGACGACAACCTCTTCGCTCAGACCACGCTTGGCCGATGCTCCGGCCGCGTCGCTGTCGGACCAGCCGTATTCGTACGTTCCGAGCTCTTTGAGTCCCGGGTTGCGCTCTTCAATGTTGGTACTCATCGCGAAGGCCTTTCTTCGTTGATCGTGTCCAATGAGGTGCTGCTGAGAGGTATGAAGGTGGTGCAGACGTGCGCCCCACCAGCCAAGGTAG
>JBBQNO010000063.1:0-12148 GCA_038330045.1 Actinomycetales bacterium | reverse complement strand
CTGCGATGTAACCGACGAATCTCAGCCCAGTCCTCCACGTTCAACACCCGCTTTCTCCCATCCTCGACATGAGGACAGGATCTCGGCAAAGGGTCAGAATTCCCTTGCCGCTACAGGGTCAGTTTTCACGTGCCGTCGACAATTCTCTGACGGCCCCGACATCAGCCCGTTAAACCGGCTCTTCAGACTTGAGCGGGCAGGGCGATGCGAGCCTGTTGGAGGGCTTGGAGGGCTTGGAGCGCTTGGAGCGCTTGGAGCGCTTAGCTATAAGCGAAGTCCTGCTTGATGGTTTCGGAGACAGGTGGGTGCACCTGGTCACCGATACCGACGCGGCGACAGCCTGACCGGCGTGGGGGGTGATCCCGACGTCGGGTAGGGGGTCGGGATCACGCGCCCGCGGGATGTGGGCGAGGGCCCACCCGCGGCCTCCGCGCCACCCTGACAGACATGCCCAGGCCCCGACGAGCCAACAACCAATCGCGACGTGGAACGCGACGCTCACCACAATCGACGTCCCGGCGGCCGGTCACACCCAAATGCCAGAATCAACTCCCCAACAGGCACTGAGTCACTGTCAAGACGCGCCGCCGGCCAGCGATAAGATCGAGGCTAAGTTTCGCCAAGAATGAGATCCCGAAATGTTTTGCTGCTGTCACCTATCGAAAAGTGTTCGGTTGTTACGTCTGGAACGGCGTCGGACTCTGACTGCCACACCTTCTTATCAGAGAGCGCCAAGATGCGTTCCACAGCTTCGTCGACAGTGTTTACAACCCACTCTGGTGGGTAGAGCGTTCGCGCAGCATCAACCGTCGCAAACATTGGCCAGTTACGCACCACCGGGACGGTCCCTGATCCTGCCGCTTCTACCAATCCTGCGCCAAAACTCTCTCGGCGACTCGAACTGACCGCGAATCCGGCCGTTGCTAACACTGGTTTGATATCCCGTGTGAAGCCAATGAAATCCACCGCGCCGCAGACATCTTCGCGGGATACTCGCTCCCGCACTGCATCTGCGTAGTCGTCTGCTGATCGAACGGCCCCAGCGTTGAGATCACTGCCGAGCATCGTCATTCGCCACTCGTCATCGTGCGCACGCAATCTGCCGAGAACATCTAAGGCCCAAATCGGGTCCTTCACCCGCTGAGACCAACCCACCATGATTAACCTGCGGTGAGCACCCTCCATCTTGTGTGTTGCTATCCGTTCGGTGTCCAGGAGCAATGGAATAACAGTCACGCGGGTGTCGCGGAGGCGATCCCCCAGAAGTCGAAGCACGATCGTGCGAAGGTGCTCACTCACAAAGACTAAGTCGGTGACCCGGTCCCAATCGATAAGATGAATCCACGGACTGAGCGCGTCCATGCTGTGAATCCGCAGAATGAGTGGAACCCCTTGGGGCGCTAACAGGGTAGCCATCAAGGCGCCTCGATCAGCCCAATCAACGAACACCGAGTCGGCCCCCTCGAGATTTTCAAGCAACTCGTAGTCCGGTACGAATTCTTGCCCTAACGCTTGGAGGACCCGAGCCTCGACTACTTCAAGCCGGGGGCCTAACCCCCGAAATTCCGCCCGCGCGCTCAGGTCCTGCACCGTGACCGTGGCGACGCCACTCAAAGCCTCAACCACAGGCCCCGCAAATTTTGGATATGACCCTGGCAAGACCAGAACGTGAGGACGATCCCTTGAAGTCACGCGGGTCCTACTATCAAGACGTCCATCATCGGTAGAAGGTGCCCGAAGAAGGCGCGCGATGTCACTGCCGTGCCATGCACGTAAGAACGTGTCCGGGTCCTCGACCAGAGGCGAGGTCATACCGTCCGCGTGAAGTTCACGGTGAAATAACAACTGCAGCGCCAGGAAGGTGAATTCCGCGCAGGTGCCTGGATCGCCGCTTGCTATCGCTGAATCGGCCTCACCGAGCACCATATCGACCGCGACAGTTAAGTCTGCGGGCATTTCGGCCTCGAGAGTGAGCGTAGCCATCGCTACAGCGGCTGCACGGCGTGCTGCGTCAGAATCGGACAACCCATCGGCAGGGCTGCTCGAGATTCTTTCGCTAAATTCCGTGGCTTCGACGTGCTTTCCGGACAAAAGCAGTTCCAAAACCCATCTCACCAGGAATGGCACAGTGCCTTGTGGCAACGGGCCATCCAGCGCACGCACTAATTTGGCTACGCCGGGCAACGGTAGCCGCGGCGACGACGGATCACCGTCTTCGGAGGCTGCAGCTTGTAGCCGAAGAACCGCTCCCACTTGCCGAAATTCCTCCAGACCCATAACGGGTACTTTCCAGCCGTGGCTTTCGAGCCGCGCTACGGTCTGCCGACCCAGATCGCCGATGGGAACGATGACGTCAGCGTTGTCGAGAGCACTTCGCAAGCGATGATCGCGGACCGCAACTCCTGGGAGCCCGGTATCCCAGGGGGGCGTTCGTGTCTTCAGGTGGTAACGCGCCTTAGACCTCACGCCGACTGGTGGTTCTTTTCGTAGGAGGCGAATGCGTGTCAACGGCCGCAAACCTCGCTGGACATCACCCGTGCCAAAGGCCAGACAGACATCAGAACCACCTTCAGAGATGGCCTTGAGTGAGTTCGCCACAGGGCCAAACTCCTCCGCGTCACCCGCAATGGCTAGGTATCTCAGGGTTGGCGCAGATGAACGAACGGTGTTGTGGGGCTGGCTTTGAGCGGGCATACATTCCATTCTGGTTTCTACTTTTTAGACTTTGGAGGGCGTGGGGGGTAGGTCTCGGCGTAAGTGTCGGCAACTTCTTGCGCGGTGCCATCCATCACGAGGTGGCCCTGCTCCATCCAGAGACCGCGAGCGCACATCTTTTTGATGGTGGAAGGCGAATGGCTCACGACAAATATGGTGCCGGCCGAACTACGCATCTGATTGATTCGGTCTTCCGCCCGCGCCTGGAATTGTGCGTCTCCAGTCGCCAGGGCTTCGTCCACAACCAAAATGTCGGGCACTGCAGCTGTCGAGATGGCGAATCGGAGTCGGGCACCCATTCCCGAAGAGTACGAACTCATGGGCAGGTCGATGAAGTGCCCTATGTCAGCAAACTCAACGATTTCGTCGTACTTATCCAGGACCTGCCGCCGACTCAACCCAAGGGCTTGACCCCCGATCATGATGTTGCGGGCCCCGCTAAGTTTGCTCATGAGCGCCGCGTTCACTCCTAGAAGCGCAGCACTTCCATTGAGGTAGATCGAGCCGCGACTGGCTGGGATCAGACCCGCCACTGACCGCAAGAGCGTGGATTTACCCGAGCCATTGCGCCCGATCAGACCTATTGATTCACCCTGTTGCGCCACGAAGGATACGTCTTTTACTGCGCTGACCGTTCGAGTCCCGACTTGAGACCGGGCCTGACTCTTCAACCGTTCCCATGGCTTGCTGGCCATGGTGTCCTTGGCACGAGAGCCCGCGCCGTAAACGGTGTAGTCAATGTCAACATGGCTAGCAATGACTGCCGGTGGGGGTTCACTGACGGCCATAGGTTGCCTCCCCACGCCATATGACAATCAGACCCGACACGAAAAAGAGGATCGCCCACACAGCAGACGTGGCCCACACGGCAACGCTAGGTGGATATTCGCCCATCAGGCATTGCCGCACCATCGTCAGGCACACCGCCATTGGTTGGTACGACAAGACGAATTCCAGCCATCCGTCTGAGGTTTCCGAGATGACAAAAAACAAGCCAGAAACGTAGCGCAAGATACGTGTGATGAGGGGAATGATGTTGGCGAGGTCTCGCGCTACGTAGACGAGACGAGCGCTCAACATTGCGATACCAGCAGACATCAGTCCGACGATCAAGATAGCCACCGGATAGAGCAGCCAGGCCCAAGACGGCCGCTCGCCAGTGATCAACACGATCGGTATCAGAACCGCGAAAGCTGGGAGCGTGGCCATGAACTCGGCGAATGTTATCGACAACGGCAACACCGCACGGGGGAATCGGAGAGCGCGCACCATCCCCATGTTGCTGGTGAGCGCCTTCGACCCAGCATTCATAGCGGCAGAGATGAAGATAAAAGTGAAGAGCCCCAGGAGCAAATAAGCGACGAAGTTGTTCGTGTCTTTTCGCTGGTCGAGCAGCACTCCGAAGATGAAGAAGTACGCCGCTCCCTGCAGTAGCGGGTTGAGCAACAGCCACGACTGCCCAAGAAAACTCTGCGAGTGCCTTGAAAAGAAATCCGCAAACGACAGGGTTACCAAAAAACTTCGGTGGCGCCATAGGTCACCAACGTACGTCAGAAACTTTGGCCGGACCCCAACCTGGGTCATTCCGTGCTGACGGGCCAGGGCTGCCGCTTCGTCAAACCCCAGACCCGGAACCGAGCCCTGTTGGTCAGGACCCCCCAGACTCACAGCCGGGAGACCTTCTCGCCCTCGGCAACGCCGCGGGTGTCGAAGAACGCTTGCGAAGCGGCAGCCAACGCGTCCACTTCGTAATCGCCATGATTCTGGACCAGGATCGTCAGGTCAGCGGCAGCTGCGCCACTGGCGGCATCTTCTTCGCGAACGGCGGCATCACCAAGCGCGCCCCAGTGCGTGACGTGCGGGTCGTGGTAGGAGACCTTGGCTCCCTTGGCGACAAGTTGCTTCGCCAACGGCACGGCGGGGCTCTCACGCTGGTCAGCGATGTTCGGCTTGTAGGTCACGCCCAGGAGCAATACGGTCGAGCCCTTCAACGGCTTGCCCAGGTCGTTCAGGATGTCCTGAGCCCGATGCACCACGTAGGCCGGCATACCTGAGTTGATCTCCTGCGCGAGCTCCACAAAACGGAAGGGATAGCCCAGTCGGGCTCGCACTTGGTGCGAAAGGTAGTTGGGGTCGATCGGGATGCAGTGACCGCCGACACCGGGACCAGGATAGAATGCCTGGAAGCCGAACGGCTTCGTGCTTGCGGCCTTAATGACGTCCCACAGGTCGATGTCCAACTCGTGACAGAATCTCGTCATCTCGTTGACCAAAGCGATGTTGATGTGGCGGTAAGTGTTCTCGAGCAACTTCGCAGTCTCAGCTTCACGCGTCCCCTTCGCGCGCACCACTGTGTCTACAAACGAACCGTAGAACTCGGCGGCCGCGTCGGCACATTCCGGGGTGTGCCCGCCGATAACTTTGGGTGTGTTCTTCGCGCCGTAGGTCGGGTTGCCCGGGTCGATCCGCTCCGGTGAGTAGGCCAAACAGAAGTCGGAACCGGCGACGAGCCCACCCTCTTCCAACTTGGGCCGCACAACTTCGTCCGTAGTGCCGGGGTAGGTCGTGGACTCGAGAATGACGACCATGCCGGGGCGCAGGTTACGTGCCACGGCGTCCACAGCCCCCTCGACGGCGCGCAGGTCGGGTCCACCGTCTTCCGATAGCGGGGTGGGTACGCAGATCACGGCCACCTTGGCGTCAGCGATAGCCGACTCGTCAGTGGTAGCAGTAAAGCCCGCCCGCACCATGTCCTCGATGTCCGTGTCCGAGAGGTCGTCGACGTGTGAGACACCCCTGTTCAGCGCGTCGACCACCCCTTGGTTGATGTCGAAACCCGCTACGCTCATTCCGGCCCTGGTGGCCTCTTGGGCGAGCGGCAGCCCAACGTATCCCAATCCGATGATGACAGCGTCAACAGCCACGATGATGAGGCTCCTTGTTCGTAGTCGGGGAGAGACTCACGTCCCATCCAGCAAGCACATTCTGTCAGCGGAGCACCGCTGCGTCATAAACCTTGGCATAACGATCGGCGGCGCGGGCCCAGGTCCGCTCCCGCGCCACAAACTCTGAAGCCCGCAAACCAAGAGCGTGCAAGTGCTCGGGAGCATATCGCAGGGCAGCCATTTGCTCAGCCCACGCGACAGCGTCCTGAGCGGCGGCGACCTCACCGAAGGCCCCCGGCCGGACGATTTCCACCAATGGCGGAAGGTCACTCGCAAGCACCGGTATGCCGACCGCCATGGCTTCGAGGGGTTTGATCGGCGGCACGAGCACCGTGACAGGCGTGACTTTACGCGGCACTACGAAGACGTCGATCGCGTCGAGGTGATCTCGCACCTGTGCGTGAGGCACTCGCCCCGTGAAAACGACCCGATCGGCCACACCAGCCGATTCAGCCCGGGCTTGCAAGCCCGGGCGGGCCGGGCCGTCACCGACGATAAGCAGCACTACGCCGTGGTCGTGAAGGAGCGTCATTGCCTCGATCACCGTGTCAAATCCTTCGTAGTCGTTTACGGTGCTGACGCTGCCGAAAACGGTGCTGTCCGCCGGGATGCCTAGCCGTGCCCTCATACCTGCGCCGACCCCCGCCCGGCTGGGGGTGGCATCCTTGCTATTAGCGAAGTCCGCAGGCACAGCATTGGGTATCACTGTGATCCGCCCTGCCGAGATACCCCGAGATTCGATGTCACTGGCCATGGCTTGGGAAAGCGTGATCACGACATCAGCGTGCTGCAGACACAACGACTCGGCCTCACGAGACCAGCGATAAAAATCTGAGTCGGGGGTCCCGCCGGAACTTACCCACGTTTCTTCTAAGAATCCGCGAGCTTCGTAGACGACAGGCAGCCCTAGCCGCCGACCGACCGTCAACGCGATCTGTGCGTTTTCGTGCTTGCTGTGGGCGTGTAGAACATCAGGACGCAATCGCTGTACCAGTTCGGTGAGTCTGGCAACCGCTACCTCCTGGCGCCTAGCGCTCGGGATAGGTATGCCGCGGCCCGGTAGAAGCCGGTGATAGGGCACCCCGCCGACCTCTGCCCACGGCGAAGCAAAAATCACCCCGGTGTCGACTGGGAAGCCGAGCCGAGTGACCACCTGGGCATCCAGCCCAGCCGCCCGCTGTCCGGTCACGATGCCCTGGGTGCGAATGGTATAACCGCTCTGCTGCTCCGGAAGGGATGTGCTCACCACGTGCAGTACCGACGTGACCGCCCCCCCGCACGGTGTCTGCTTTTCGGACGCAGACCCCGCCAACTCGTCGAGCAACATCTCGGTGCGTAGCACCTGAACCTCACCCTTCAACTGACTGCGCATCCGGCGTGCCGCTCGGCCGGGCACCCCGTGGAGGTGAGCCACGGCGACGTCAAGGTTGCCCTGCTCAGCGGCCACCATGCTGCGAGTCATCGCCAAGGATGGTGGCGGCTGCCCGGCCGGCCGGCTCTGATCCAGAGTCTGCCCAGTCAGAGCCTCTTGGGCTAACGGCAGATCGTGCAGCACCACGGCGACCCTCGCCACCCGAGCTTGTGCAGCCTGTGAAAGGGTGCCCTCCAAGGTTGCCCGTAAGAGGGCACTGGCCTCGGCATAGCGTTCATCGGCGGCCAAAGCCAACGCGGCCAGATCCGGTCGGCGGGCTCGTATCCACTCCCCAGTCATCGCCGACCGCGCCCGAGCAGGAGCGCCTCGAAGGACGACGGAAGACGCCTTCTGCCCCGCCCGGCCGACGTGCTTACGCAATACCGACATGGTCAACGGCAGATTGTGCACCAATGCACTCAGTTTTCTCAAGCCTGTCCCCTTTCGCCTGCTAATCGACTCACTACGCCCCATGCTAGGTGGCAGGCGCCGCCCGGTGCTAGAAATGAGCAGGGCCGGGCAGGTGCCGGCGGGTACGAACCGGGACCGGGTATCCAGGTAGTCGGTGAGCCCGTCAAGCACGGTTGGGTGCAGCGACAACAGGCGGGTCTTGCCGTACTTGCCGCTGACCTGCAGCGTGGCCGCGGCGCGGTCCAGGCTGCTCACGTCAAGGCCGATGGCCTCGCCGGTGCGGATCCCGGTCGCGGCCACCAACGCGATCAGGGTGTGCAAGGTAGTTGCCCGTATCGCGGGGCGGAGCTGGTCGGCCGCGACCAGCAGCGCCTCGATCTGATCGTCGCGGTAGATGTAGGGCGCCGCGCGGGTAGGCCTGGCCGGTAGCAACCGGGCCGGGGGGGACCTGCACGCTCGGGTCGCTGGTGGCGGCCCGCGCGGTGATGCACCTTGCGGGGCGGTCACGAAGCTGAGGGCGTGTTCGATGGTGATCGTGTCCGCGTCGTGCTCATCCAGGTAGGTCAGGAACTGAGTCAGCAGAGCCTCGGTGCCCTCGAGTTTGAATCCCAATGCGCGGCGCACCCGCACCTAGTCGCTGAGCAGTGGCGTTAGGGTCCCGGTGATGACTGGCTCCCGACTAAGGGCCATGGCCTGACCAGCATCGTCAGGCGAGATAGGTCGGTCTCGGCGTATACCGCCGTGGTCGCAGGTCGCTTCCGATCCTGCGGGCCTCGACCCCCATCACTCCAACAGCACCGCCCGGCGTGTCACCCCTACACCCACCGCGACTTAGAAGAGCCGGTTTGCGACGGTTCTCGGTGAACAGGCAGTCACGCGGTCGTTGCTGAGTGTCGCGACGCTCGACGGAGGCAACCTTCTAAGGGTCTTACTGCGAGTCGCCGATGGCTGCCTCCAGGGCTGCCCCAAGGGGCTCGGCCAGTTGCTCTGCCCGAATGGTGGTCAGGTGGTTAGTGTCACCCCAGACCAAGACGTCGTCCTGGACCGCGGGGCAGAAGTCGTCGGGGCACAGGAGGCCGTTAAGGTCGATGACTTTGACCCATGGGAAATCCTTCAAGGCAGCGGCAACGGACGCCTGGGTTCGTTCCACCGCAGTCGCGGATTGTTCACCGCATTCATCGAGGTCATCCATGTTTTGCATCACGCGTTCCGGCTGATCGACAGAAAAGCGTGGCGCCGGTGCCATAGTTACTACCTCGGCCCCCGTGCCGCGCAACCGGGTCCACGTCCGCTCCAAGCCGGCGGCGAAAGTGGTTTCACTATCAGCCTCGGAGAGTTCTCGTCCGCCGTCCCACAGGGAGCAAATGGACACCGGCGCGGTGACGATGGCCTTGGGTGGGTCTTCGTCAATGTAACTGAAGACTTCGTCGCGCCAAGTCGAGCACTCTTCGAGGGGTCTTCCCTCGACCATCGGGATGACGTCGGCCGCCGGGCACTGGTACGTGCCAGCATCTCGATTCGCCAGCCCTTCTTAGCTCCAGCCACGTCCAAAGCGTTCATCCATATGACTGCGTGGGAGTCACCACCGATGACGATAGTTTCCTCGGCTTCGGGGTCACCGCCGACGCAAACCGTAGCCATGCCGTCAGGGCTAAGACTCTGACAGCCCTCTTAGAACGGCTCGTAGACGTCATCCGGCGCCTGCTCTGGTGCGGGCGAAATGGCCTGTGCCGAGTCTGAACTAAGCAGACCACCGGGTCCAATGAAGACGGGTGCGACCACGATTGCCAGAGCGGCAACTGCCGAGACCCAGGCATACCCAGCGGCCCACTTTGTGTAGGTCCTTACCGGTTTGGCCTCGGGGGAGTCGCCCACGAAACGGGGCTTCGACAAACCGCAACGACAGCCAGGCCGGCACAAGCGAGACGCCGACTACAACTAACCCAATCGGCCAACTGATCGAAGGCCGATCCAGAAGTGACGCGGCCCTCACCAGTAGCGGCCAATGCCACAGGTACAACGATTAAGACATCGCTCCTATCCACTGCGCGGGCCGAAAGGCCAAAACTCGCGCGGTCCGGCCTTCCGGCCCTAGGAAGGGCCCCCGAGCAACACCACAGCACTTCCAAGCGTAGGCAAAAGTGCTGCCACGCCAGGAAAAGGCGGCGATGCGTCGAAGGCCACCGCCGATAAGGCGATGGAACCCAAACCCAACAATGCAAGGGTTGTAGCAACCTGGTGCCCTGGCGGGCGGGTCGACCACTTCTGCCACACAGCCGCCACCAAGCCGCCGATAGCCAGCTCCCAGACCCGCGTCGTGGTCATGAAGTAAGCCGGTCCAGGATTCACTTCGGTAAGCCAGGCCGAATAGGCGAGAGAAGCCAGTAGAACTAGGGACATCACGATCACTACCCAGCCTGTGAAACCAAACCTCTTCCGGGGTAGGAAGAGAAAGCAGCAAGGATCAGAGGCCACACGACATAGAACTGTTCCTCCACAGCCAACGACCAAAAATGCTGTAGGGGCGAAGGCGTAGGCCCCGCGGCCAGATAATTCCCGGATTGCTCGGCAAGGCGCCAGTTCACAACGTATAGGGCACTGGCCACGATGCCACCGGCGACGTCTCGCCATCGCGTGATTGGCAGCACAGCCAGCGTCATGATGGTGGTCCCCAGGACGGCCACCGCCGCGGCAGGGAAGAGGCGTCGTGCCCTCCGAAGGTAAAACCTGGGCAAGTCCACACGGTTGCGTTCGACAGCACACGCAACAGGATCTGCGTCATCAGAGAGCCGGAAAGCACAAGGAAAACATTTACCCCGCTGTAGCCGCCCGAGACCGCGGGAACACCTGCGTGCCACAAGAGAACCCGCAGTACTGCGATCGCACGCAGTGACTGAATATCAGGACGCACGAGCGATGGCCCCTTTTCGTTCCGGGCCACTTCGGGTGACTAATAGTTTTTGTGCAGGCGACAGGCCCATATCGCCGTACAGCAACATTTGGTTCACGCCATTGCACGGGAGCCACACGTGGGGTATGCCGAAATTTCCCTGCCGGAGCCGCCCCATGCCATCGGTCCTGCGGGTGGTCGCATCCGTGGTCGCCACAGTGGCGTCACGACGTCACATGTTCCCGCAGCCGACAGCCTAGTGTAGGAGAACCCAGGACGTGGTGGGGCGCACCCCGAACGGCGCGTGTGCGACTTCCTGACTTGCGGTGTGGATGGCTGCACCTTCACAGACTCAGCGTCGGCACCAGGTACAGAAGCCGCCTAACCTTCTGAAGGAATGACACCATCCAACCCACAACACCGATCCCTTAGTGGGTTACCGGGCGCAAGCAACCCCTTGAACAGCACAAACACCAGCAGAATCCGCAGAATCACCCAACCTGCGCAACTCAGGTGAGTTCACGCCCGACCTGTTGGCGCTGCGCACCTGCTGTGCAGTACAGTCACACCGCGCTGACCCTTGACCTCCATTCGGCCAAGGTGCCACCGCCGGAGCCGCGTGCGCTGTCTTGGCCAACACCACCACCCTTAGGGTCTGCGGAGGTGGTGGTGAGGCCATCCACCCATTTTGCCGAGGCTCAATCCACGTACAGCCTGACCGAGTCCTCGACCCCTTCGGATACCGCAGTGGTGCCACCTACAAACACGATCCGACCGGGTTGCAGAGCGGCAAGGGCCTGCTTCGTGGAATCAGGCAAGGAGGAGGTTCGGGTTAGCAGGACGGGGGCCGAGTCTGTTCCTCCACGAGCGGCGCCGGCCAGAGCATCCGGGAAGTTTACGCCGGTGGTCAGATAAACCACATTGACACCACGGGGGTAGTGGCTCGCCAATTCCGCTGATGTCTCGTAGCGGTCGCTACCGCTAACCCGTTGCACCCAACCACTCGTCGCATAACTCTTGAGATCCTTCGCCACACGGTCAGAAACAGCACCAGAGCTGCCCATAAGGACGATTCGATCTGGCTTGACACTGCGCAAGGCGGAGCGAGTTGCTTCGGGGATCGAATCCGGACGCGTCAGGAGAACGGGTGCATCGTTCAAGCCAGCGCGAGCGGCCGCCCCCAGCGCATCAGGGTAGTTGGTGCCGGTCGCGATATAGACCACCGACGGCTGGCTGCCGAATTGGGCTGCGACCTTGGCAGCCGTGGCGTAGCGGTCCTCACCCGCCAAGCGCTGCACTCCGCCGCTACCGGCGTAGGCCCGCAGGTCGCCGAAGACCTTGCTGGTCACCGCGCCTTGTCCGCCGACGATGTAGATGCTCCGAGGCTTGATGCGCTGTAACTCTTTGACCGTCGATGAGGGAAGTTGATTCAGACGAGTAAGGAGCATCGGATCTTCCCGAGACCCCGCACGGGCGCCGGCAGCCAAAGCGTCCGGGTAGTTCTCACCCGTGGTGATGTAGACGTCTCCGCCCGTTGGCGAGAGGGCTGCGACTCTAGCGGCCGTTTCGTAGCGATCTTCGCCGGCGATCCGGCTGACCGCCGAAGCGTTCTTCTCCATGTAGGCCCAGGTCGCGTTGTCCAGTACGCCGGTCCACGGCAAATTGTTCTTCGACTGATAGTCCAGCAGTTTGGACAACGTGGTGGGTCCAAATGATCCGTCGACACCCGAGCCGGTGAAGCCGAGATAGCGCTGGGCCAGCGCGACATTGTCGTTG
>JBBQNO010000062.1:0-12391 GCA_038330045.1 Actinomycetales bacterium | reverse complement strand
GCCGTGGCGGCATACCTCGCGCCGTGGGCGATTGGCTCCGACACCGGCGGCTCGATCCGTCAGCCAGCGTCGGTCACCGGCACGGTTGGATCGAAGCCCACGTACGGCTCGGTGTCTCGCTACGGCGTCATCGCGCTCGCGTCGTCGCTGGATCAGATCGGCCCGTGCACCCGCACCGTCGCCGACGCGGCGCTTCTGCACTCGATCATCGGCGGCCATGACCCGATGGACTCCACATCCATCGAGTCTCCACTGCCCCCGATCGTCGAGGCAATAAGCACGCGCGACCTCACCGGCACGAAGGTCGGTGTGGTCCGCGAGATCTCCGGGGAAGGCTTCCAGGCTGGGGTGCAGGCCCGCTTCGACGAGGCCGTCGCACAATTGCAGGCGCTGGGTGCCGAGGTCCAAGAGATCTCTTGCCCGCACTTCCCGTACGCCATGGCGGCCTACTACCTGATCCTGCCGAGCGAGGCCTCGTCCAACTTGGCCCGCTATGACGCCATGCGCTACGGACTGCGGGTGGGCCCGGATAATGTCGAGGCACCGAGCGCCGAGCAGGTCATGGGCTCCAGCCGCGACGCTGGGTTCGGTGATGAGGTCAAGCGCCGCATCATCCTCGGCACATACGCGTTGTCCAGCGGATACTACGAGGCCTACTACGGCCAAGCCCAGAAGGTCCGCACGCTGATCGCCAACGACTTCAAAGCAGCGTTTGAAGAGGTGGACGTGTTGATCAGTCCGACGACTCCCACCACGGCCTTCAAGTTCGGCGAGAACGACGACGATCCGCTGTCGATGTACCTCAACGACATCGCGACCATCCCGGCGAACCTGGCCGGGGTCCCCGGACTGTCGTTACCGTGTGGGCTCGCCGACGAGGACAACCTGCCGGTCGGCATACAGGTGCTTGCGCCCGCAACGGCAGACGACCGCATGTATGCCGTAGGTGCCGCGCTCGAGGCTGCGTTCACGCAGACGTGGGGTGGGTCGTTGCTCGATCAAGCGCCCGCCATCGAGACCCGCGCTACCGAGGCCCAGGAGGTTCCCGCATGAACGCCCACGTGGACGAAGCGATCGTCGACTATGACGAGGTCCTCACGCGTTACGACCCGGTTTTCGGTCTCGAAGTCCACGTCGAGCTCGGTACCGCGACCAAGATGTTCTGCGGGTGTGCGACCGGTTTTGGTGCCGCCCCGAACACCCAGGCCTGTCCGATCTGTCTAGGCCTGCCGGGCGCGCTGCCCGTGGTCAACGCCACGGCGGTGGAGTCCGCGATCCGGATCGGCCTGGCGCTGAACTGTCAGATTGCCGCCTGGTGCCGCTTCGCCCGGAAGAACTACTTCTACCCGGACATGCCGAAGAACTTCCAGACCAGCCAGTACGACGAGCCGATTGCTTTTGAAGGCTTCCTGGATGTCGATCTCGAAGACGGTTCGACCTACCGGGTGCAGATCGAACGCGCTCACATGGAAGAGGACACCGGCAAGTCGCTGCACGTCGGTGGCTCGACCGGGCGGATTCACGGAGCCGATCACTCGCTGGTCGACTACAACCGCGCAGGCATCCCGCTCATCGAGATCGTCACCAAGCCACTAACCGGCGCTGGTGCACGTGCCCCCGAGATCGCCAAAGCCTACGTCGGGGCGCTGCGCGATCTGCTCCGCGCGCTCGACGTCTCCGACGTGAAGATGGAGCAGGGATCGCTGCGCTGCGACGCCAACGTGTCGTTGCGACCCAAAGCAGGATCCGACGCGAACGGCGACGATCAGTCGGCGGTGCCGCTCGGCACTAGGACCGAGACCAAAAACGTGAACTCATTGCGTTCGGTGGAGCGAGCGGTGCGCTACGAGATGTCCCGTCACGCGGCCGTCCTGGACTCCGGCGCAGCGATCTTCCAAGAGACGCGCCACTGGCACGAAGACACAGGAGTCACCACTTCGGGTCGGCCCAAATCCGACGCCGACGACTATCGCTACTTCCCCGAGCCCGATCTCGTGCCCGTGGCGCCGAGCGATGAGGATGTCGAGCGACTGCGCGCCACCTTGCCCGAGCCTCCGGCGCAGCGTCGCAAGCGGCTGCAGGCCGACTGGGGATACACCGACTTGGAGATGCGCGACGTCGTGAACGCCGGCGCCCTCGAGGTCATCGAAGAGACCGTGGCCGCCGGGGCAGGTTCGGCTGCTGCCCGCAAATGGTGGACCGGAGACCTGGCCCGCCGAGCCAATAAGCAAGAGGTCGCGGTCACCGACCTAGGTGTCACCCCGGCTCACATTGCCGAACTCGATGCGTTGATCCGCGACGGCCGACTGAACGATTCAATGGCCCGCCAGGTCATCGAAGGGGTGCTGGCCGGTGAAGGCACCCCCACTCACGTTGCTGACGCCAAGGGTTTGGAGCTCGTCCAGGACGACGGTGTGCTCGAAGCGGCGGTGGACAAGGTGATCGCCGCCAACCCCGACATTGCCGACAAGGTTCGTGAGGGCAAACTGAACGCTGCGGGGGCGCTGATCGGTCAGGTCATGAAAGAAATGCGTGGCCAAGCCGACGCGGCCAAGGCACGTGAACTCATTCTGGCCCGGCTGACCTAAGTGACGACGGACAACCCCGCCGCGGCGTCCACACCGCATACCAAGCGCCCGACCCGCCTGCTGCCGCTTGACCTGGCTCGCGGCTTCTTGATCGGCTCCGCCGAGCTCGTGCCCGGAGTCTCCGGGGGCACGGTTGCCTTGGTAACCGGGGTCTACGAGCAACTCATCGCCTCTGCCTCGCACGTCGTCGGTGCCGCTCGTGTTGCCGTGACGGGGCCGGCTCGCCGCGCTCGGGCAATGACGGAGTTGCGGCGCACGGATTGGCGCCTGGTTATCCCGGTCTTACTCGGCATGGCTACGGCTGTGCTGACGATCGCCGGGGTTATGAGTGCGTTCGTCACCGAGCATCCCGAGCACGCCCGTGGGCTGTTCTTCGGGCTGGTGGCGGCCAGCGTTCTCGTGCCCATCTCGATGTTGCCGCCGGCTCGACGCCCCGTGCTGTATGACGTGGGCTTGGTCGTGGTAGCCGTAGCGACGGCATACGCGCTGATCGGTTTGGCCGGGGGAGGCACCACCTCGGACCCGTCGCTGCTCGTGGTCTTCATTGCGGCAGCGGTCGCGATCTGTGCCCTGGTCGTGCCTGGAGTGTCCGGTTCCTTCCTCCTTCTAGCGGTGGGCCTGTATACCGTCACGCTGGAAGCAGTTGATGAGCGCAACCTGGTGTTTATATCGGTCTTTGGCGCGGGCGCGGCTTTCGGGCTCGCCTCGTTCGTGCAACTGCTGGCCTATTTCTTGCGGGAGCACCGCCGGACCACCCTCGTCGTGATGACCGGTCTCATGGTCGGCTCGTTGCGTGCCCTGTGGCCCTGGCAACAGGCCGATTCCGGAGCCAGTGATTCGGCGCCAGGGACGCTGCTGGCCCCGATTTCACCCGTCGGCGGCCCCGTGGCGTTGATGGTCCTCGGCGTAGTGATCGTCCTGATCCTGGTGTGGATCCAAACTCGGGCCGACCGCGACTGAAGGCGTGGTTTGCCTAGGGCGCAGATGACCGACGTGCGCGCACTCCTGCGCGTCGCGACGTGCATCGGCGCGCTCAACGGTTAGGGGAGGGTGAGCGATAGGAGCCGGTCGTCACCTTCTCTCGGGTCACCGCGCGAGGTGTTGTTCGTCAGCACCCATAGGGAGCTGTCGGGGCCGTTCACCACGCTACGAAGCCGTCCGTACTCGCCTTCAATCAACCGCTCGGGATCGCCCGGCGTGGCACCCTCTAGCGGTATGCGCCACAGCGACTCACCGCGCAACGCGGCCATATAGAGAGCACCGTCGGGACCGACGGTTAGACCCGACGGTGAAGCCTCGGAAGTCGGCCAGGTCACGGCCGGGTCCACGAACTCGGGCCGATCGCACGGGCCCTCACACTCCGGCCACCCGTAGTTTCCGCCAGCCTCAATGAGGTTGACCTCGTCCAGATCGTTCTGCCCGAACTCGCTGGCCCAGAGCCGGCCGTCGGCGTCCCAGTCCAGCCCCTGGACGTTGCGGTGCCCCATCGACCACACCGGTGAGTCGGCGTCCGGATTGCCTGGGGCAGGTTCGCCGTCGAGCGTGATCCGCAAGATTTTGCCGCCGAGAGAGTCCGGGTCTTGCGCGCTGGCACCTTCCGAAGCATCCCCGGTCGTCACATAGAGATAGTCGTCGGGGCCGACGGCGATCCGCCCGCCGTTGTGATTTCCTGCTTTGGGTATGCCGCCCAGTACCGTCCGCACCCGCGGCTCCTGTCCGGCGGCCGTGCCAGTGGTGTCCACACCGATCACCCGATTGTCCGAACCTGCGGTGATGTACGCGTGGAACTGGCTCCCGTCGCCACCGGAGGGGACCGCGATCCCGAGCAAGCCGCCCTCCCCGCCGGGCTCGACGCCCGGCACCGTGGTCACGAGCTCTGGCTGGGCATCGGCCGAGACTCGCCATACCTTGGCGCTGTCCCGCTCGCCCACCAAGGCATCGCCGTTGTCCAGCGCTGCGAGCCCCCACGGCACATCGAAATCTGCGGCAAGCGTCGTGACCGAAGGCGAGCCCGGGTCGACTGAGGCGGCCGCATCGGCTGGCGCGGACGAAGGCGAAGGCTCGCTCGAGCCCGAACAAGCCGAGATGGCGCACACGCTGAGGGTAGTAACACCCACAGTCAGCGCTCTGCGAGGACGGTTGGATCGTTGCAGCGTCATCGTTCCAGGGTCACCGCTAACCGCGCTACGGCCAAACCGGACGGATAGCGTGGGCTCATGAGTGTCGCCACCGTTCCTCGTTCGTTGCGCGATGCCGTGGGTGATATCGACGGTATGCAGATCCTCGGCTGGGACCTCGACGAGCCCCCAGAGCAACAAGAAGCGATCGAGGTCGTGGTGGTGCCGGCGTGGAACGCCCCCTGGATC
This sequence comes from Actinomycetales bacterium, assembly GCA_038330045.1. Taxonomy (GTDB): domain Bacteria; phylum Actinomycetota; class Actinomycetes; order Actinomycetales; family Dermatophilaceae; genus Ornithinicoccus. Next base: position 7,437 of record JBBQNO010000062.1, on the reverse strand, counting down.
ACACGGCTCGCTGAGTTGCCGCGGCTGCGTGCCCTTCAGCTCGGCTCGGCCGGTCATGAGCACGCGCTGCGGTTCCTTCCCCCTGGGGTTGATCTGGCCAATGCGGTCGGGGTCCACGACACCGCGACTGCCGAGTTGGCTCTGGCGCTGATCCTTGCCTCTCAGCGGGATATCCCCGAGTTCGTACGAAGCCAGGCCGCTAGGCAGTGGCCGACACCTCGGTCACGTCGATCCTTGGCCGATAGGACCGCGCTCATCTTCGGTTACGGGGGGATCGGCAAGGCCGTGGCTACACGCTTGAAGGCGTGTGAGGTCGATGTGCTGGCAGTGGCGAGCACGCCTCGCCCCGGTGACGAGTGGGTGGAAGAGGTGTATGCCGCCGCTGACCTCCCATCGCTGTTGCCGAAGACCGACATCGTTGTGGTGACGGCACCCCTGAACCCAGCGACCCGGGGAATGTTCGACGCCGAGTCATTGGCGTTCCTGCCCAACGATGCCCTGGTGGTAAACGTGAGCCGGGGCCCCATCGTCGATACTGCTGCGCTCATCGCCGAGTGCAGCACGGGTCGGCTTAGGGCCGCCTTAGACGTTACCGACCCCGAACCTTTGCCGCCCGAGCATCCGCTCTGGACCACACCCGGAGTGCTGATCAGCCCGCATACCGGTGGCAACAGTGACGCCTTCGAGCCTCGGATGGCGCGTTTCTTGCGGTCCCAACTCGTTGCCCATGCCGACACCGGCTCGCTGCCTCACGTCGTCGCCACGGGCTGACCTGCGGCACATGCGACCGGCGCTCAGTTCATCGTCTTCGGGGTAAGCCGCGCCAACACTGACAGAGCCGTCGACAGCAGGGGCCCTGTGCTGCTGCCGGCACGGATGCCGGTTCTGATCTGCCGAGACGGGCTGGGGTCACCCCGTAGCGGCACCCGTACGATGTCGAATCCGGCCGGCAGTCGAGCGAGCCGGGGAATCAGGCATACCCCCAATCCGGCGTGCACCAAGGCAGCCCCGGTGTCCCACTCCACAATCTCGTGAGCGACGGTTGGGTTGAATCCTGCGGCCAGGCACGACGTCATCACAAGCTGGTGGTGCGGCCGCCCGGGGTGGTCCATGATCCAGTCGTCGTGTGCCATGTCCGCCAACGGAACCGAAGACATATCCGCGAACGGGTGCGTCTTTGGCAACAGCAGGTCCAAGGGGTCGCTGGCCAGGGGGTGTTGCTCAAAGCGCGGGTCATCGAGACGGGGCAGCCGGTCGGTGGTCACGACCACCGCCAAATCTGCAGCATCGGCTAGGAGCAGCTCAAAGCATTCCTCGGGGTCCGCTTCGATGATCCGCACGTGGGCGCCGGGGTGGGCAGCGATGACTTCGGTCGCAACACGGGGGAGCAAATTGGAGGCTGCGGTCGAAAATCCGCATAACCGCAGGACGCCGGGTGTTGCGTCCGTGGTTTTCAGGAGATCGCCGTGCATTTGCTCCCATCGCGCGTTGAGTTCCTCCGCGAACTCCAGCAGCATCCGCCCACCCCACGTCGGATAGACCCGCCTGCCCTTTCGCTCTAGGAGTTCTACGCCCACGTCGGCCGCAAGCGACTTCAACTGGGCCGAGACTGCTGATGGGGTGTAGTTGAGGGTCCGCGCGGCGGCAGTCACCGTGCCGTGCCAGGCCACCAACTGAAGGCTTCGCAGCCGAGGATCAATCATGCAAAAGGATTGCACGGAATGATGCAAAAACGTGAGATTTCTTTTTTGCTGAATACGGTTTCAGACTGGCCGAGTGACGCTACGTGACCCGCTGCTCCAGCCCTTCGATCTCGGGCGCCTGCGGCTGCGCAATCGCGTCGTCAGCACGTCACACGAACCGGCCTACACCGTCGACGGTATGCCGAAGGATCGCTACCGCGAATACCACCTAGAGAAGGCCCGTGGCGGCGTAGGTCTGACCATGATCGGCGGATCGGCCGTAGTCGCTCCGGACAGCCCGCCGGCCTTCGGCAACATTCTGCTCTACAAGGACGAAGTGGTCCCGTGGTTGCGCCAACTGTGCGACGACGTCCACGAAGAAGGCGCGGCAGTGATGTGTCAGGTCACCCACCTGGGCCGACGCAGTAGCAACTTCAGCCATGACTGGCTGCCTTTGGTCTACCCCTCTAACCAGCGCGAGCCGGCGCACCGCTCGTTCCCCAAACGCGCCGAGTCCTGGGACATTGACCGCATCGTTGGTCAGTATGCCGCCGCGGCCCAACGCTGCGAGGCCGGAGGTCTGGACGGGATCGAGTTGCAGTCCTACGGCCATCTGCTCGACGGCTTCCTCTCACCGGCGACCAACGACCGTGACGACGAGTTCGGCGGCGACCTTCAGTCCCGGATGACCTTCCCCTTGCGGGTGATCGAGGCCGTCCGCGCCGCCGTCAGGACAGACTTCATCGTTGGTATCCGGATGAGCATGAACGAACAAACCAGCCCCGGTCTGGCCCAAGACGACGCGCTCCTGGCGCTGAAGAACTACACCGAGGCCGGGCTCGACTTCCTGTCGGTCATCCGTGGGACCATCGATCGTGATGCCACCCTCGCCGAGGTCATCCCCTCGATGGGTACCCCGTCCGCACCTCAGTTGCAGTTTGCCGGCGAGATCAAGCGCGCGATCGACATACCCGTGATGCACGCCGCCCGGATCTCCGACGTGGCCACCGCCCGGTATGCCGTCCGCGAGGGCCTGGTCGACCTGGTGGGCCTGACCCGGGCGCAGATGGCCGACCCGCACCTCGTGGCCAAGGTTGCGCGCGGAGAAGAAGACCACATCCGCCCGTGTGTCGGCGCCAACTACTGCCTAGACGCTATCTACGAGTCCGGGGACGCGAAGTGCATCCACAACCCCGCCACCGGGCGTGAGCAGTCCTTGCCGCATCTGGTCTCCAAGGCTGCCGGCGACGCCAAGCGGGTCGTCGTCATCGGTGCCGGCCCCGCCGGTCTGGAAGCCGGTCGAGTCCTCGGCGAGCGCGGCCATCAAGTCACCGTGCTGGAAGCCTCCGATGACCCTGGCGGTCAGGTGCTGCTCGCCGCCGCTGCCCCGCGCCGCGCTGACCTCATCGGCATCATCGACTGGCGCGTCTCCGAGCTGGCAGTCCTCGGGGTCCACCTCAAATTTGGGGTGTATGCCGACGCCGAGACCGTGCTTGCACTGCGCCCCGACGTGGTCATTGTGGCCACCGGTGGCATGCCGAACACCGACTTCTTAGCCCACGGTGCCGACTTGGTCCGCGACACCTGGGACGTCATGGACGGCAGCGTCCGAGCCCGCGGTGAGGTACTCATCTACGACGACAACGGCACTGAATCCGCGATGGGTGCCGCCGAGTTGATGGCTCCACAGGCCGCCACACTCGAGTTCATCACCCCCGAGCGCACGCTGGCGATCTCGATCGGCGGGATGAACAGTCCGGCATACCTGACCGCGTTTGCCGAGCAGGGGATCACCACCACGCTGGCCACCCGACTCGTCGGCGTGACGAAGGGGCCCGGCAAGCGACTGATCGCGCAACTGGGCAGTGACTACACGCCGTTGACCTGGGAACGCGAGGTCGACACGGTCGTCGTTGAGCACGGCACCCTGCCCAACGACGAGATCTACTTCGACCTGGTAGCTGGCTCGACCAACCTCGGCGAGGTCGACCAAGGCGCCTTGCTCGAGGGGCGAGCCCAACAGATCACCACCAACCCCGAGGGTGCCTACGAACTTTTCCGTGTCGGCGATGCCGTCGCGAGCCGCAACATCCACGCCGCCATCTACGACGCACTGCGTCTGTGCATGGCCATCTAAAAGAGGAGTGACATGAGCATCGACACCAGAGCGACCTACACAGCAGGACACGGCGTCCCGAGCGGCGTGAGAGAGCATGTGCGCTCCCGCCAGTCGGGTTATCCGCTGCCGGCCGAGTTCTACACCAGCCCGGAGGTCTTCGACTTAGACATCAAGACCATCTTCGGGAAGTACTGGTTCTTCGCTGCGGTCGAGGCGCAGATCCCGGAGGCTGGCGACTACCTCACCGTCGACGTGGGGCCCTACTCGGTCATCGTGCTGCGGGACGACGACGAGGAGGTCCGCGCACTGCACAACGTATGCCGACACCGCGGCGCGCGAATCCTGAACGACGAAGAGGGCTCGGTCGGAAACATCGTCTGCGGCTACCACTACTGGACCTACGGCACCGACGGCAAACTCCTGCACGCACCCGGCGCGGGGGCCGACTTCAAGCCGTCTTGCTTTGCGCTCAAATCAGTGGCGGTGCGTTCGGTCGCCGGCCTCATCTACCTCTGCCTGGCTGACGAACCCCCCGCTGACTTCGACCCGACGATGGCCCAGGTTGCGGCATACCTCGAGCGGCACAACCTGGCTGGTGCCAAGGTTGCCGCACAGATCGACATCATCGAGGATGCCAACTGGAAACTAGTCATGGAGAACAATCGCGAGTGCTACCACTGCGAGGGTCACCCCGAATTGTCCACCACGTTCTTCCTGACCTACGGGCTCACCGACGAAGAGGTCACCCCTAAGTTGCGCCCACATCACGACCGCTACCTGCTGGCTCAGAGTGAGTTGGAAATGCTCTGTGAGCAGGCTGGCCTGGCGCACGAGTTGTTGATGGATCTGGAAGAACCGGCCACCGGAGTGCGCATAATGCGTGAGGCGTTGGATGGGGCGGGGGAGTCGTTCAGCATGGACGGCACCGTCCTGTGCGACCGTCCTCTTGGTGACTTCCCGAGCACGCGGATGGGACGCTGCACGCTGCACACCCAGCCCAACATGTGGGGCCACATGATGGCTGACCATGCGGTGGTGTTTTCGGCGCTGCCGATCAGCCCGACCACCACGCGCGTGCGCACCACCTGGCTCGTTCACGCCGACGCGGTCGAGGGCGTGGACTATAACGTCGACAAGCTCACCCATGTCTGGCGCGAGACCAACGACCAAGACAGTGTCTTCACCGCCCGCGCTCAGGTGGGCGTGTCCAGCCCAGCCTATGAAGCCGGCCCCTACATGCCCAGTGAATCTCAGGTCGACGCCTACGTCGGCTGGTACATCGCCCGACTCGCACAGGAGATCGCATCATGACCGCCACTACCACCGGTGCTCCGGCCCTGCGGCCGACCCACGCGTCCCGCGACGAATTGGCGAGAGTCTTGCGCGACCAAGACCTCGTCGCCCAGCCCCTGCTGACGGTGTTGCCGGGTGCTGAGGCCGACTTCCAGATGATCTTGCGGTGTAAGGCGGTTGTCCCCATTACTCACGACGTGTCGACCTTCGTGCTCGAGCCGACCACCCCGCGCTCCTTCACCTATGCGCCCGGCCAGTACGTCGTCGTCACCCTCACCATCGACGGTGAACGGCACCAGCGCTGCTACACGTTGTCCTCACCTCCCACCCGGCCGCACCTACTGACCATTACAGTCAAGCGCACCCCCGATGGGCTGGTATCGAACTGGCTGCACGACAACATGGAGCGAGGTGGCCGACTCGAGGTCAGCGGCCCGTACGGTGAGTTCAAGCTGGCCAACCACCCGGCGCGCAAGTACCTCTTCTTGTCGGCAGGCAGCGGGATCACCCCGCTCATGTCCATGACTCGCACCCTGGCCGACCTGGCGGGCGAGGCAGACGTGGCCTTCGTGCACAGCGCGCGGACACCGGCCGACATCGTCTTTCGACAAGAGCTCGCCGCCCTGCCGGCCCCAGGGCTGAATCTCGCCGTGACCTCCATCTGCGAGGCCGACAGCATCGGTGAGGTCTGGACCGGCCCCCGTGGGCGACTCAGCGCCGGGCTGCTCGGGGCTGTCGTGCCCGACATTGCCGAGCGCGAGGTTTTTATGTGCGGTCCGGGGCCCTATATGGCGGCAGCGCACAACGTGTTGGTGGAGCTCGGCGTGTCGATGGAGCAGGTGCACCAAGAGAGCTTCGTCATCGAGCCCGTGGCCCAGGGGCTGTCGGTCGTGCCCGATTCGCTCGAGGCGGTTGCGGGCGGCCTGATAGGGGCAGGGGCCCCTGAAGCGAGTTCCGCGATGATCATCTTCGCCAAGAGTGGAAAGGAGGTGCGCTGCGAGCCCGGCTTCACCGTCTTGGACGCGGCGACTGCGGCGGGCATCTCCATTCGTTCGGCCTGCGGTCAGGGCTTGTGCGGCACGTGCAAGACCGATCTGGTCTCCGGATCGGTCGATATGCAGCACTCCGGCGGCATCAGGCCACGTGAGATCGCGGCGGGAAAATTCCTTCCGTGCTGCTCGTATCCCCAAGGCCATCTCGTGGTTGACGCGTAGCCTCTGCTTCTATGACCATGACCCGGCTCGTGCTGATCCGGCACGCCAAGACCGAGCAAGTCGGACCCGCAGGCATGGGCGACCACGGACGCCGTTTGCTCCCGCGCGGAGAGGCCGATGGCCTGGCTGCCGGTCGGTGGCTCGTTGAGAAGGGACTGATACCCGACCTCGTGTTGTGTTCGAGTGCTGTCCGGGCCGCGCAGACGTGGGATGCCATGGTCTCGGGGGCTGGTGAGTTGAGCGACGTTGAGGTATGGCGCGAGCCTGGGATTTACGACGCCTCACCGGAAGCGCTGTTGCAGGTGCTGTCGGAGGTGCCCGACGGCGCAGGCACGGTCGCGATGGTCGGGCACGCGCCCGGCATACCCGCGCTCGTCGCTGATCTCGTCGATCCGGAACAAGCCGATGAAGACGCAGTGGATGCGTTCAACGCGGGATATCCGACGATGGCCATTGCCGTCCTGGAGGCTCCGCCCGGCGCAAGGTTCGGCGCGATGGCGCTCACGGTGATGCATACGGCCAGAGGCACGCGAGCGTCCTGACGGCGTCTACAACTTCCGCCACGTCAAGCGGTACCGTTGGATTCCTTGTCCGCGCGTGTACTTAAGGAGCACACAGCCGTGCCAACGTCTGCAGCCTTCACCGTTGAACCCCGCTCTGACGCGGCTAGTTCCGAGCGCATCGCAGAGGTGCTGTCCGCGCCGAAGTTTGGTGCTGTCTTCACCGATCATATGGCCCGCATCGAGTGGGACAAAGAGTCCGGGTGGCACGACGGCAAGGTTGTCGCCTACGGGCCGCTGCAGATTGACCCTGCGATGTCGGTGCTGCACTACGGGCAAGAGATCTTCGAGGGGATGAAGGCGTACAAGCATGCCGACGGCTCGATTTGGACCTTCCGCCCCGACCGAAATGCTGCCCGGCTTAACGGCTCAGCCCGCCGGGTGGCCTTGCCGGAAATCCCAGAGGAGATCTTTCTCGATGCGTTGACGCAACTCGTGACCTTGGACCAAGAGTGGGTGCCCGAATCCACCGGAAACGAAGCCAGCCTCTATCTGCGGCCGTTCATGATCGCCACCGAAATCGGGCTCGGCGTGCGGCCGAGCAACAAGGCCGCCTTCATCGTGATCGC
>JBBQNO010000061.1:0-12626 GCA_038330045.1 Actinomycetales bacterium | reverse complement strand
ATTTGATGCAGATCGCGGCGCAGGGCGCGCAAATCGTCGGACATGGCCTGGGCGAGATCGAGAGTGCGCTGCATGCCGATCATTGTGTCTCAGCCCGCCGACCAGCCCGACGTCATGCCCACGCGTCGCGCCTCGCGGCCGCTCGGCATACCGTGTGTGGTGCTTCTTTGACATTGCGTATTGCTGCAGCAGGACGCAATGCCAACAATGCCGCGCAATGCGTGGCCCTGAAGAAAGGTGCTCGTCACGGGTGGCTGAGTGAAGACCACCCCGAGCTTGGTCCGTCGGGCATGCTCGGCCCCGACATCCTCGACCGCCAATTGCTCGAGGGGTATCCCAGGCTCAACGAGCGCGTCGCGGTAGGGCTTGACGGCAGGGTGATCGGAGGGCTCGAGCAACAGTTTGAATGCTGCGGCCCGAGTGCCCGGCAGCGAGCGAATGGGCCACCTCGCGGCGGATGCGCGAACGCCGTGGGGGCAGGGGAATTCCGGCAGGCTCATTCACGCTGGCTGTCATGAACGGTCGGGCGCTTCTCGACCAGTCTGCGACGATGGCTTGGACATGACGAACGACTCCTCTTCCTCTACGGTGACCGCGAACATCGACGGCACCGACCCCCGCACCATCCGGCTAGCGATGATCGCGCTGATCATGGGTGGCTTCGCCATCGGGGTCACCGAATTCGTCACGATGGGCCTGCTCCCGCAGATCGCCGAGGGCATCAATGAGGACATCCCCACCGCCGGTCACACCATCTCGGCGTATGCCGTCGGCGTGGTCGTCGGAGCACCCGTCATTTCGATTTTGGCCGCCAAAGCGCCCCGCCAGGCGATGCTGCTGGCGCTGATGGCCGTCTTCACGCTGGGCAACACGCTTTCCGCGTTGGCGCCGACCTACGAGTCGCTGATGGTCGCTCGATTCTTCTCCGGCCTGCCGCACGGCGCGTTCTTCGGGATGGCCTCACTCGTCGCAGTGAGCCTTGCTCCCAAGGGGCGCAGAGGCAGGGCCGTCGGCACGGTGATGCTCGGCATACCTTTTGCCAACGTGCTGGGCGTGCCCGTCGCGACCTGGATGGGGCAGGCCTACGGGTGGCGGTCGGCATACTGGGCGGTCGCGGTCATCGGGATGATCACCGTCGCGATGATCATGGCGTGGGTGCCCAAGACGCAGGCCGACCCGAATCAGGATTGGCGCCGCGAGATGGCTGCATTCCGCAGTCGGCAGGTGTGGCTGACGCTGCTGGTCGGGGCGATCGGATTCGGCGGGATGTTCGCGATGTACTCCTACATTGCGCCCACCGTCACCGAAGTCACCGGACGGCCGCAGGGTTGGGTGCCGGTCTTCCTGTTCTCGTTTGGGCTCGGCATGATCGTTGGCACCAAACTGGGCGGGCATCTGGCGGACTGGTCGATCCTGCGTTCGCTGGTGATCAACGGGGTGATCATGACGAGCCTGCTCGCGGCCTTCTCGGTCACCGCGCAGTGGACGATCCCGGCACTGCTCACCGTCTTCGCGATTTCGGTGGCGACCGGGGCCTGGGTGATCGGCCTGCAGATGCGTTTGATGAGCGTCGCCGGTGAGGCCCGCAACCTGGGGGCCGCGATGAATCACGCCTCGCTGAACTTCGCCAACGCGCTCGGTGCTCTGCTTGGCGGCTCCATCGTCGCGGCTGGGTACGGCTACCGGGCGCCGAGTCTGGTGGGGGCCGGTCTCGCCTCGGCCGGTCTGCTGGTGCTCGCCGTCTCAGTGCTGGTGCATCGCCACGACATGGCCGCCCAGCGCGCTTCGTCTCAGACTCAGAGCTAAGGCCACGATGCAACCAACGGTGCGCTCTGCCCTGCGCCAAGCCCTTCCGCTGGCGCTCGCGGCCGTCCCCTTCGGACTGGTGTATGGCGTCGCGGTCGTCGACAGTTCCCTGTCACCGTGGACCGGGCTGGCTGCCTCGTGGCTGATCCTGGCGGGAGCCTCCCAGATCAGTCTCGTCGGGTTGATCGACAGCGGGGCGGCCTGGCCGGTAGCCGTCGGCACCGTGCTCGTGATCAACGCCCGCCACGCTTTGTATAGCGCCGCGCTCGCTCCGGCCTTTGCACACTTCCCGAAACGTTGGCGATTCACGTTGCCCTACCTGATGACCGACCAGGCGGCCACGCTGTCGATCAACCAGTTCGAGACGTTGCGCGACCCGGTGCAGCGGCGCTGGTTCTTCACAGCGGCAGCCGTGCTCATCGCCTGCTTCTGGTGGGCCGGGTCGATCGTGGGCGTCGCGCTGGGGGCCTCGATCCCGGAGCAGATCGACGTGGGCTTTGCAGTGCCCGCGATGTTTTTGGCTTTGTTGGTGCCGTCCCTGACTAACCGCCCCGCGGTTGTAGCTGCGGTGGTTGGCGCGGTCGTGACCGTGCTGGCGGCCCCACTGCCGAGCGGTCTGAACATCACGGTCGGGGCGCTCGCCGGCATCGCCGCTGGCGCGATGATGCTCATCCGCGCGACACCGATTGCTGCGAGGGAGGCGTCGTGAGCCCGCTGCTGCAGATTTTGATTGCCGGGATCGGCACCTACCTCATCCGGTTGTCCTTCATCGCCTTCTCGAGCCAACTCGGCACCCCGTCGCCACGCACCGAGTCCATCTTGCGTTTGATCGGACCAGCGGTGTTGGCGGCCATCGTGGCCAACCAACTATTCGTCAGAGACAACGCATTCGTCGTGCAGTGGGACTGGTGGATCGCGGGGGTGGTGGCCGGTGTCATTGCCTGGCGCTGGCGGTCGGCTGGCATCACCATGGCCGTCGGGATGGTCACGGTGTGGGTGCTTGACGCCACGTTGTTCTAAGGACGCCTCGGCTTGTCGGCCTTCGGCCTCTCGCCGATCTAGGGAGGTTGCCGCGTCCGCGGGCGATCAGTCCAAGCCCAGCACTGCCAAGAGCGCCGTGTCGACGTCGTGCAACTCCTTGGCGGCAAGGCGACCGACAAAGTCGCCCAAGCGGGTCTCTGGATCGACTGCGGTGAGTTGCTCGACCATGACGCGGGTTTTCACGCCATCGATCTCGATCTCGGGTCGAAAGGTGGCCTCGCGCCGCCCGGTTGACGTTGGCGCGATGACCCACGTCGACAGCGGGAGGTCGTCAGATTGCACCACCACCGCGAATCGCGTTCCGGCCTGCTCGTGGCCCCGGACGTCCTTGTGTGCCCGGAGTCGGTACAGGTCACCACGCACGCAGTGCGTCCATCTGCGCAGCCAGCTCACGCGAGGCGGCCACATCCTCGGGGTCGTTGCGCAAGGACTCAGCCTCGGCCCGTAGTCGCGCTCGGCGGTGCGTCCGCTCAGCCTCCAGGATCGCTGTTCTAGCCGCCTCTGAGCGAGATATGCCTTCGCGGGTCAGCGCCCCCAAGGCTCGTTCCACCTCGGCGTCAGTGCGTATCGTAAGCGTCGGCATACGACAAAATGTAACACGCCCAAAGGAACTCTAGGTGACTCATGCGCCCTTGCCTACGCCACACGCGGTATGCCGACACCCGTTGCCGGGGTAACTTCGTGCCGGTGAAAGTCAGCCGGGAAAGCTATGTCGATCGGGACGAGCACGGTCTGGGTCGTATCGCAGATCGCTGTCAATCACGTATGACGATGAGATCTACAGACCCGAAATCCCCACTGTTTCGGTCGGCACCAGTACCTGAGAAATCGACAAGGGGGCCGGGTGTGTGAGTTCCTACGCGCAGTGTCGTTGTCCGGGATCCCGAGGGGCACCGTCGGCAGCCCAGTACCCTGGCACTCGCGCCGACGCAGCGCAAGGTTCGTCACGCTCAGTGGCGGACCTGCCATGAAGTCAACTGGGCCCCCTTAGCGCGAAGTGGCGGCGGTGTAGTGCATACATCTCTTCGCCCAGTTCGACGGCTGGGCCGCTGACCGGGATCCGCGGAGCAACAACCTTTATTGGCAGCGGGGCCACCGGACTCTCGGATGCGTCCCACTCTGCCTGCCACGCGGCTAACTGGGCGGAGGAGACCGCGAAAACGATCCTGCCCAGCCCCATCCATCCGTGCGCGGCTGAGCACATCGGGCAGTGCTCTCCGGAGGTATACACGGTCGCACTCGCACGCTCGCTGGCGGTGAGGTGATCCGCAGACCATCGAGCGATCTCGAACTCTGGGTGGCGAGTGTGATCTCCATCCTTCACCCGGTTTCGGCCCTCGAAGCGAACGGTGCCGGTGACGTCGACCAACAACGACCCGAAGGGCTCGTCGCCATCCGCAAGGGATTCTCGGGCGAGTTCTACGCACCGACGTAAGTGGGCTAATTCGGTCACGGTGAGGTCCATGTAGCCCAGACTGACAGGTCCGTCAGGCGACCCCTCAACTGTCGGTCCCCGTGTGACGTTGAGGGAACGGTCGGGATCAGTTCAGCGGCGTCGTCCCCGACCGGTCAGACGGCCAACGATGCGACCAATGCCACCTCCGCCTCTCGTGGGTGAGCCAACCCCTGACGAGGTAGGACCCGGTGAAGTGGTGCGACGGCCACCGGTAAGGCGGCGGGCAAAATTTGAGACAAGACCCACGGTTTCCTCCTGTTGACAACTGTCCGATGACCCTAGCTCCCCCAGCAGCCGACTGCAGACTGAGAGGTCAAGAACCATCGGTCGATACGCATAACTGATCGCCTCACGAGGCAGGTTCCTCCGACGGACGCTGGGCCGCCGAGGAAGGTGAAGGTTGGCGCGCTTGTTCTGGCTCAACCGTCATTGACGGCAAGGCGATAACCCATCCCGCGGACCGTTTCGATGGCTTGCCGGTCGATGTCCTGCCTTGATGCCATCGTGGCCTATCAACGCTGAGAGATTGTTGAGAAAGACGGCGCAGGTTGGCTCCGGCCCAACGGTGGATGCGGGCCGGAGCCAAGCAAGGGAGATCCAGACGTCTCTGGTGCGTGTCTCTCGATATCATCACCTATTTTTGGGTTTCGGTGGCGCTGCTGCGCTCGATGCCGTTCCGCTCAGGTGGTTCCGTGCTTTAGTTCTTGGCGGAGAGCGTCCACGTCGCGGCGGGGTGGGTCCGGGGGGCACCATGTCGGCTGCTCGAGGGCTTCCGCTCGTGTGAAACGGTGGTCCGGGCACGCGAGCCTCGGGTGCCAGCACCGGTGGTGCCTTCCGGGGTGCCGGGGGATTGCGCGGGGGGTCTGGCCACGAGGTAGCGATAATCGCGTCGAATTCGGCCCGCAACAGGAACGGATCGTCCAACAACGCATCTAGGTCCACTTGCGCGTGCGACCCTTTCGCCACGTTCATCGTCATCGCATAATCCTTCCTCGCCCGATTGAGAGGCTTCCACCACGGTTTTTGATCTACCGTGGTGACCATAGATTTTTTATAGCACTCGTGTCATGCTGTGGCAAGACCCAATGTTCAAACTTTCGACAAGGAGTGGGACGTGGCGCGACTTCACTCACCCGCAGCATGTCGGTACCAGTCACCCGGCCGCCGGGTTGGCTGGTGAACGCTATCGACCCTGGCCGTGGCGTGTACGGCATCTCGGTGGCAGCGGACCTTGTCGGGATGGGCACACAGACCCTGCGCCTGTACGAGACCCGCGGACTGCTCGAACCCGACCGCACCCCCGGCGGCACCCGCCGCTATAGCCCACACGACCTGACCCGGCTGCGCCACATAGGGGAGTTACTGACTGCGGGGCTGAACCTCTCCGGTATTGCGATGGTGTTAGACCTCGAAGACGAAAACGCCCAGCTACGCGATAACCAGCCCTAAAGTGCAGCGCCTTGTGCCCACGGCGGTGACGTTGATTTCGTGGCGTCCGACGATGGCGTTGTCGTGCGTGGTTGTTGTTCCTTCGGGGCAATGACCGCCTCTCAGCGTGGTCTCAGTTTCGCAGGTTCACGTGACCACAAGGGGCGCTGCCTTTCGCGGACGCTCAGTGTGACGGGAACTGCAATGTGGGACACGTTCTTGGGCTACCCGTCCACCCGCTCATCGTGCACGCAACGGTGGTCATCGTTTCGAGCGCGGCGCTCGCCGTGCTCTTGTCGGTGGTGTGGCCGCAGTTCCGGAACTGGGCCGGGTAGGGGCCGTTGGCCCTGGGGGCAGCTGCTGTCTTCCTGGCGCCGCTGAGCACCTCTTCCGGGGGAGCCTTTCGAGAAGCTGTGGGGGAAAGCGAACTTTTCGAAGAGCACAGCCACCTTGGGGACTTGCTCATCTGGTGGGGATGGTGGTCCTGATCGGTTACAGCGGCTCCAACGCGGCCTGGTCTGATGCCGGCGCACCTGAGACCACGACCGTCGCTGTCAGCACCAGCACTTGAGAGATCGACGGGGGGAGCGGTGCGGGGTGGCCAGCTAGTTGGCGACGGTGTTCCAGACCGCGCCGGCCGCGATCCCTAGGCCGACGCTGAGGACCGCAGTGACGACGGCCAGGCGAACGGACCAGCGCCCTATCACGGACATCTCGGGCCCGGGCCCGTCGTAGCTGCGGAACGGTTGGACGATCCACCGCAGGTAGTAGAAGAGGCTGAGGAGCGTATTGACCAGGACGACGATGGCGAGCCAGGCCAAGCCGCCGTCCCAGGCTGCGGCGATGGTGGTGAGTTTGCCGACGAATACTGCGGTGGGCGGGGTGCCGACGAGGCCAAGCAGAGACACCACCAGACTCAGGGCGAGCCAAGGGTGGCTGCGGGCGATCCCACGGTAGGACTCCAGGGTGCGGTGCTCCGGCAGAGCGGCGGTGACCGAGAATGCGGCGATGTTGGTGACGGTGTAACCGGTGAGGTAGACCAACAGTGAGGGCAGGGCCAGATCGGATTGCCCAGCCACGGCGATGGGCACGAGCAGGTACCCGACCTGGCTGACGGTAGACCAGCCTAGGAGTCGTCGTGGGTCGCTCTGCCAGTAGGCGGCCAGGTTGCCCAGGGTCATGCTGACGGTGGCCAGCACGGCCACCAAGAGCGGCCAGGCGAGGGTTTCCGGAAGGGTCAGCACGAGTCGGTGCGTCGCGATGATGGCCCCGATTTTGGGGATTGTCGTCAAGAACGTCGCAGCCGTGGCGTTTGCACCTTGGGCTGCGTCTGGCACCCAGAAATGGGCTGGGAACCCTCCGGCTTTGAACATCAGCCCGACGACGACGGCCAGCACCCCCGCGGCGACCGCACCCGAAGGTGCCTCGGGTAGCCGCTCGGTCAGTTCGGCATACCCAGTTGTGCCGGTGACTCCGTAGAGCACGGTGACCCCACCCATCAGCACGATGCCACACAGTGCCCCCAGAAGGTAGGTCTTCATCGTGGCTTCGGCGCTGGTGGCACCGCCGACCAGGCCGATGAGCCCGTAGAGGGGGATGCTGGCCAGCAGGAACCCCACGGCCACGACGAGTAGGTCATCCGCGCCAGCGAGCACGAGGGCGCCGGTCGCCGAGAACAGAAGCAGGGCGTAGGTCTCGCTCTCTCGCGGCGAGCCGGAAATCTCGTCGGTGGCTATGCCGAGCACGAGAAGCGTGCCGACCGCCACCAGGATTCGGGCCACCCCCGTCGTGGTGTCAACGGTAAACGACCCCTCAAACGCTGATTGCGATGGTCCGCTCAGCGACAGCGCTGCGCTGACCCCTGCTCCGAGTAGCGCACATGCAGCGACGATCCGGGTCGCCCATTGCCGGTCGCGGGGCAGGAACGAACCGCCTAACAGAGCGGTGAGACCGCCGACGAAGAGCAAGATCTCCGGCAGGAGCAGCAGTGGGCGCATCGACTACCGACCGACCAGCATGATCAGCGTTTGCGAGGCCGGATCAATGACGTCCAGCAGTGGGCGCGGGACCACCCCGATGGCCAGCGAAAGCAGCAGCAGTGGCGCGACCGCCCACATTTCGGTGGGGCGCAGGTCGGCGAAGCCCACAGAGGACCCACGGGTTTCGCCGGTGAAAATGTGTTGCAGCGCGCGCAGGAAGAGTGCAGCGGTCAGCAGTATGCCGAGCAAGGCGATCGCGGTGATGGGCGCGGCGGCGATGCTGCCGGTGAAGATCTGAAACTCGGCAATAAACCCGGACAGCCCGGGTAGACCGAGTGAGGCGAAGGCTCCGATGGCGAACAGGGTGGCCAGCTGTGGTGCCGGGCCGGCCAGTCCGCCGTAGGCACCCATGTCGTAGGTCGCGGCCCGGTCGTGCAGCACTCCGGCCAGCAAGAACAAGGCCCCGGCGATGAGTCCGTGGCTGACCATCTGGGTCACGGCCCCGGTGATAGCGACCTCCCGTGCGGTGGCGCTGTCCCCGGCGACGAGCCCGGCGACGCCGACGGCCATCACGATGTAGCCCATGTGATTGACCGAGGTGTAGGCGATCATCCGTTTCAGGTCGTGTTGCGCCAAGGCCACGAGGGCGCCGTAGAGGACGGACACCAGACCTACGGCGATGATGACCCAGGCCCAGGAGCGCCAGGCTTCGGGCAGCATCGGCATCGCGACGCGCAGGAAACCGTAGGTGCCCATCTTGAGCAAGACCCCGGCCAGCACCGCAGAACCGATGGCTGGGGCGTCGGTGTGGGCCGGGGGCAACCAGGTGTGGAACGGCACGGTCGGGGTTTTGACCGCCAACCCGAGCAGGATTGCGCCGAGCACGAGACCCCCAGCGACCGGGCGACCCGCGAGCGGCATCTCTTGGGCTAACCGGACCATGTCAAAGGTGTGCGGTTCGGCAGCGACGTAGAGGCCGATGAACCCGGCCAGCAGGGCCAAAGATCCTAGGAACGTGTAGAGGAAGAACTTCAGCGCCGATCGAGCCGCGTCCCCATGGCCCCACCCGGCAATGACGAAGTACATCGCCACAATGGACAGGTCGAAGAACACGAAAAACAAGATCAGGTCAGCGGCCACGAACACGCCGAGACTCACGCTCTGCAAGAACAGGAACAGCGCCGCCTGGATGCGGGGCCGTTCGCCTTGGCGCAGCGCATAGATCGCGCAACTGAGGAAGATGACCGCGCTCATCGCAATCAGCGGAAGCGACAACCCGTCGACCCCCACGTGGTAGCTGCTGTCGACCCCGGGGATCCACGGCACACGCTCCTCGAAGGCTAGGGTCCCCGGCGCTGGGCTTTGGTAGCGGACCCACACCGTCACGATCAGCGCTAAGTCGAGCGCGGACACGACCACCCAGGCCCATCCGGCCACGGCCGGGGAAAGTTTGGGCAGCGCGAGGAGCCCCACGGCTGCGGCCAACGGCAGGAAAACGATCAGACTGAGCACGTTCATCCCCTCACGAACAGTAGGAGTAGGAAGCCGACCGCGAGGACCGCGACGACGTATAGGTAGTAGTGGTGCAGTTGCCCGGTCTGCGGTCGACGGGCCAGCGCACCGAGGCTGCGCACCCGGGCGGTCACCCACCCCACCGCACCGTCGAACACCCGGTCGTCGAGTCGGCCCGCACGATCAGCCGCGCCAAGCGCCGCGCCCGAAACCGCTCCGACCGCCCCATCAAGCACTCGGTCATCGAAGCGTCCGGCGCGCTGCGCGGCGCGAAGTGTCGCGCCCGCGACCGACATCACCCCGGCGTCGAGCACCCGGTCATCGAAGCGAGCCAGGGCATTGGCTAACCGCAGCGTCGGGTCCACCACGGCGCCCTGAGCGGCGGCCTCCAGACCCCACCAACCCCGAGCCCATCTCGGTTCAGGTGCCCCCCACCGGAACACCGCGCCGAGCACAGCGAGGGCCAGCACGGCCGAGACCACCAGCTCGATCGCGCCGGCGCTCGGATGGTTTGGACCGTCGAGCGACCGGGCAAGCGCCTCACCCCACGGGCCGAGCGCCAACACCCCGAGGACGACAGCGCCAGTGGCCAGGATCGCCAGAGGCGGGTATGCGATCGCGGGCACCTCCCGGGTTCCTTGCTGTTCGGAATCCTGCAGCGCGTGCACCTGGGCTGCTTCGGCAGACGAAACCCGACGCCACACGACCAGGAGGATCTTGGCCGCATACCCAGCAGACAGGGCCGCCGCAGCCAGGCCGACGACGTACAACCCGATCGAGTTTTCTAGCGCTGCCGCAAGGATTTCGTCTTTGGTGGCCCACATCGACAGCGGGGCCACGCCCGCCAGTGATAGGGCCCCAAGCCCGGTAGCGACCCCGAGCAGGGGCCACCGCCGCCCCGCGCCCCGCAAGCCCGGGAAAGCCTTGGTGCCGAGCGCGGTGAGTAACAGCCCGGCGGCGAGAAACAGGAGGGCCTTGGTGGCGGCGTGCGCGACCAAGTGGGTGGCGCCGCCAGCAACACTGCCCACTCCGGCCGCCAACACCACAAAGCCGAGCTGGGCGCAGGTCGAAGCGGCAAGAAGTTGTTTGAGGTCGCGCTGAGCCAGTGCGACGGCGCCTAGGAGTAGGGCCGTGGCCGCGCCGATCCACGCAGTCACCGGCCCAGCCCACCCGGTCACGGCCAGCAGCGGCTCGACCCGCAAAAGGAGATAACCACCCATCGCAACCATGGCCGCCGAGTGCAGCAGCGCGCTCACCGGAGCGGGGCCGACCATCGCCGAGGACAACCAGAAGGAGAACGGCAGTTGCGCGGCCTTGCCGAGCGCGGCCACCAGCACCCCGGCCGCGATGACGTGTCGCCACCCCGGGGAAGCGTCGGCCAGGTCGCCTAGGGCAAGTCCGGCGCCGCCGGCCAACGCGGCAGCAGCTGCGACATACAACCCGACGTCGGCACTGCGCGTGGCCACAAAGGCCGTTAAGCCCGCGCTCACCCGGTGGTCTTCACGCCACCAGAAGCCGATCAGCGCGTAAGACGCGGCACCCATCACCTCCCACGCAAAAAGCAGGGTCGGCACGGTAGTGGCGGTTGCGGTGATCAACGCGACGGCCGCGAACAGCAGCATGAGCCCGTAGAACCGAGGCCGGGCGTCGTCGACTTCCCCCGTGGCCACGACCAGGGCTAAGGCGGCAACGAACGCGATCGTCGGGACCAGCAGGGCGCTCAGGGTGTCGACCGCCAAGGCGAAGTCAGTGCCGAGGACGAACGGCACGGACACATTCGGTCGCATTAACGACACGGCAACCGCGAGCCCGGTGGTCGCGGCGGCGGTACTGATCGCCACTGGCGCGGCGATCACCTCGGCGCGCGGAGTCACCGCGAGGACGGCGCCGACGATGGCGGGCAGCAACACCATGGACCACAACAGGGCCGGAGCGAGTGAGATCACCGGGACAGGTCCGTGGCCATGTCGGTCATGTCGGCCCCCGCCTGGCGGTGCATGAGCGTAGCCACGGCGAAGCCCATCGCCATCTCCACGGTCATCGCGGCGATGACCACGAGCAACAAGACCTGCCCGGAGGGCTCGGGTGCGGTGAACCACCAGAACCCTGCGGCCGCGATGATGACACCGTTGATCATCAGCTCCATGCCCATCATGACCATGACCACGACCTGCTGTGAGATCGCGCCGTAGAGGCCGATACTGAACAACGCGGCGGCGAGCAAGAGCACCGTTTCCAGAGTCATCGTCCGACTCCTCCAGGTTGCGGGTCGCTGGCGGGTCGACGCTTGAGGTCATCACCCATCCGGTCGTACCTGGTGCGGTGCGCAGCGAGGACGACGCCAGCAACGATGGTGGAGACCATTACCGGGCTGACCACGATCATCACCAGCATCTGGGGGCCCATCAACGCCTCGCCCAGCGCTGCGGTCACGTCGGGCGCGGGCACACCGCGCCTCGTCGGCCAGTCGATCAAGAAGATGCCGGCCGCGAGGATCGCGAACGTCAGGACGGCCGCCGCTATAGCGCGCCGATTGTCGTGGACCATGCTCATCGGCATCAGCGCCGGGTTCATGCCCATAAACATGACCATGTAGACGGCCATGATCGCCATCTCCATGACCATCATCAAGATGATCGTGACCCCGATGTAGTTCTGTTGCAGCAGTAGGACGTCGACGCCGACCGCGACGAAGGAGATCGCCAGCGCGTAGGTCGCGCGGGCCATGGAGTCGACGTAGAACACGGCGGCACCACTGACGATCGCCACGATGGCGAGCGCCCAGTGGGCGATATCGATCGCAATGCTTGCGTCGGTCATGTTCCGGCCCTCCACACAGCCACGATGGAGACGATCAGGTCCTGCGCGACCACTGCGGGTAGCAGCACCACCCAGCCGAGTTCCATGAACGTGTCGGGGCGCACGATCGGCAGACGTCGGCGAAGCCACACCAAGGCGCTCAACAGCACAGCCGTTTTAACGAGCGTCCAGACCCAGTCGGGCGCGAAGGGCCCCGAGCCGCCACCGAGAAACATTGGCACGGCAAACGCGGCGCCGGCGGCGAGGAGGGCGTAGCGTCCGGCGGTGAACAGCAACCGGTCGACCCCGGAGAGTTCGGCACCCACGCCTCCACCGATGTCGGCACCTAGCGCGGCAGCAAACGGCCCCCAGACCGAGAAGGCGACGACGCCCAGGCAGTACACGCCGAAGGCGACCGGCATCCACACCACAAACCACAGGCCTTCTTGGGCGACGGCGACCGTGCCCACGTTCAGACTTCCCGCTGCGATCACGGGGGCAACCAGCGCAAACATCAGCGGCAGCTCGTAACCCAAGCCGTGCGCGAGGAACCGGTATCCGCCGACCAAGGAATGCGCCGAGTTGGGACCCCAACCAACGAGCCA
>JBBQNO010000060.1:0-12627 GCA_038330045.1 Actinomycetales bacterium | reverse complement strand
TCGTGCGCGGGGGCCCAGTCGCGCGGGCCGGTTCTGGCCAGAGCTGGATAGACCACCGCGGTCACCGTGACCTGGAAGCCGGTATGCAGGCCGCTGGCCGCAACCAACGCCCACAGTGCTGCTTCACCACTGGTCATGGTTGGGAGCGTACAACCGGGTGGGTTTGAGGAAGAGGTGCGCGTCAGCGGCTTAGACTCCACCCTCGTGAACCCTGACCTGCGCCGCGTCTTCATCATCGGCATCGGCGCCGGGTCGCCCAAGCACCTCAGCATGGAGGCCGTTGAAGCGCTCAACGACATTGACGTCGTGTTGGGGGCCGACAAGGGCGAGGCCAAAGCCGACCTGGTCGGCGCTCGCGAAGCCATCTGTGAGCAGTTCATCGACGGCACGCAGCCGCAGATCGTGTTAGTGCCCGACCCCAAGCGTGCCGCGAGTATGCCGACCA
The DNA here is from genome assembly GCA_038330045.1 of Actinomycetales bacterium. GTDB lineage: Bacteria > Actinomycetota > Actinomycetes > Actinomycetales > Dermatophilaceae > Ornithinicoccus. Next base: position 12,182 of record JBBQNO010000060.1, on the reverse strand, counting down.
GTGGCGCGTCTTCATACGAAAGCGCTGTGCTCGATTGGCACGCTGAGCGCGCTGCGCGGTATGGCCACATCATTGCGGACCTTCCGGCCGACCAAGCGGTCGGGTTCTTGGTCTGGGGGGACCCCGCGTTCTACGACAGCACCATCCGCATCGTGGACACCATTGCCGCCACGCAGCCTCTCGACGTCACGGTCATCCCCGGGATCTCCGCGTTCCAGGCGCTTGCGGCCGCGCACCGGATCGTGCTCCACGACATCGGTATGCCGATTCACATCACCACCGGTCGCCGACTGCTGGACGAATGGTCGCCTGAGTTGGGCAGCGTCGTGGTGATGCTCGACGGCCAGTTTGCGGCGACCGACCTGCAGGTTCGGGAGCCGGACCTGAGGATTTATTGGGGCGCTTACCTCGGCCTGGACTACCAAGTCCTTCGCTCCGGCCGTCTCGCCGATGTCGCCGATGAGATTGCCTTGCATCGCCAGGAGCTGCGTGCGAAGCACGGCTGGATCATGGACACCTACGTCTTGATGCCGTCGTGATTCGGGGCATAACGCTCCGAATGCCACCAACCGCGCGGCAGTCCCCGATCGCTTCACTCCCTCCCGACTTTTGGAGCCCCGCACCCTGATTGAGCCACTAGCGCACGGAGCACCGTGAACACCTCTCCGGCTTGTGCCGATGCTGACTGGCGCACAGACTGAGGCCACCACCACGCCGTAGGCCAGCGAACTCTTCACGGTGCACGAGGGGAAGATCGTCGAGATTTGCCTCGTCTTCGACCGTCTCGGCTACATGCCGCCAGCGGGGGAAACGTCATGACGAAACCACTCGCCGAAGACCACTCGCGGGAACTCATTGACCGGATCGGGTCCTTGCAGCCGGATCAAGATCCCCGGGTCGTGCGCATGTTCGGTGTGCTTGCGCTGATGGTTGACGGCGCCATGACGGTAGCGGCGCACAAGAACGGCAGCCTGCTGGTCTGCGTTGACCCCGCCGCGCGCCACAACAAGGGGAAATGAGCTCCCCCTTTGTTCCGATCCTCCGGCCAGTGGTGGCGCTCAGTCCTCGAGGTCACCTTCGACGTCGAGGTAGACCTGCTGTATCGCGTCGACCGTCTCCTGCTCCGGCTTCTCCCACAGCCCACGCTCGGCGGCCTCGCCCAACTTCTCGATGATGCCGCGCAACGCCCAGGGGTTGGCGTGCTTCATGAAGGCCTGGTTGGTCGGGTCCAAGACGTAACTGGCCGCCAGTGACTCGTACATCCAGTCGGGGATGACCCCGGCCGTAGCGTCGAAGCCGAAGATGTAGTCCACGGTCGCGGCGATCTCGAAGGCACCCTTGTAGCCGTGACGCTGCATCGCCGAAATCCACCGGGGGTTGACCACACGAGCACGGAAGATGCGGTTGGTTTCCTCGGTCAGGCTCCGGGTCTTGATCGACTCCGGCGAGGTCGAGTCCCCGACGTAGGCCTTGGGCTCCGATCCGTCCCCGCGCAGGGAACGCACTGTCGCGATCATGCCGCCGTGGTACTGAAAGTAGTCGTCCGAGTCGAGGATGTCGCTTTCGCGGTTGTCGATATTCTTGGCGGCCACTTCGATCCGGCGATAGTTCGCTTCCATGTCTTCCCGCGCAGGTATGCCGTCCAGGTCGCGCCCGTAGGCGAACCCGCCCCAGGTCGTGTAGACCTCGGCCAGGTCGTTGTCGTTGCGCCACGACCCGGACTCCACGACCTGCAGCACCCCGGCACCATACGACCCCGGCTTGGAGCCGAAGATCCTGGTGCGGGCCCGGCGTTCGTCGCCGTGCGCGGCCAGGTCAGCCTGGGCGTGGGCTTTGACAAAGTTCTGGTCCAGCGGCTCGTCCAACTCGCCGACGATCTTGATCGCGTCGTCCAGCATGTCGATGACGTGCGGGAAAGCGTCGCGGAAAAACCCGGAGATGCGGACGATGACGTCGATCCGGGGCCGGCCCAACTCTTCCAGCGCGATGACTTCGAGGCCGACGACCCGACGAGATTGTTCGTCCCACACCGGCGTAACCCCCATCAGGGCCAACACTTCGCCGATGTCGTCACCGGAGGTCCGCATCGCTGAGGTGCCCCAGACCGAGAGGCCGACCGACTCCGGCAACGCGCCGGTGTCTTCGCGGTAGCGCTCGACCAATGACTCGGCCATCGCCGAGCCTGTGGCGTACGCCAGCCGTGACGGGATCGCCTTGGGGTCGACGGAGTAGAAGTTGCGCCCGGTCGGCAGCACGTTGACCAACCCGCGCAGCGGCGACCCCGACGGACCGGCCGGCACATATCCGCCGTCTAGTGCGTGCAGCACCATCGGCAACTCCTGGCTGGTGCCCCGCAGACGCGGCACGACCTCGCGACAGGCAAAACGCAGCGACGCGGAGGCACCTTCGTTGGTCTCGCCCAGGTGCGCCAGCACGATGCCGTCGACAGCGTCCGGCGCCCATTCGGCCTCGGCCACCTCGGCGACCAGCGCGCCGGCCAATTCCTCGATCTCGTCGGTGCGGCCGCTGCTAGCTTCCTCGGCCAAACCGAGAGCAGTGCGCAGACCAGGTATACCGTCTCGAGCACCACCGAACATCTGAGCCGAACGCAGGATCGCCAGCACCAGGTTGGCCAACATCGTGCCGCTCGGCGCCTCGCCCAAGATGTGCAGCCCATCGCGGATCTGCACGTCTTTGATCTCGCACAGCCACCCGTCGACCTGCATGACGAACTCGTCGAATTCGTCTTCGCCCGGCGCGGCGCTCATGCCGAGATCGTGATCGAGCTTGGCGGCCTGGATCAGTGTCCAGATCTCCCCGCGCAGCGCCGGCACCTTGGCCGGGTCCATCGCCGACACGTTGCCGTACTCGTCGAGCAGTTGCTCCAACTTGGCGATGTCGCCGTAGGAATCGGCCCGCGCCATCGGCGGCACCAAGTGGTCGATGATCGTGGCGTGCGCGCGGCGCTTGGCCTGCGTGCCCTCGCCCGGGTCGTTGACCAGGAACGGGTAGATCAGCGGCAGCGAGCCCAGCGCGGCGTCGGTGCCACAACTGGCCGACATTGCGAGGTTTTTCCCCGGCATCCACTCCAGGTTGCCGTGTTTGCCCATGTGCACGACGGCGTGGGCGCCGAAGGTCTCTTCGATCCAGCGGTAGGTCGCCAAGTAGTGGTGCGTCGGCGGCAGGTCGGGGTCGTGGTAGATCGCGATCGGGTTTTCGCCGAACCCGCGGGGCGGCTGCACCAAGATCACCAGGTTGCCGGATTGCAACGCGGCGCAGACGATATCGCCTTCAGGGTTGCTCGATGTATCCACAAACAGTTCACCGGGGGCAGCGCCCCAGTGCTTTTCAACCCCCTCGCGCAGGTGCTCGGGGAAGCGAGCGAACCATTCGGCATACGTCGCGGCGGGCACGCGCACCTGCGAGGTGGCGATCTGCTCGTGGCTCAGCCAGTCGGGGTCTTGGCCACCGGCGGCGATCAGCGCGTGGATCAGCGCGTTGCCAGCCGTGGTGTCGGGGTGCTCGCCCTCAATCTCGTCCAACTCGCCCATGCCGGGGATCGCGCCGACCGGCCCGAGGTCGTACCCGGCGGTGACCATTTCGCGCATCAACCGGATCGTCGAGACCGGGGTGTCCAGGCCGACGGCGTTGCCGATCCGCGAGTGCTTCGTGGGGTATGCCGACAGGATCAGCACGATCTTGCGCTCACTCGGCGCGAGGTGGCGCAGCCGCGCGTGACCCACCGCGGTGCCGGCCACCCGAGCGCAGCGCTCGGGGTCGGCGGCGTACACAGGAAGGCCGTCAGCGTCGATCTCCTTGAACGAGAAGGCGACCGTGATCAGTCGCCCGTCGAATTCGGGCACCGCGACCTGCGTGGCCACGTCCAGCGGCGACATTCCCTCGGCGCTGCCTGCCCACTCGTCCCGGCTCCAGGTCAGGCACAGACCCTGCAGGATGGGGATGTCGAGGGCCGCCAACGCGCTGACGTCCCACGATTCGTCGTCTTCGCCTGCGGAGGCACCGCCGGGCCGGGTGCCACCGGCGGCGAGGACGGTCGTGACGAGCGCGTCGAGGGTGCCGAGTTCGGTCAACAGCTCGGCGGCTGCGCCGCGCAACGATTGCGCGTAGATCGGCACGCCTATACCGCCTTCGGCGTCGATCGCGTCGCACAACGCGTGCACGTAGGCCGTGTTCTGAGCGGCGTACTGCGCGCGGTAGAACAGGACGCCGACGCGCGGGCGGACCTTCGTTTCGTCGCTGGCTGTAACCGCCGGACGATCCAAGACACCCCAGGTCGGCAGGATCGTGGGCGATTCGAAGCCTTCGCCGGTCAACAGCAACGTGTCGCAGAGGAAGCCGTGGACCTCTTTGAGGTTTTCCGCGCCGCCCTCAGCGAAGTAGGGGTGCGCCGCCGACACGACACCCGCGGGCACCGTCGACAACTCCATCAGTGACGCGTTGGGTGTCTGCTCACCGCCGAGCACGATCATCGGGGTGTCGGTCTTGACGATCCGTCGGAAGCCGCTGCACATGTCCTGCGGGCCACCAAGGATGCGAGCCACGATCAGGTCCGCACCCTCGATCGCTTCGGCCATCTCGGCGTGACCGGGGCGCGAAGGGTTGGCGAAGGTGAAGTCGGCGCCACTAGCGCGCGCGCTCAGCAGGTCGGTATCAGAGGTGGACAACAAAGCGATGCGCGTCACAGGACATCCTCGAAAGCGTGGGGGTCAAAAGGAGGTGGGGATCAGAAGGGGTTGGGACTGCAGGGAAAGCGTATGCTCCGTTCCCGTGACAGTCGCACGCCCCGCGGTGGACCGCTGCCCCGGTTTGAGTCGTCCGTTCATCGCCGACGATGGGGCCCTGATTCGCCTTCGCGTACCCGGCGGTCGAATTGCGACTGCCGTGCTGCAAGACCTCGTCCACATCGCCGCCACTCATGGTGCGCCGTGTCTGCAACTGACGTCGCGTGGCAACCTGCAACTTCGCGCCTTGCCGGACCCCATTCCTGATGATGTGGCCTGGTCTATCGAGGCCACGGGGCTGATCCCGAGCGCCAGTCACGAGCTCGTCCGCAACATTCTTGCGGCACCCCTAGCGCCGCACCTGCACGACCTGGTGGCTGACTTCGATGCCGGACTGTGCGCCGATGCTGAGCTGGCAAGCCTGCCGGGTCGCTTCATGGTTGCGTTCAGCGACGAGTCGGGTTCGGTGCTCGGTGAGCACTGGGATCTGGCCTATCAAGTGATGTCGCCGACGTTAGGACGACTGCTTGCCGCTGCGGCTGGTGGAGGCGTGGTCGGCGCCGAGGTGGCTCCTTCCGACGCGGTGGCCGAGATGTCGCGGCGCGCCCGGATGTTCGCGGCTAACCGGGCCACAAGCGGCGTCTGGAACGTGCGCGATCTGCCGAGCGATGCGTCGGTCTTCGACGGCTTGAGCCCAGTGGCCATTGATGCTCCACCGGCATTGGCGGCCGGGCCGCACGACAATGATCTCGTATGCGGTGTCCCGCTCGGCATGCTCGACGCCGCGATGATTAATGCGCTCGGGCTGGTCGCAGACACCGTCGTGCTCACTCCATGGCGCAGCGTCGTCGTCCCAGGCGCGGGCCACCATCCTGAGGTCGCTGAGACGCTCGAGGCCAGCGGCCTGACCACCAAAGCAGGCTCTCCGTGGGACATGCTGTCCGCCTGTGTCGGCGCACCCAGTTGCCGCCGCACGCACATTCAAACGATGGCGTTGGCCCGTGAAGCGGTCGTCGAACTGCCCCAGACCGCCCGGCGTGTCCACGTCAGTGGTTGCGATCGGCGCTGCGGTGCCCCGGCTCAGGAGCACATTGACGTGATCGCCCCCACCTCAGCCTTAAGCATCGTCAGCGCTGCTGCGCCGCCGGTCGCCAAGATGCCTACCCCTCGCTACGACTACGTGCGCGACGGCCAAGAGATCTACCGCCGCTCGTTTGGCATGATCCGCAACGAAGCCATGCTGGCGGGCCTGGACGGCGACCTCGCCACGGTCGCCACCCGCATTATTCATGCCTCCGGCGACACCGCCTTGGTGCACGACATCAAGGCCCACCCCGACGTCATCCAGGCCGCCCGCCAGGCGCTTCGTGCGGGGAACACCATCTTGACCGACTCCAACATGCTGGCCTCGATGGCGATCTCGCCACGGTGGCCACCCGCATCATCCACGCTTCCGGCGACACCGCTTTAGTGCACGACATTAAGGCGCACCCCGACGTCATCGACGCTGCCCGCGCAGCCCTGCGCGCTGGCAACACCATCCTGACTGACTCCAACATGCTAGCCGCGGGCATCACCTGGCGCCGCCTGCCCGCGGGCAACGAAGTCATCTGCCTGCTACGCGACCCGCAGGTGCCGCCCTTGGCAAAGGAATGGCAGACCACTCGCGCGGCTGCTGCAGTGTCGCTGTGGGAGCCCTACCTCGAGGGTGCCGTGGTGGCCATCGGCAACGCCCCGACGGCCCTGTTCCATCTGTTGGAGATGCTGCACGACGGGGCCCCGCGCCCGGCGGCGATCATCGGCATGCCGGTCGGATTCATTGGTTCGGCCGAGTCCAAGGTGGCGCTGGCGGTGCACGAGTTGGCCGATGGGTTCAGCGTGCCGTGGATGGTGGTGCACGGACGTCGAGGCGGCTCGGCGGTCGCAGCCTCGGCGGTCAATGCGATCGCTACCCCGGACGAGCTCGCGTGAGCGGTCAGCCAACCACGGCACAGCCCGGCCACTTGTATGGCGTCGGTGTCGGACCTGGCGACCCGCAACTCATCACGTTGCTCGGTGCGTCGCTGATCGGTTCGGCAGACGTCATCGTCTTTCACGCGGGCACCGGCAAGCAGTCCATCGCGCAAAGGATTGCGGCCGACCTGATCCCCGAGAGCGCGGTGATCGAGGAGTTGCGATACCCCGTCACCATCAAGGGCAGCGAGCACCCCGGCGGGTACTACGCGGCGCTGGAGGCGTTCTACGACGAGTGCGTCGATCGCTTGGGCGCTCACCTCGGCGCTGGCCGGTCGGTCGTGGTGCTCGCCGTGGGCGATCCGCTGTTTTACGGGTCGTTTATGTACGTGCACGACACGCTCAGCCAGACCTACCCGAGCCGCATCGTGCCCGGCGTGACCTCGATCAGCGCCGCCAGCGCGGCCATGGGCACCGGCTTGTGTCGCCACGAAGACACCTTGACCGTGCTGCCCGGCACGCTGCCGGTGCCCGAGTTGGCGCGACGGTTGGCCGACACCGATGCCGCCGTGATCATGAAGTTGGGCAAGACGTTCGAAGGTGTCCGTGAGGCGATCCGGCAGGCGGGGCTCACCGACCGCGCTTGGTATGTCGAGCGGGCCTCCGACGCTGCTGAGAAGGCCATGCCGTTGGCCGAGGTCAGGGCCGATGCTGTGCCGTATATGTCGATCATTGTGATCCCCGGTGTGGACCGCCGCGACGACCGGGCAGGGAGGGCATCGGCCGCCGTATTCGCTGCCCCCGATACCGGGGCAAGCACTACCGCATCCCTATCCGCTGGCGAGACGGCTGCCCCAACATCGGGGGCAGAGAATAGCCTCCTCGGGACGGTGTACGTCGTCGGTCTGGGCCCCGGTCCTGACAAGTGGCTGAGCCCCGAGGCCCGCGAGGTGCTGGGGACCGTTGATCACGTCATCGGATACGCCCCGTATGTCGCCCGAGTGCCCCAGCGCGAAGGCCTGACCCGCCACCCCAGCGGCAACACGGTAGAGGTGGACCGCGGAAAGCAGGCCCTGGCTTTGGCGCTCGCGGGGGAGTCGGTGGCCGTCGTCTCCGGTGGCGACGCGGGTGTCTTCGGGATGGCCGCCGCGGTCTTTGAAGCCATCGAGGCCGCGACGCTTGCATCCCACTCCTCAGTTGACGACGCGCTTGGCCAAGATGTCCCCACCTATAGCGTTCCCGTGCGGATCGTGCCGGGTATCACCGCCGCCCATGCGGCCTCAGCGCTCGCGGGCGCTGCCCTCGGTGGGGATCACATGTTGTTGTCGCTCTCTGATCGACTCAAGCCGTGGGAGGTCATCGAGTCTCGCCTGCGCGCTGCCGCCGGGGGTGATGTCGCCGTCGCGATCTATAACCCCCGATCAGCGAGCCGCCCCGACCAGTTCGGCGCAGCCCGCGACCTGTTGTTGACCGTGATGCCTCCCGAGCGCGTCGTCATCGTCGCTCGCCATGTGGGCCGCGATGCCGAGTCGCTGACCGTGACCACCCTGGGCGACCTCGACCCCGAAGGCATTGACATGGGGTGCATGGTCATCATCGGTGCTTCCAACACCAAAGTCAGCGCCACCGGCCGCGTTTGGACCCCTCGCTTCGTCGCGCAGCAACCGTCCGACGCCTGAACCCGCCCGGCGCCCCATCGCCCAGCCGGCATACCTCAGCAGTTCTGCACCGTTCGGGGCGGTGTGCCTTACCTTCTTGTGGAACATAAGGAGGCCCGGATACCGTTACCTACGGCAACGTAACCGTAGGTAACGGCTGCCCTGGCGGGTTTGGCCAACAGTGTGGAGGCTTTTGATATGACGTCGCAGTTAGAACAGACCCATACAGACGTAGACCCGGATCCGGATCCGGATGGGGACACGTCTTCGGACAACCCCTCAATCGCGGCTGCGGGCGACGCAGACCGGCTCGTCGATACCTTCCGTGAAGTTTTGTCACGGACATTCGGTCACCGAGCCGACCTTGACGTGCTCGGGCAGGGGCGGGGGCTGCCGCCGTACGTCATGCGCGAGGTGCTCTCTGCGGAGCCGATGCGGGCTTTTATGCCGACTCGCTTTGGTGGGTTCGGTGACAGCCTGGCACCCAGCCAGGCAGTGATGGAGGAAGCGTCCTATCACTCTTTGTCATTGGGATTGACGATGGGCATTAGCGGCAGCCTGTTCGCGCAACCCGTCGCGAAGTACGGCGACGCTGAAGTGGCTGGACGGATCCTGCCGCGGATGGTCAGCGGGGGAAGTCTCGGTGGTCTGATGATCACCGAACCGGGTTACGGCACAGATGCTCTGTCGATGAGGACCGCCTGGCGCCGCGAAGATGAGCATTACCGGGTCGTGGGGACCAAGCACTGGGCGGGTTTGTCCGGGTGGGCGGACTACTTCCTGGTGATGGCGCGACCTGGCAAGGAGGACGGTGACCTGGGCAATGGCATCGATTTGTTCATCTGCGACCAGAACGAACCCGAACAGCACATCAAGATGATCGAGCAGTATCCCTCCCTCGGGCTATACGGAATTCCGTATGGTCGCAACAGTGTCGACGTCCGCCTGCCGTCCACCCATCGCCTCGACGGGGGTCGCGGCGGTCTGCGAATGATGATGGATTTGCTGCACCGCTCGCGCTCAACCTTCGCCGGCAGCGCGGTCGGTTTCATTCACCGGATGGTCGACGAGGCCGTTGAACACTGCACCGACCGGGTTGTTTCCGGCCGCCAGTTGTTGGGTTACGACCAGGTGCAGGCTCGCGTGGCTCGGCTGCAAGGACAGTGGGTCTGCGCCAGCGCGTTGACTCTGTGGACGTCGGAGAATGCTGGGCAGTCGACCGACCTGTCGCGGGTCGGGCAGTCCGCTAGCTCGGTCAAGACGGTGGCTTCGGACTACCTCCAAGAGTCGTCGCAGTCGTTGCTGCAGCTGGTCGGCGCCAAAGGCTACGCCCTTAACCACATCGCCGGACGAGGCGTCGTTGACTCGAGACCCTTCCAGATATTTGAGGGATCGAACGACGTGTTGTACGCGCAGATGGGTTCCGAACTGGCCGATAAAATGCGTCGGTCCGGCGTGTCGAACCTCCGTGAGCACCTTTCGAGGGACGAGGCGACGGCCGCCGGGGCAGAGCTCGCTGGCGCGGCACTGGAGATCAACGTCGAAGAGCGGCCCGCCCAGCGGCGACTGGTCGAGATCGGTGCAATCGCCAGCCGAGTTTTCGCGCTCGGCTCGGTCCAGCACTTGGCTGACCGGGGCTTCCCGCAGGAGCACATCGCTCTCGGTGTTGCCACCCTTCGCGAGGACATCATGGTGTGGGCGTCTCGGTTGCGCGGTTCGCTGACACCAGAAGTCTCAGCTACGCCGATCATGCCGGGTGCCTGGCGTGACCTCACCAACCCGGCCTTGGCGCCGGGCGCCTAATTCAACGGCGACGTCCTGAGCGTGGGTCGACCATCGGCGGGACTAGCGCGAGGCCAGTAGGGAGGCCACGTCGGCGGTGGTGCGTGGGGGGAACATCGGGTCCATGCTGCGGCCCATCTGGTGGAGCAGGGCCACCGGCCATGGAGTCGCTAAGCAGGCAGCGGCCAAGGCAGCGGTGTCGCTCAGGACCTTGGCCATGGGTTCTTGGCGGACCTGACCGTCGGTGACCAGGGCCACCTCGTCGGCCCATCGCCACGCGAGATCGGCGTCGTGGGTGGAGAGCACGACCGTCGTCCCGGCCGCTTCGAGGCGATCAAGGGCTGACAGCAGCAGCGCGTGGCCGCTGGCGTCGAGGCCGGAGGTCGGTTCGTCGAGGAGCAGCACTCGCGGCCGCATCGCGGTGGCTCCTGCGATGGCGACCCTTTTGCGCTGGCCGTAGGACAGGTGGTGCACGGGGCGGTCCGCCAAGTCAGAGATACCCAGCAACTCCAGCGACTCATCGACCCGGTCGCGGACTTCGTGGGTAGGTAGCCCCAGGTTCATCGGGCCAAACGACACGTCGCGGCGCACATCGGCTGAAAACAACTGGTCGTCGGGGTCCTGCAGCACCAACTGCACCTGTTGTCGGTGCCTAGTCAGCCCTTTGCGGTTTCTAGTGAGCGGCACATCGTCAAGCAGAACCTGGCCAGCCGACGGTTCGTGCGCGCCAGAGAGGCAACGCAGCAGCGTGGTCTTCCCCGTGCCGTTGGGCCCCAGGATGGCCAACCGAGACCCGGCCATCACCGAGACCTGCACGCAGTCGAGCACATTGGCCTGGCCTGCATACCCGGCGTGCATCCCGTGGGCCGATAGCACTGCACCCTTGGCCGGCTCCTGCCGCTCGAGCCGATGGCTCATCGCGCCACCACCGAAGCGACACTCAGGGTGAGCAACATCAGCACAGTCAACAGGACGAACCTGCGGTCAACAGGAACAGGCTCGTTCAGGGTCGCCAGGGAGCCGGCATACCCACGCCCGAGCAGTCCTTGCTCCAAACGTTGTGAGCGCACCCACGCTCGCTGCAACACCGCAGCCCCCAGGAGGCCAAAGGAGTTGCGGGCCTGTCGCGAACCGGCATAGCCCAGGCGCGCGGTTTGGGCCTCGCGGATAGCGGCCACGGAATCGAGCAGTGAGAACAACATCCGGTAAACCAGCGCGGCGATGTCGATCAGCGCTTCCGGCACCCGCAGTCGCCGCATGCCGTCCAGCAGATCAACCATCGGGGTGGTCAGCGGCAACAACAGCATCGCCGCCATCGCTGCGACGGAGCGGACCCCGACCGCGATGGCTTGATCCACTCCTGCCGATTCCAGGTGGACTGGCCCGAGTGAAGCCACCGCGTCTATCGGATTGGCGCCTATGCTGACCGCAATCGCTGGCAGAGAGATCAGCAAGAACGTCGCGGGTGCCGCGACGGCGACACAGTATGTCGATCGCGGGACCTGGGCGATCAGTAGCGCACACGCGATGGCAAAGATGAGCACGGCCCCGCTGAAGGCAGGACCAGGCGAGGTGATCGCCAGGGCCAGCAGCCCGAAGCAAAGCAGTGACTTCTCGGCCACCGAACGGGTGCGCCAGGCACCCGACCAGGCGGCATCGTCAAGCGCTAGGCGGGCCATCTGCCCGCTCAGCGATCTTGGCGTTGGCGGCCCGATTGCGGCTGCGCTCACGCAGGGTGCCTAAGGCAAAGCCGACTGCTCCCGCTCCAACGGCGGCCTGTAACGCGAACAGTCCTGACTCAACTTCACCGGCGGGGGACATGATCGGCTCGTACCAGGGCTCATAGCCGGTGTCTTCGATGGCGCTGGTGGCTGCGCTATCCGTGCCGCCGAACGCTACGCCTTTGGAATCAGCCGCTTTTGTGCCGAGCACGACGGCCACGATGAAGATGGCGATGATCGCGGCGAGCAAGACCAGAGAGTTGCGGGAGGTCTTAGACATGAGCCTGCGCCTCCTTCTCTGTGTCCTTCCGGCCGACCGTGAACCC
>JBBQNO010000059.1:0-13050 GCA_038330045.1 Actinomycetales bacterium | reverse complement strand
GGTGGCAGGTGCAGGATTCGAACCTGCGTAGGCTACGCCGGCGGATTTACAGTCCGCTTCCATTGGCCGCTCGGACAACCTGCCGCGCTGAACGGATGAAACAATAACAGTCACCACGGGGGTCAGTGCCAATCGAGCCCCCCCACTAAGAGTAAGGAACCCGCCATGGCCGACTCCTCGTTCGACGTCGTCAGCAAGGTCGACAAACAAGAGCTGATGAACGCGGTGAACCAGGCAGCCAAGGAGATCGCCCAACGCTTCGACTTCCGCGGAGTCGGTGCTGAGGTCGAGCTAGCTGGTGAAGCCATTCACATGAGGGCCTCGACCAGCGAGCGCTGCTTGGCCGTGCTCGACGTGCTGCAGACCAAGATGGTCAAGCGTGGCGTTTCCCTCAAAGCCTTGGACCTGTCCGACGATGGCGAGCCGCGCATCTCCGGCAAAGAGTGCCGCCTCGACGCAACCCTCAAGGACGGCATCACCTCCGAGCAGGCCAAGCAGGTCACCAAGATGATCCGCGACGATGGCCCGAAGTCGGTCAAGACCCAGATCCAGGGCGACGAGGTGCGCGTCACCTCCAAATCGCGTGACGACCTGCAGGCCGTTCAGCAGATGCTGCGCGAGGCCGACCTCGACTTCGCAGTCCAGTTCACCAACCGCAGATAACTACTCGAAACCAAAGACACCATGACCACTGACCTCAAACTTGCCGTCATCATCGCCTCGAGCCGCCCGCAACGAGTTGGCCCCGCGGTGGCCGAATGGATATTCGCAGCCACCGCAGGTCGCGAGCACGCCACCTACGATTTGATTGATCTTGCCGAGCTGGAGTTGCCGAACCTCGACGAGCCCCAGCCGGCCTCGACGCAGCAATACACCCACGAGCACGCTAAGGCCTGGTCAGCCATGGTCGCGTCATACGACGGCTTCATCTTCGTCACCCCCGAATACAACCGCGGCATCCCCGGGCAACTGAAGAACGCGCTGGATTCCTGTATGCCGAGTGGAATGACAAGGCCGCAGGCATCGTGTGCTACGGCAGCTCTGGCGGGTTGCGGGCCGCCGAGGCGCTGAAGCAAATCCTCGGTGAGCTGCAGGTTGCCACCGTACGAGCTCAGGTTTCTGTTTCGATCTTCGAGGACATGCAGGACTACAGCGTGATGACCCCCCACGACTTCCAGGCCCGCAACATCACCACCATGCTCGACCAGACCGAGCGCTGGGCCGGGGCACTGAAGACGCTGCGCTAGGGGCTGCGAGCGGCGGTCGGACCTAGCGTCCGTCGCCGACGTGCTCTCGGCCTGGTCCAATGGAGGCACGGTCGGCCGCCGATCGGCCGGACAACCAGCCCTCGTGGTCGCGTGGCGCGCTCGCTCGGCGTTGCCGAACGCTGGGGAACAGCTGTGCGGTCGCCGCATCCACCGCCTCAGAACGATCCGCCAGCACGCGGACGAGCTCACCGGCCTTGCCCGACCCCGCCGCACTGTCACTTCGCTCTCCGGCCGCCGCCTGAGTCTCCGCTTCGATCACATCGGCCAGTCGCTCGCCGATGCGGGAAGCGTACGCGGTGAGGAATGAGCTGCGGAAAGCACGCGTGCGGGATCCCCCGATGCCGTCACGCCGGGACCCCTCGCGCTGTAGTGCTTGAGTCGATTGCACTAGCAACGATGTGAAGAGCGTCTCGGTGGCGTCGAGATCAGCCTCGAAGCCGAGCACGGTCATGAAGCCGAACTCCTGACTCCACACCGGCCGACACCTATTGGCCTCCGCGACCACGGTGAGCAGCAAGGCCTTGGCATTTTCGTACGGTCGGTCGACACCGATCCGGCGGCTCGCCGGTACGTGAGCACGCCCGTCACACGCCTCGAGCATCGCCACGTCGATGCAGTGCTTGGCCATCAGTTTCTGGGCACCTTCGGTGAAGGCCTCCGCCTCGGCCTCGAAGGTGGTGGATTCAGCTTTGGCTAAGAGCAAACGCACCCTGGTGAGCATGCGCTCCTCGACCTCAGCCGCCGCGACCGGCTCGGCCTCCCGCCGCTTTGCCTTTCCGGGTGGCGGCCCCAGCATCGGCAGTGGCGGGAGCTCAGAGAGCAGCAACAGCACCTTGGCCGCGTGCTCACACACCCCGCTGAAACCTCCCGCGGCGGTCCGGCCGCGTGCGCGCAAGGCATCGGTGTCGCGATCCCACCACCGCTGCACCTCAGCCTCGCGCAGTTCAGCGAACCAGCGAGCCTCGACGGTCAGCTCGGCATACCGAGCGAGATCGGTGACGACGGCATCCTCGAGCACCCTGACCTCAGCGGTCTGAAGTTTGCGGGCCGCGAAACGAAACAAATCAGCCGGTTCCCACCCGTGCAGCCAGGCCCACGTCAGCCGCTCGTGGAGCAGTTCACTTAAGACGACCGCCACATGGCGCTGGCCCGAGGCGTCCGAACACACACCACCGAGGGCGATCAGAGCGTCATCGATCTCGCGTGGGTTGCCGGAGGTCAACGCATGGAGCAGATCAACGACCCTGTGCTGGGCTTGGGGGCGATCCCGAAGCAACGCTGACGCCGCACCGGCGCAGGAGCCACCGGAAGCGTCGTTACCCGCTGCGGCCGAGCGTGGCTCGGCGTCATTGCGGTGCGCGCGGCGCTGCTGAGCTTTCGCGCGTCGGCGTTGCTGATAGGTGCGGCCCATGATGTTCTCCGTCGTTGTGGTGGGCCGAGCCTGTCAGAGGTTGGTGACACACCCGTTCGCCCATCCACAGGCTCCATCTCAGACCTGCTCAGTCGACCGGCTCAGAAGCGCTGCTGACCGCCGGCCATGGCTTCGAGGCGGGCGATCCGGTCCGCCATAGGAGGGTGTGTCGCGAAGAGGGCCTTCGCGTCGCCCGCGCGGAACGGGTTGGCGATCATCATGTGCGCCGCGTTCTGCAAAGCCGGCTCGGGCTTCAAGGGGGCCGCAGCGGTCCCGCGTTCAAGCTTGGCCAGTGCCGAGGCCAACGCCAGGGGGTCACCGGTCAACGCCGCACCGTCTTCGTCGGCGTCGTATTCGCGGGTGCGGCTGATCGCCAACTGGATGACCGTGGCGGCAAACGGAGCCAGCAAGGCCATGGCCAGCATCGCGATGGGGTTGCCACCGTTCTCGCGGTTCCCGCCAAAGATCGACATGTACATCGTCATCTGGGCCACGGACGTGATCACACCGGCGATCGCGGCCGCCACGGACGAGGTCAAGATGTCGCGGTTGTAGACGTGCATCAGTTCGTGGCCGAGCACCCCGCGCAGCTCACGCTCGTCGAGCAGATGCAGGATGCCTTCGGTGCAACATACGGCCGAGTTTTTGGGGTTGCGACCGGTGGCAAAGGCGTTGGGCGCGGCCGTTGGACTCACAAAAAGTTTGGGCATCGGCTGTTCGGCGCGCGCAGAGAGTTCCTCGACGATCCGGTACATCTCCGGCTGTTGGTCCGCGGTCACCGGGTAGGCGCGCATGGCCTTAATCGCCAGCTTGTCGGAGTTCCAATACCCGTATGCGGTCATTGCGACTCCGAGCAGCGCGAAGGCCCAGATGAATCGCCCGTTGCCGATCACCGCACCCATGCCGAGCAGAACGGCAAAGATGCCACCGAAAAGGAACGCGGTCTTCACACCGTTGAAATGCTTATGCATGACAGTGGAACGTACAGCCCTCACCTGCTGTTCCGCGCAGGAACCCAAGCGTTAGAAGATGCCGATCGGCACGATGCTGGTCCCCACCAAGGCGACGGTCAGCAGCACGATCAGCACGGCGGAAGCCGGGGGCACCGCGCCTGACGTCGCCGCGACATCGCCGTCGGCAGACGCAGCGTCGCGGGCCGCCTGAGTCAGCGCGTCCACCCGAGCGGGGCGAGTGGCAATGACCACGATCCAGCGCACGTAGACCGCGATCCCCAGGGCGACGTTCAGCGCGGCGAACACCGCGAGCCACCACATACCTTCACCGGCGACCGGGCGGAGCACCACGATCTTGGCGACGAGACCGACCACGGCGGGCGGCAGACCGGCCAGGGCAAGCAACGCAAACGCTAACGGCAGGGCCAGTAGGGGGCGCCGTGCGAGCAGGCCTTCGTGGTCACGGAGCCGCAGTCCCCGCTCGCGAGCAACGACGATGACCACCACGAACGCCAGCAGCGTGGCCACGACGTAGACCGCAAGGTATCCCGCGGCGGCGCGAGTGGCTCTCGACGACAGTGTCGCGAGCGGCAGCAGCACCCAACCCGCTTGGGCCACCGTCGACCAAGCCAGCAGCCCCACCAGGTTGTTCTGCCGCAGCGCGACCGCGTTGCCCACCGTCATGCTGAGCGCGGCCAAGGCCGCGACGGCAACCAAGCTCGTCGCGCTTGCACCGGACAGCGCGTGGACGATGACGATGATGCCGCCTAGGGCCGCGACTTTGGACACCGTTGCCAGATACACGGTCACCGGGAGCGCAGCACCGCGATAGGTCAGCGGGGTCCACGCGTGGAAGGGGAAAGCGGAGAGCTTGAAGGCCATCCCCGCGAGCGCAAACACGCCCGCGATCGTTAACACGACCAGTTGTTGTGGGTCGCTGGCTGCGGCCACCACGGTCTCCGGGTCGAGCACCGCGGTCCCGGTTGCCGTCACCCACAGCGCCACCCCGAGGGCTAGCAGCGCAAACGACAGCAACGACGTCGTCAGCAAGGCCACCGCACCGTCAATAGCGACGGGCACACGCGACGAACGGTGCTCCAAAGCCACCAAGGCCACCGAAGGCAGTGTCGCCAATTCCAGCGCAACCAGCAGCGACGCAAGGTCTCCGGCAGCGGGAACGGCCACCACCCCAGCGGTCGCTCCCAGGAGCAACGTCGCGAGCACAGCGGTCCGCCCACCACTTCCAATGGCCCAGTCGTCCCAGGCCAGCACCACCACGACAATCGCGCTGAGCAACGCCAACAGCTGCAGGCCAGAGGTCAGCGAACTGGCCTCATACAGACACGACCCACCGGGTATGCAGAGTGCTTGCGTTGCACCGCCAGCAGCCAGTCCGAGCCCGGGCACCGTCGCGGCCGCTCCCGCGGCCAAGCCCAGCACCACGATGGCCAGGTGCGACGTGCGGGCCGCGGGCATGATGACGTCGAGAATAAGCACCAGCACGGCAGCAATCGCCGGAGCCAGCACTGGGGCCAGCGCGATCAGGTTGAGGTCGAGGGTCATCGGCCTGCGCCCCCCAACGTCCACAGGGCGGCGACGGCTGGCTCGGTGATCTCCAGCACGCTCAACGGATAGACCCCCAGTGCGACGACGATCAGCACCAAGACCGCGATGGAGCCGCGCTCAACCCCGGTGGCGTCGGCGATCACCGGTCGAGTCGCGTCCCCGCCCCAGACTTCGCGGATCACCCGCACGTTGTAGGCGGCGGCGATCGCAGCACCCACCGCTGCGAGCACGGCGAAGAACGTGAACCATCCACCGTGCCGGCTCGCGGCGGGCTCCCAGGCGGCGTAAATCGCGCCGAATTCCCCCCAGAATCCGGCCAGACCGGGCAGCCCCATCGAGGCCGCGAGCCCGAGGATCAGCCCAAAGCCGAGTCGGGGGCTGACCTCGCGCACTGCAGCGCGAACGGTGCTCAGATCAGCTGAGCCCCAGCGGTGTTTAAGTGCGCCGACCACGACGAAGAGCAGCGCCGAGATCGCCCCGTGCGCGATGTTGCCGAACAGGGCGGCCTGCATACCGGCTTCGGTGCCCGCTGCGAGCCCGAGCACGACAAACCCCAGGTGAGCGATCGAGGACCACGCGATGAGTCGCTTCAGGTCTTGCTCGACGAGCGCCGCCAAACCCGCCCAGATGATCCCGACCACGGCGCACCCAGCCAGCACCGGCGCCACGGTGGCGAACCCATCGGGAGCCCCCGGGATCACGAGCCGCACAATGCCGTAGGTGCCCATCTTGAGCAGGACCGCCGCCAACAACACTGACCCGGCCGTCGGAGCGGTGGCGTGCACCCACGGGAGCCAGGTGTGCAGCGGCCAGATCGGCACCTTCAGCCCCAGGCCGACCAGCAACAGCACCGCAACGGCCAGGTGCTGCGAGCCGCTCATCGACGCGCCAGCCTGGGTGGCCCAGACATCGAGGTCGGTGCTGCCGGCCGCCGTGGCCATGACCAAGATGCCGAGAAGCATGAGGGTGGAGCCCAAAGCGGTCACTAGCAAGAACCGCACCGCCGCACCTTCGCGGCGCGCCGCGTTGGAGGCGTCCCCGTGGCGAGCGATCAGCACCCACATCGGGATCAGCACCGTCTCGAAGCCCACGAAGAAGACCACCGCGTCGCGGGCCAGGAAGGTGACCATGGCCCCGAAGAGCACGAGCACCAAGGCGCCGTAGTAGGTCGCGACCCCGGGCTCGGCATACCGGGTGTGCAGGGGCGCGGTCTCTTCCGGGACGTCGGGGTCGACCGGTTTTTCGTAGCGCAAGCTGACGGCGATCACCCCGACCACGGCGCTCAGCAGCACCAGCGGGGTGCTGATGCCGTCGGTGGCGAAGTCGAGGCGCACGCCCAGCGAGGGGATCCACACCAGATCGATCGTCGGCTCGTACCAGGCGATAGCGGCAGCGCCGGCCAGCGATGCGAATGCGGCACCGATAGCGGCATACCGGATCACGCGCAGCGGCAGGCCTTCGCCGACCCGATCGGCGATCAGCAGGGCGGCCGCGACGCACAACAGTGGAGCCAGGGCGAGTGGGATTGCGGCGTCGCTCATCCGAGCAGCACCCCCAGCACGGCAAAGATCAGGACCCCCGCGAGGACCAACACGAGGGCCGGGGCCGGCTTGACCGGCGAAAATCGCTCGCTGGCCGCGCCCACAAAGGTCGCCGCGTGGCCGGCGCTGCGCACATATCCGTCAAGAATGTGGTGGTCCAGCCAGGTCACTCCCCGTGCCAGAGCCAGCGTCGGTCGGGCCACCACCACTTGGTAGGCCGTGTCGCCCCCAAAGCCTTGCTCGGCGGCTAGGCGCAGCGAGGCGGGCAGCCGCGCGGCAGCATCCCGCGTGCGCACCCCGCGCGAGGCGGCCCACACCGCGACAGCAGCCGCCGCCATCAGGGTCAACGAGGCCAGGAGCAGCGGCACGTTGAAGGTCAGCTCGACGTCAACGAGGGACGTGAAGGGCAAGATGCCGCCCACGATCGTCAGGGCGGTCAGGGTGGTGATGCCGGCGCGGGCGGTTGAGGAGATGGCCGACTCGGCTTCTTCGATCCCTACCGCGTCGTGGATCACTTCCGGGGCGGCGAAGAGCTCTTCGATGCCTTCTACGGAGCGGCGGCGCGGAGTCGCTGCGGGCCTCGCTGCTGCTGCCGGGTCCGGGCGGTTCAGGATGAGCCAGGCCCTCATGCAGTAGGCGGCGGTCAGCGGGGCCCCGGCACCCACCGTGGCCAGCACGATCGTGGCGGCCAGCGACCCTCCCGCGTCGGCCGACCCGGCCTCGGCGGCGGTCAGGATCAACTCTTTGGAGAAAAACCCGACGAAGGGTGGCACCCCAGCCAGGGCCAGCAACCCAAAGCCCAAAGGCCGCGTCACGGAGGCATACCGGCGTGCGCCCGAGACGGCGAAGACCACCAACGTGCCGCCGGTCAGCACCGCCAACCACCCCATCGTCAAGAACAGCAAAGCTTTGAAGACGGCGTGCGACATGAGGTGGAGCAGAGCGGTGTCGGGGCCAGCGCTCGCGGGGATCGCCGCGAGGGCAGCCAGCATCAGCGCCACTTGGCTCACCGTTGACCAGGCGAGCAGGCGCTTGAGGTCGGGCTGCGCGAAGGCCAGCAGCGCGGCGAGCAGGGTCGTGGCGCTGGCCAGCACCGCCAACGTCAGGCGCGCGACGTCACTGGCCGTCAACACGGCAAACAGTTGGGCCAACACAACGGTGCCAGCGGCCACCATGGTCGCTGCGTGGATAAGCGCAGAGGCTGGCGTGGGTCCTTCCATCGCATCGGGCAACCAGTCATGGAACGGGAAGAGCGCCGACTTTCCGGCGACCCCGGTGATCAGCAGCAGTAGGGCGATGGTCAAGGGCGTCCCCGGCCGGGCCGACCAGTGATCGACGATGTCGGAGATGGAGGTGCTGCCCGCCCCCGCAGCGAGGGCCACGAGGCCCAGAACGAAGCCGATGTCGGCCACCCGGGTGACGATGAGCGCCTTGGTTGCGGCCCGCTGCGCTGAGGGCTTGGTGCTGTGGTGGCCGATGAGCAGATAAGAGCACCAGCCCATGACCTCCCACCCGATGAGCGTCAAGATCACGTCGCCGGAGTGAACGACTAGCATCATGGCGGCGGTGAAGAGCGCGACCGTGGCGGCGAACTGACGATAATTCGGGTCGTACCAGAGGTACCACCGTGCGAAGGCTTGAACGATCAGCGCGACCAACGCCACGGTAAGCGCGGTGATGGCCATCAACGTGTTGACCGACAGCATCAGTGGGACCGCGAGCTCACCAAGCGGCACCAACCCGATCGTGGAGGCGCTGTGCGGCTCACCCGCGGTGGCCACCCGGTAGACCTGCCAGATCGCGGTGAGCAGCCCGGCGAGCCCGGCCCACAAGACCGTCCACCCCGCGGCACGGGCCCATTGCGGCGGCACGTAGAACGCCAGCACTGCGGCGAGCAGTGGGAAGCCGATCATCCACTGCGCGGGCGTGCCCACGGCCGACGAGATTGCGGGCACGTCGGGCAGCGGCAAGCCAAATATCGGCAAGTGCGGCAGAGTGAACTCAGGCCAAGGCAACCAGTCCATCAGTTCGCCTCCGCGCGCGTGTCGCCACTGCCTGTGTCGTCAGCTAAGTCACGGTCGTCGGGCAGCAGATCCACGTGTCCGCGAGCGCGGTAGAGGGCCATGAAGACCGCCAACGCCACCACAACCTCGGCGGCCGCAATCGTGATGATAAACATCGTCAGCACCATGCCGGAGGCGTATCCGTCGGGGTTGAAGACGCTGGAAGTCACCAGGATCAACCCGGCGGCAGCCAGGATCAACTCGACGCCGATCAGCATCAGCACGGCGTTACGGCGGGCCAGGACTCCATAGCATCCGGCACCTGCAAGCACCGAGGCCAGCAGGTAGGGCAGGGTCGGGTTCATCCGACATCCTCGGTGGTGCCGGCTCCACGGGCCACGGCGATCGCGGCGATGAGGGCGAGCAACAGCAACAGGGAGAGCAGCTCGAACGGCCATACCCAGGTGTCGAAGATCTGGGCGCCAATGTCGGCGTTGCTAGGCCCAGCCAGTTCGACCTGCTCCCAGCCGACCATCGCCACCAGGGCGGTCCCCAGCAGGATGCTTACACCGGCTGCGACGACCCCGGCGAGCGCGCGGTGAGCCTTCGAGGTTGAGAGGGCTGCGTCGCCCGGACCAGAACGAGTCAGCATCAAGGCGAAGAGCACGATGACCACTACGCCGCCGACATACACCAGCAGTTGGACCAAGGCAATAAGCTCAGCACCGAGCACGAGATAGCAGCCCGCGAGCGTGCCGAGGCACACCACGAGCCATAGGGCAGCGTGCAGCACCGCTTGCGAGGTCACCGCCAGGATCGCCGAGGCGGCGCTGATGCACCCAATCGCAACGAACAGCGCGTCGCGCAGGCTCACTCGGCCGGTCCTGGCGGTGTCGTCTCGTCCCCGACTCGGCCCAGCTGCTGCGCGACCTTAGGCGGCAGGACGGAATCAGGGACCGTGTCCATCCACTCCCCCAACCGCTCTTTGGTATGCAGAAGGTTACGGATATCTCCGTCGGCGTAGGCAAAATCGGGGGCCCAAAACAGCGCGTCGAAGGGGCAGACCTCAATGCAGATGCCGCAATACATGCACAGCGAAAAGTCGATATCGAAGCGGTCGAGCTCGTTGTGAGTTTTTGCGCGACCACCCTCGAGGCCAGGCTCGGTGGTCTCTTTGTGGCTGTCGATGTAAATGCACCAGTCGGGGCATTCGCGAGCGCACAACATGCACGAGGTGCAGTTGTCGGCGAGCAGCGCGATGACGCCCCGCGAGCGGTCGGGCAGGTCTGGCTCGACGTGCGGGTACTGCCGGGTGTGAGGTGTTCCGACCAGGGTTTTGGCGGTCGTCTTCAGACCTTTGATCATACCTTTCATGCGAACACCACGACCCCTATCCCGGTGATGGCGAGCTGTAGCAGCGCCAGCGGCAGAAGCACGGTCCATGCGAACCGCTGCAGTTGATCTTCGCGCACGCGAGGCCAGGCTACGCGCAGCCAGATGATGACGAGTGCGATGACGAGGCCCTTAAGGATCGTCCAGAGTGCGCCGACCGTCTCAGACCACGGGCCGGACCAGCCGCCGAGGTAGAGCACCGCGAAGAGCGCGGAGAAGAGGACGATCCCGGCGTATTCGGCCAGCAGCAGGAAGGCGAACCGTAGCCCTGAATATTCGGTGAAGGGGCCGAAGACAATCTCGGCGTCCGCAATGGGGGCGTCAAAGGGCGTGCGCTGCAACTCCGCAACGGCGCAGGCGAAGAACACGAAGGAACCCGGTAACTGCCAGACGAGCCACAGCGGCGTCCACGCCTCCGCGATCTCGATCAACGACAGCGACCCGGCCGCGAGAGCGACCGAGGCTGCAGCCAGCACCATCGGCAACTCGTAGCTGACGAGTTGGGCCCCCGCCCGCATACCCCCGAGCTGTGAGTATTTGTTTCCGCTGCTCAGGCCCGCCATGAGCGTGCCCACCACCCCAATCGAGGTCACGGCGAGCACGAACAACAAGGACGCGGGTATGTCGGCAGCCACCCACGTGGCCGACAAGGGGACGACCGCCATCGCCACCAGGTAGGGAATCAGGGAGACGGCAGGGGCCAGTCGGAAGACGTGCCGGTCCGCGGCCGCCGGGGTGATGTCCTCCTTCTGGGTGAACTTGATGCCGTCAGCGACGAGTTGCCCGATCCCGTGAAAGCCAGCCTCCATCGGGCCGAGCCGTCCCTGCATGTGGGCCATCACCTTGTGCTCGGCCTGGCCCACCAACAACGGGAGCGTCAAAAAGGCACCCAAGACCACCACGGACTTGAGCATTATTTCGACTGCAATCGGAAGGTCGGCGAGCATCGCTGATAACCCTACCGATCCGGCCCCTTACGCGACGGAACCAGACCTACCTGTCTTGCGGCAGCCGCCACCCTTCGGCGATGTCGACGGCTCCTGACCTCTTCATCGCCCTGCGTGTGCAGGTGAGTTAATACCAGTGGTTCATAGCACGTCCGTCCACGCAGGGGCCTCGCCCAAAGCGGCATGGATCAACGGACCCGAAGGAACTCACACCACGGAACCAGTCGCGTAGTTCTCACCGGCCTCGACCACTTTGACCACTTCCGCACCCCCGATGGTGCGCATCGGGAGTATCGCGATGCAGTGGTCGTCCTCCACCACGAGCAGTCTGTGCATCTTGGTGGGTGTAGGGCCCCCGCTCATCAGAAATCCTGGTCCAGCGTGCCGGATTCCGTCACCGGAGCGATGGATGAGGCCCGCCCGAAGAGGTCGAGCACTGCCCCCGAGGGGGTCCACACGATGGCCGTCGCTATGCTCACCGTCCGCAACACCTTGCCGCTGGCAGGCGAGGCCAGGGTTAGCGTGATCCGGGTGGCCTGGACGCCGTTGACCATCATCGTCGTGGCCGTCATCGTGGCGGGGAAGGTGGCCGTCTTGGTGGTCTTAATGTAGTCCTCTCGCAGGTTGACTGACCCCAGGTTGACGGTCCCGCCGGAGCGCAACACGTCGAGCGTGTCGCCTTTGTTGCTGAGACCGACGAGGTTTCCGTCCCGGACCCGCACACTCACCGGCAGGGCTGCACCCGTCCACCCGCTGGTGACCGACGCCAACGCGACCTGCTCGCTGAAGGTCAGCGTCACGACGTCACCGGCGTCGATCCTGCCGGCCGTGCCACCGCCGTTGGCCGTCTGGACGTCGAAGGCCCGCAGCGGTGAGTTGTCGATCCGGCGCGCGCTCAGCACGGAGGAGGTGGTCTGGCCACCGCTCCCATCGACCATGACCGCCCGCAGGTCGTAGACGCCGTCGGGAAACTTGGTGGTGTCCCAGGTGCAGGCGTAGGGGTTGGTGGTATCGGTGCATATGTCGGTCCAGGTCGTCGTGCCGCTCACGGCGTGCTGGATCCGGATGGACGTGACTCCCGCGGTGGAGCTGCCCGTCGCGGTGATGTTGACCGCGCCGGTGAGGTAGGCAGCGACCTCGTCCAGGGATACCGAAGAGACCGTGTTGTCGACCAAGCGGTTCGTGACGACTGCGGAGGTGGTGACATTTCCGGCCTCGTCGGTGGCCACGGCACGGAAGGAATAACTCCCGTCGATCAACTGGGTGGTGTCGAGGCGGCACGAGAAGGGCTCTGCGGTGAGGGTGCACACGGTGGAGAAGGTCGTGGACCCGGTGGGCGCGGACTGGATGACGACCTGGGCCACCCCCGAGGGGGCGTCCGTGGCCGTCGCCGCGAAGGTGCGGATGCCGCTGAGCGGGCTGCCCGGGTCGGTCATCGTGACCGTTGGCGCCTGGTTGTCCACGAGGACGTCGGCGACGGTGGCAGAGATGTGGGTGGTCGACCCTGAGACGGCCACGGCCCGTAGGTCGTAGTCGGCGTTCGCGACGGTGGTGGTGTTCCACGAGCAGGTGTACGGGGATGCCAGGTTGTTGCAAACCGTGCTCCAGCTCGTGGTGCCGGCAGGGGCGATCTGGATGCGAACGGTGTAGTTAACGGTGCCCGTCTTGTACAGGTTGACCTGCAGGGGCACGGTGCCCTTGATGACGTCTGCGGGGGAGGCAAGGACGACGAGGACGTTGTTGGCGACCGTGGTGCGCACTGAGCTGGAGGTGCTGGTGTTGCCGGCTCCGTCCGTGGCGCGCGCCCGGATGTCGTAGACGCCGTCGTTCATCCCTGTGGTGGTCCACGGGCAGGAGTAGGGCGACGTCGTGTCCGTACACAGCGTCGTCCAGGTGGCCCCGCCCACGGGCTGTACCTGGATCGTCACGGACTGCACCCCCGTCTCCCCATCCGCGGCGGTCGCCGCGA